>JBGSMP010000324.1:0-7312 GCA_041740105.1 Sphingomonadaceae bacterium
CCAGCATGTCGGCGGCTTTGCGGGCAAGCTCGGGCTGGGCCCGCCAAGCGCCGACCGCACGAACGTCGAAAATTGCCGCCCGAAACCGTTCGCTGGACTGTTCGATCTGGCGGGTATCCAACCCGTCGAGTGCCAGGTCGAGTGCCGTCTGTGCCTGCGCCAGTGCATCAAGTGCCGTCTCGCTCATTCTGCACCGTCGGGCAGGTCCAGCGCCAGCATTGCTGCTGCCAGTCGGTCGGCCTCCACGGTATAGCTGCCATTGGCGATGGCCGCACGGATTTCGTTCACCCGGGTCAGGTCGATCGGCGGACCAAGCTTGGCCAAACGCGCAGCGGGGGTATCGCCCCGTTCAACCGGCTTGCTGTCGCGCCCGTCAACACGCGACGGCATCGACGAGGCAACACGGTGTGGATCGACCTTTGACAGTCCGGAATTTACAATTGGCGTCAGCATATCAATGACTCCTCTGCACCCGTTAACGGCCGCATCATGGATTAGTTTAGCGAGCCGACGCGCACGCTTCCGGCGTCGATGACTTCACCCATCACGGGATTCGCCTTTTGCTCGACGCGAACACGGACGCGCTCGCCGATGCGTGCTTCGCTTTCGGCAATACCATTTGTCGTGACAGAAAATCCGGGCGCCACGAAATTGACACTGACCGGATCACCCCGCTTGATAATGATCGGCGTATTGGCCGCCGTCGCCTTATCGGATTCGGTCAATATCCGTATGCGCCACCCGAGTGCGGGGCAACGGACGATGACGGTGCCTTGCGACGGAGGAGCTGCCACCAAAGCATCGGGACAGGCTGCCAGTTTTAACCGGCGATCGACACGCCGGATCTCGCCGCCCGCGACGCTTTGTGCGGTTTCATCGACTGCATCAAGATTCTGAAAGCCGCTGGCATTTGCTGCCGCCGGAAGAATTAATGCAGCGATCATGCTGCGTCGGAAAATTGTCATTCTCGATTGCTCCAGCCTGTTTGGCTCAAGGGCTGCACGATCCGTGCCAGCATGCACAAAGCGGCAAAAACGTGCCGGTAAGCGGCAACATCCTGCCGGTCGTCGTCGGCGTAGATGCCAAAAAACCCCGCAAAGCCGGGAAAAGCGCGACTGGCACGGCATTTGCGGAAGTGGGTTCCTGAACACGCATCCGCGCCATTGATAACGGCTGGTTGCTGCAAAACTTTAGAGGGCCTGACAAATGTCTGACGCGATTTTCGGTATTCATGGCCAAGCGCTCGCGATCCGGTCGCAGCGCTTGTCGATGCTCGCGTCGAACATCGCGAATGCCGCGACACCGAATTACAAAGCGCGCGACATCGATTTTGCCGCCGCGCTGCGCGGAGAGGCAGATGCCGTGCGTTACCGTGTGCCGGTCCAGCCGTCGCTTGACGGCAATACCGTCGAGCTGCCGACCGAGCAGACCGCTTTTGCCGAAAATGCCGTGCAGTATCGTACGACGCTGGCGTTTCTCGAAAGCCGTGTCGCGACGATCACCCGCGCGCTGAAGGGCGAATAATCATGAGCATGAACGTTTTCGACATCGCCGGACGCGCCATGTCGGCGCAGCTCGTGCGGTTGAACACGACGGCATCGAACCTGGCGAATGCCGGTTCGATTTCGGGAAGCGAGAAGGACGCCTTCCGTGCATTGAAACCGATATTCCGCGCCATCGGCAGCGAGGCCGGCATCGCAACTGTGCAAGTCGATCGCGTCATCGCGTCCGACACACCGCCGGTAAAGCGGCACGAGCCCAATCATCCGCTTGCCGACGCCAACGGCGATGTCTGGGAAGCCGGCGTCGATAGCAATGCCGAAATGGTCGAGATGATCGAAGCTGCGCGGCAATATCAAAACAATGTGCAGGTTCTCGAAACAGCAAAATCACTCATTCTGGACACGATAAGGATCGGACGATGAACATCGATACAAGCGGGATCGCGGCGCTGAACGCGACGACGAAAGCGACCGGAAAAGGAACGCTCGGGCAGGCCGATTTCCTGAAGCTGATGACGACTCAGCTTAACGCGCAAGACCCCCTCAACCCCATGGATAATCAGGCTATGGTGACCCAACTTTCGCAATTTTCGAGCACGGCAGGGATTGCCGAAATCAATGCGTCGCTCAAAGTCATCTCGGCCAAGCTGGAAGGCAGCCGTATCGGTGATGCAGCAAGCTGGATCGGCCGCGACGCACTGGTCGCCGGTGACTTTGTCAACCGCGACATGAGCGGCAATTATGGCGGCCAAGTCAATCTCGACAGCACGGCCGACGTCGTGACGATCGACTTTTTCGACAGCAACGGCTTGATCGTCGGTGGCCAGACGAACACGAACGTCGGCGCCGGTCCGGTTACCTTCAAGTGGGACGGCATCGGCGAACATGCGACCGCTGCGGGCCAGCTTCGTGTTCGGGTGTCCGCGCGAAATTCCGATGGCGGCACTGTGCCCACCACGACCAGCGTCTGGACCCCGGTAACCGCCGTACAGTCACCGGCGGGTGGCAGCGCAGCCCGCCTTGTCACCCCCAACGGCCTTATCGCGCCCGAAGCCGTCATCCGGCTCGGTTAACAGGAGAAGACCCATGTCATTCTATACGTCACTTTCGGGCCTCAAGGCCGCGCAGACCGACCTTGCCACGATTTCGAACAATGTCGCAAACGTCGGGTCAGCAGGTTTCAAGAAGAGCCGGGCCATCTTTGGCGACCTTTTCGCCTCGGCACCCACGCAGACAACGAAAATGATCGCCGGGCAGGGAACGCGCCTGAACGGCATTACGCAGCAGTTCACGCAAGGCACGCTCGAGGCGACCGACAAGACGCTCGACCTCGCGATTGCGGGCGAAGGTATGTTTGTCGTGCGCGGCGATGCGCCACGAAGCGAAGTCAGCTACACGCGTAATGGCGCGTTTCAAGTCGACGTGAACCGGCGCGTGGTTGATACAATCGGTGCGACACTGCAACTGCTACCGATCGATGCCGCTGGCACAGTGACCTCCACTGCGCTTGCCGACATGACCGATCTTGTGCTGCCCAGCACGAAGCCAGGCGATCCCACGGTCAGCCTTTCAAACATCTCGATCGGCACCGATGGCCTTGTCACGGCAACCTATGGCGACGGGTCGAACGAGTTGCTCGGCAAAGTCGCGATGGCGAGCTTTACGGCGCAGGAAGGGCTTCGACCCATTGGCGATGCGCACTGGCAATCGACCGGGGATAGCGGCCCGCCGGCGATCAACGCGGCGAGTAACGGCCCGCTAGGCACGATCCGTTCGGGCGCGATCGAACGCGCCAATGTCGACATCACTGAAGAACTGGTCGCACTGATCGGCGCACAGCGGAATTTCCAGGCCAATGCTAAGGCCATCGAAACTGCCAGTGCCATGACGCAAACAATCATCAACCTGCGTACATAAGATGGACCGCTTGATCCACACCAGTCTTTCGGCGTTGAAAGCGGCGATGGCGCGCCAGACAGTGACGGCGAACAATCTGGCCAACGCGTCCACGACGGGGTTTCGCGCGGAAATGGCAAGCGTTCGTCCGCTGTGGCTGACCGGTCCCGGCTTGCCCGACCGCGTCTATGCGTCCGAAGAAGTCGTTGCGGCCGACATGAGGGGGGCTGCGACCCTGGCAACCGGCAAGCCGCTCGACGTTGCAATGAATGGCAACGTGTTGCTGACGGTGCAGGCCGAAAATGGCGACGAAGCCTATACGCGGCGCGGCGACCTGATGGTGTCGGCATCCGGCTTGCTGACGACGGGCGACGGGCATCCGGTGCTGGGGGAAGGCGGTCCGATCACGATTCCACCTGCCGACCAAATCCGGGTCGATGACAATGGCACGATCTGGATCACGCCGCCCGGTGGCGATTCCGGTGCCGCGCAGAAAATTGACCGCCTGAAGCTGACAAGCCCGACGGGTTCGGACGTCGTGAAACATATCGACGGTCTTTTTCGCGTTCGGGGCGGCGGCGCGCTGCCCGATGATCCGACAGCCACTGTGACGGCGGGTGTGCTCGAAGGATCGAACGTCAACGCGACGACAGCGCTTGTCGACATGATCGAAGCCGCGCGTAGCTGGGAAACGCAGATCAAATTGCTGACAACAGCGCGCGACCTCGACACCGAAACCGCCAGCCTCATGCGGCTGCCAAGTTAAAGGATCCGATAGATGGCAAATTCCGCTCTTCATGTGGCGCGCACGGGGCTCGACGCCCAGAACCAGCGAATGCGCGTGATCGCAAATAATCTCGCCAACGTGAACACCACAGGGTTCAAGCGCGACCGCGCGACGTTCGAAACGCTTGCCTACCAGAATATCACCAGTCCCGGCGCGCCATCGTCCGAAGCCAACAAATATGCAGTTGGCCTCTCGCTGGGTTCGGGCGTTCAGATGACGGGGACGGCGCGCATCGACACGCAGGGCTCGTTTACGACGACGAGCAATGCGCTCGATCTCGCAATCGAAGGCAATGGCTATTTCCAGGTGCTGACGCCCGACGGGCGCACAGCCTACACGCGGGCCGGCGATTTCAGCCTGTCGGCGGACGGTAAGCTGGTCACGGGCACAGGCATGCCGGTTCAGCCCGAAATACAGATTCCCGACGGTGCGCAGTCGATCAGCATTGCCGCCGACGGCACCGTGTCCGCAAGTGTGGCAGGGACAAGCACCGAACTCGGCAAGGTCGAGACGGCGCGCTTTGTGAATGCCGCAGGCCTTGAGAATATCGGCGACAATCTGCTCATCGAAACCGGCGCAAGCGGAACGCCGCAAGTCGGCGCACCGGGCAGCGAAGGGCGCGGCGCTTTGCGATCGGGTGCGCTCGAAGCGTCGAACGTCAATGTCGTCGAAGAGCTGGTCGACATGATCGAGACGCAGCGCGCTTATGAAGTAAATTCGAAAATGATCTCTGCAACCGATGAAATGCTGAAATATGTCAACCAGCAGCTTTAAACTCGTGGGCACGGCGGCTCTGTGCTTGCTGACCGCAGGCAAAGCGCCCAAGCCCGATTATGCGCCGACGTTGGCACAGACGACTGTCGAATGGCGCGCCAATGGTGCGATCTTTCAGGCGACGACGGGCTATGCCCCGCTGACCAGCGGGGCACGTGCGTCGATGGTGGGGGACGTGCTGACAATATCGCTGGTGGAACGAACTGCGGCAACCAAATCGACATCGCAGACGACGGACCGCAATGGCTCGATCGGCCTGACACCGCCGACGACGGGTTTGCTAAACTTTTTCAAGCCGAGCGACATCGGCGCATCAGGCACCAACGCCTTCAAGGGGCAGGGCCAGAGCGCGCAATCAAATGCGGTGTCGGGTGAAATCACGGTGACGATTGCGGCAGTCTATCCCAACGGCACGATGCTCGTGCGCGGACAAAAGCTCGTGACGCTCAATCGCGGTGACGAATATGTCCAGGTTTCGGGCATCGTCCGTGAAGCCGATATCGGGAGCGACAACCGCGTGCTGTCGACGCGGATCGCGGATGCCAAGATCACTTACACGGGCAAGGGCGAAATGGCCCGCGCCAGTCGTCAGGGCTGGCTGCAACGCTTTTTCAGCCGCGTGAGTCCGTTCTGATGCGCTGGTTGCTTATTCTTATCGCTCTCATTGCCACTGCGCCCGCGGCTGCCGACCGGATCAAGGATCTCGGGACGTTTCAAGGGCTGCGGGTCAACCAATTGACGGGGTATGGCGTCGTGGTCGGCCTTGCGGGAACCGGCGACGACAGCCTGGATTATTCGACGCAAGGCGTGAAAGGCGTGGTCAGCCGGTTCGGCCTGACGCTACCGCCCGGCATCAACCCGAGCCTGAAGAATGCGGCCGCCGTCATCATAACCGCCGAATTACCGCCGTTTGCGAAACCCGGCCAGCGGCTCGACATTACGGTGTCGGCTTTGGGGAAAGCGAAGTCCTTGCGTGGGGGCACGCTCGTCATGGTGCCTCTGCGCGGTGCCGACGGGCAGATTTATGCCATGGCGCAGGGCAATTTGGCAGTCGGCGGCCTCGGTGTCGATGCTGCCGATGGATCGAAATTGACGGTGAACGTGCCCAGCGCCGGGCGCATTCCAGGCGGCGCGACGATTGAACGGGCCGTGGCATCGGGATTTGCCGACAGCCCGGTCGTGACATTCAACCTCTCCGACGCGGACCTGACCACAGCACAACGCGTTGCAGCCGCAGTCAACCGGTTGATGGGCGACGGCAAGGCGCGCGCGATCGACGCTGTGTCGGTCGCCATCGAGGCACGACCGGGCGCCGAAAGCCGTTCGATGCTGATGTCACTGATTGAAAACATCGACGTCAATCCAGCCGATGCCCCTGCGCGTGTAATCGTCAACGCGCGGACCGGTACCGTGGTGATCAACGGGGCTGTGCGTATTTCGCCAGCGGCGGTCAGTCACGGCAAGCTGACCGTACGCGTCGATGAGAATCCGCGCATTTCGCAACCCGCCCCGTTCTCGCGAGGTGAAACGGCGGTCGAGCCGAACAGCGACATCAAGATCGAGGAAGCGCGCAACCCCATGTTTAAGCTCAGCCCCGGCGCGTCGTTATCGGATATTGTGGCGGCAATAAATCGTATCGGCGCTTCGCCGGGCGACCTTGCCGAGATTTTGCAGGCGCTGAAACAGGCGGGGGCCATGAAAGCGGAGTTGATTGTGTTATGATCATTTCAGCAACGCCAGCCGTAGCAGCACCTGCGCCGTCTCTGGCAATCAAGGAAACGGCACAGCGGTTCGAAGCGATCTTTCTGCGCCAGATGATTTCCGCGATGCGCTCTCCCGCACTTGGCGACGACCTGTTCGGGTCCGACGCGGCAAACCAGTTTCGTGATATGTCGGACGCGCGCCTTGCCGACAGCATGGCCGGTCAGTTCGGCATTGCCAAATTGCTCGAAAAGCAGCTCGCAAAATGAGCGACCTGCTCAACATCGGCGCTTCGGGACTTCGCGCGTATCGCGCGTCGCTGGCCGTAACCGGCGACAATATCGCCAATGCGCAGACGGTAGGCTATGCCCGTCGCACCCTTCGCCTGGCCGAAGTGTCGATCACCAGCGCCCCCGATTTCCGTTACCGCAACCGCACGCGCTTCGACGGCGTGGACATCAGCGCGACACTGCGCGCCACCGACACTTGGCGGACATCGGACGCGCGCCTGGCGGCGTCGGTTTACGGCAAGGCCGAAACGGTCGCGACGTGGATGACCATAGCGGAGACGGGACTGTCTGACAGTGAGACCGGCACCGGGGCATCGCTTGGCCGCATGTTTGCGACTGGCACGGCGCTGGCCGCCGATCCA
>JBGSMP010000003.1:0-5567 GCA_041740105.1 Sphingomonadaceae bacterium
CGATTGACAAGTGTCAGCAGCAAATCGGGACCACGGTGCCACATGGGAATCGGTGCTGCCTCGATCAGTTGCGATAGCGCGGCAAATGCACGCCCGAGCCGCGCAACCTCACCGCCGAGGCGTCCGATTTCCACTTGGCTATCGGTCGCGTCGAATATCCACACGACCACCGCCCCACGCGCACCGAGCGCCGATGTCGCCGGACTGCCGCGCAAAAGCAATGTCCGGTTTGACCCCACAGAGCGCATGGAAAGACTGAACGCTTTGCCCGTGCGCTGTGCAGCCGCAACTTCGGCAACCAGCGTTGCCGCGTCGGTTTCGGTCAGCCCTGCATCCTTACCAGCAAAATCGGTAAGGAAAGTCGGTACGCGCGGCAGGCCGAGCCAATCCGCAAGCCTTGTCTGCGCCTCTACGCGACCGTCCGCGCGAACCACCAGCGGCAGAGCGGGTGCCGAGTCAAGCAGCGCGGCCAATCGGTCGGCTTGTTCCGTTGCATATTCGGCGCGCCTGCGCATCTGCAGCCCGGTAACGACAGCCCACGCTGCCGCGCACAGCCAGATCGCGAGGATGACGCCTGCGATTGTGGCTTGTGTCGTGGTCAGTGTAATCATGCGTAAGGACAGCCGGTCATCGCGGCTGCTTTAGAGGGATTAGGGGGCGCATTGAAAGGGGCAGGATACCACCCCCTCCATGATTGCGCGGAGGGGGTGGCGGTATTTAGAATCAGTAACGGTAATGATCGGGCTTGAACGGACCGCTGGTCGGCACGCCGATGTAACCCGCCTGCTTTTCGCTGAGCACCGTCAGCTTCACGCCGAGCTTTTCGAGATGGAGCATCGCAACTTTTTCGTCGAGATGCTTGGGGAGAACGTAGACTTCGTTCTTATAGTTTTCGCTCTTGGTCCACAGTTCGATCTGCGCGAGCACCTGATTGGTGAAGCTGGCCGACATGACGAACGACGGGTGGCCGGTCGCGCAGCCGAGGTTCACGAGACGCCCTTTGGCCAGAATGATGATCTGCTTGCCATCGGGGAACTCGACGAGGTCGGTGCCGGGCTTCACTTCGGTCCACTTGTAGTTGGACAGCGCAGCAATCTGGATCTCCGAGTCAAAGTGACCGATGTTGCAGACGATCGAGTTCGGACGCATCGCTTTCATATGGTCGGCGGTGATGACGTCGGCATTGCCCGTCGCCGTGCAGAAAATATCGGCGCGGGTAACCGCTTCTTCCATCGTGACGACTTCGAAGCCCTCCATCGCCGCCTGCAGCGCACAGATCGGATCGACTTCGGTGACCATGACTCGCGCGCCGCCATTGCGCAGCGACTGCGCCGAACCCTTGCCGACATCGCCGAAGCCCGCAACGCAAGCAACCTTGCCCGCGAGCATAACGTCGGTCGCGCGACGGATCGCGTCGACGAGCGATTCCTTGCAGCCATAAAGATTGTCGAATTTCGACTTGGTCACGCTGTCGTTCACATTGATTGCGGGGAACGGCAGTTCGCCCTTCTTGGCGATTTCATAAAGGCGGTGAACGCCGGTCGTCGTTTCTTCCGAAACGCCCTTCAGCGCGGCCACGGTATCCGTCAAATAGCCCGGCTTTTTCGCGACGAACGCCTTCAGTGCGCGCTGCATTTCGACTTCTTCTTCGTTCTCGGGCTCAGGCATGGTGTGCCCGGCTTCGAGCTTGGCACCCCACAGCGCGAACATCGTGGCATCGCCACCGTCATCGAGGATGATGTTGGCGGTCTGGCCGGGGATGGCGCCGTCCCAGCTGAAGATATCGCCGACATAGTTCCAGTAATCGGCAAGGCTCTCGCCCTTTACAGCGAAGACGGGAACACCCGTGGCCGCAATGGCAGCGGCCGCATGATCCTGTGTCGAGAAGATGTTGCACGTGGCCCAGCGGACATCCGCACCAAGCGCGGTCAGCGTTTCAATCAGCACCGCCGTCTGGATCGTCATGTGCAACGACCCGACGATGCGCGCGCCTTTCAATGGCTGCGACGCACCGAACTCTTTGCGCAGCGCCATCAGGCCGGGCATTTCGGTTTCGGCAATATCGATCTCGCGACGGCCGAAGCCTGCAAGATCGATGTCGGCAATGACGTAATCAGCGTTGTTCAGCACAGCAGCGGTGGCCACGGGAATCTCCGGATCAGATTGGAATTGCCCGCGCCCTACCGCTGCCGAAGCTGAAAAGCAAATATAAAGATGTCTTTATATGTTTACCGACGTGCGGTCACAACGGGGCAACGACCGCCCTCCAGCAAGGGCTTGACCCCTGCCCGATCGGCGAGCGCAGCAAGCGCACGAAAGCTCGGCCGTTCGGCGACAGCGGCATCCGTGATCGAGCTGAGATCGTCGCAACTGAGGCCGTCGGCGCCGGCGCCGTAGCGATTGGCAACCCGTGTGACATAGCCGTCATAGGCATTGAGCGCACGGCGCGGCCCTACGGCTTCGGCGAAATGGGCGCGCAGCGTGTCGTTCACCTGCGTCAATGCCGGGCGGGCGTGCACGACAAACTTGTTGTAGCGCGCCAGCATATTACCATGCGCGCGGCAGCGGAGCGCAGACACCATCAACATGGTTTCAAAATCGCGAACTTTTGCCGCATCGACCTGATCGGCTTTCCAACATGCGGCTTGCGCCGGTGCGGCAATGATTGCCGATGCAACAAGAGCAATAACAAGCGTTCTGATCATGACATTTTTCCCCGCTGGTGACGGCCACAAGCTGACGCCGGGCGATTGCCGAATTCTTGACGAAAATGATTAACAACTCTTGCATGCGACGAACCGAGGCGCGAAACGGGCCCCGACCGCGACTCAAAGGAGACCTTCGATGACGATTTCAGTTGGCGACAAAATCCCAGCCGGCATGCTGACCAAAGTAACCGAAGCTGGCCCTGCGCCTGTGTCGACCGAGGCATTTTTCGCAGGTCGCAAGGTTGCGCTGTTCTCGGTGCCCGGTGCTTTCACGCCAACATGCTCGGCCAAACATCTGCCCGGCTTTGTCGAAAAAGCCGAAGAGCTTCATGCAAAAGGCATTGACGAGATCGCCTGCACAGCGGTTAACGACGCGTTCGTCATGGGCGCGTGGGGCAAGGCAGGCGGCGCATCGGCCGTCACAATGCTGGCGGACGGGAATGCAGAGTTTGTGACGTCATTGGGGCTGACAATGGACGGCAGCAAGTTCGGCATGGGCACGCGCGGCCAGCGATTCTCGATGGTGGTGAACGACGGCACGGTCGAGCAGCTGAACGTCGAAGAAGGCGGCGAATTCCGCGTGAGTGCAGCCGACTATATGCTCGACCACCTATGAGCTTTGCGTTGGCACTGCTGATCGGTGCGGCAACGGGTTCGACGGCAGCTGTTGACATTGCCGCTGCGCGTGCCTCGCTGGCGGGTTCGTGGACGGGGTCTCTCGAGTATCTCGATTACAGCGCCGACAAATGGTTCGGTATTCCGGTGAAAACGGTGATCGAGGATCAGGGCGATGGCGCGACCACGATCCGCAAGTCCGATTTCGATGACGGGCCGAAGGTCGGCATCGTCCGGATAACGACCGTCGAACTGTTCGACGCAGCAAAAGATGCGGTCACGACGGCCACGTTCCGGAAGGGCCGCAGCGCTGAACTCACGTCTTACGCTGTCCGCCTCGATGGCGCGGCGAAGGATGCGACTCATTGGACCCTGGTGGAAGAGACCAAGAGCGAAGACGACAATCGCCCCGCGATGCTGAGAACAACGACCGTGCGCAACGGCAATGCGCTCGAAACGCTCAAGGAAGTCGATTTCCTCGACGACAGCAAAAGCGAATGGCTGAAACGCAACCGTACGCGGCTGACATTGGTCAAGTAAACCCGCCCGCCTTGCCCGTGTCACGATCATTGCGTAACCCGTTGGCATGACAACGCAAACCGGACGTTCACTGGTCGATCAACTCGACACGCTTTTCATCGCAGCCACGACGCGGCTGCGCGACGCAATCCAGGCCTATGTCCTGAACGGCACCCGCCCCGACAGCGCGGCGCGCAGCGATGGCAGCTTTGCCTATCCCGAAATTCGCGTGCATTATTCGGGCGAGGAAAATGGCCCCATTCCGCTGCGTTCATTCGGGCGGCTGACGCAGGCCGGTCATTATGTGACCAGCGTGACCAAGCCGCGGCTATTTGCCGACTATCTGACCGAACAGCTCGATCTGCTGATCGCCGATTATGACGTCACGGTCGAAGTCGGTGCGGGGCGGCAGGAAATCCCGTTTCCCTATGTGCTCGATGCCGACATGGACCTCGACGATATCAGCGCGACCGAACTTGCGCGCTGGTTTCCGACGACCGAACTCGCGCATATCGGCGACGAAATCGCCGATGGCATTTTCGATGTGGGTGAAGGCGGGCCGCGACCGCTTGCTTTGTTCGACGGCCTGCGCACCGATTTCTCGCTTGCGCGGTTGCGGCATTACACGGGCACGCCGCCCGAAGATGTGCAGAAATATGTCCTCTTCACCAATTACCATCGCTACGTCGACGAATTCGCGCGCTGGGCGATCGAGCAGCTGAAAGGCGACACCAACTATACGCATCTCTCGGGCGCCGGCGGCGTTGTCGTGGATCGCAACACGCAGGACCCCGAAGCGGCGATCACCGACAGTGCATGGCGGCGGCACCAGATGCCGGCATGGCATTTATGCGCAAAGGACGGTAGCGGGATCACGCTGGTCAACATCGGCGTTGGCCCGTCGAACGCAAAGACGATCACCGATCACATGGCGGTCATGCGGCCCGAAGCCTGGCTGATGATCGGGCATTGCGGCGGTTTGCGGCCAAGCCAGCGGATCGGCGATTATGTCCTTGCCCACGCCTATCTCCGTGACGACCATGTCCTCGACGATGTGTTGCCGCCCGAAATTCCCGTGCCGGCAATTGCCGAGGTGCAGCAGGCGTTGGCGCGTGCGGCAGAAACCGTTTCGGGCGAAACCGGTGAAGTGCTGAAACGCCGTCTGCGCACCGGCACGATCGTTACGACCGATGACCGCAATTGGGAACTGATGTTCTCCAAATCCGCCCTGCGCTTTTCACAATCGCGCGCAGTCGGCATCGACATGGAAAGTGCAACGATTGCCGCACAGGGGTATCGGTTCCGCGTTCCCTACGGCACCCTGCTTTGCGTTTCCGACAAGCCCTTGCACGGCGAACTCAAGCTGCCGGGGCAGGCCAACCGCTTTTACGAGCGCGCGATCAACGAGCACATGCGGATCGGGATCGAGGCCTGTAACGAGTTGCGGCGCGAGGGCGATAAGCTGCATTCACGCAAACTGCGGGCGTTCAACGAGCCGCCATTTCGCTAACCGTGGGGGTGCGCATTGCGGTAAACATCCAGCAAATGCGCGGCATCGACCGAGGTGTAAACCTGCGTCGATGACAGGCTGGCGTGGCCGAGCAGTTCCTGAAGACTGCGCAAATCGGCCCCGCGTGCGAGCAAGTGCGTCGCAAAACTGTGGCGAAGCGCATGCGGCGTCGTTCGTGTGGCCAGCCCGAGCCGACCGCGCGCGACGCGTACCGT
>JBGSMP010000038.1:0-11291 GCA_041740105.1 Sphingomonadaceae bacterium
CGATATCCAGCGCCGACAGGCCGCCAAAACCGCGCGCAGTGCTCGTCAGATGCCACGCGCCGACTTGCGTCAACTTTCCGATGCGGCGGCGCGCCGGATCCGACGTGTCGAGCAGTATGGGTCGGCTGGCAATTTCGATCCGCTGGCCCGTGATTGGCGTCATCAAGGCGGGCATCGACCCGTCGACACACTGGCCGAGCAGTACCGGCAGAATGAATATGAAAGGACGACGCATGGCGCAGCCTTTAGCGCCACAATCCAACCTGAACATTCCCTAACGATGATGTTCAGCATCGCGCCACGCGAATCGCGATAGAGCCGCCAAATCGAAATCGGGTCAGCCATGATCGCCAGCAAGGAGATGTTCGATGTTGAAGAATATATTTCGCACGATTGCCCTCGCCAGCGTCGCGCTGACCGGCCTTTCCGCAACGTCTGCGCTCGCCGACGACCGCTACGAACGCGGCGACTATTATCGGGCAGGCTATGATCGCCAGTATGACGATCGCCGCTATGACGACCGTCGCTATGACGATCGCCGCTATGAGCGCGATTATCGCCGCAAAGTTTATTATAACGACCGGAACCAGTATCGCCGCGATTACCGCCAGTGCCGCCGCAGCAGCGGAACAACCGGCACAATCCTCGGTGCCGTTGCCGGTGGCCTGCTTGGCCGCGAGATCGGTCGCGGTGGTCGCTATAACGAGCCGAGCACGACGGGACTCATCCTCGGGGCAGGCGCAGGTGCGCTCGCCGGTCGGGCAATCGATCGCGGCGGCAACAACTGCCGCTAACCAGATATCCTCGGGTCGCTTAACGAGGATTAGAGGCCGGGTTCGCGCTTGATGGCGCGGGTCCGGCTTCGACTTTTGGGTGCTGGCGTCTTTGGCGATGGCCGCTTATCACGCGGCGAATGTCGGACGAGCGAAATGGCGGTATTACAAGACGCAATTTGCTGGTCGGCGGCGGCGCGGGCATCGGCCTGGTCATTGCCTGGGCGGCATGGCCACGCATTTATCCCGACAATCTAGTCGCCGCGCCGGGCGAGCATGTTTTCAACAGCTTTGTGAAGATCGGTATCGACGGGCACGTGACCGTAGTGGTGCCGCAAGTCGAAATGGGTCAGGGCGTGTTTACGACGCTGCCCCAAATCGTTGCGGATGAACTGGGCGCGGACTGGCGCACGGTCGCTGTCGAGGCGGCGCCGCTCAACCCGATTTATGCAAATCAGCTGCTGGCCAAAGAATGGTTCGGAAACGCGCAAAGCGCTGCGATGGTGACGGGCGGATCGACATCCATCCGCAATTATGAGGCAATGCTGCGTGATGCCGGTGCTGCGGCGCGGGCGCTACTTTGCGTCGCGGCGGCACGGCGGTGGGATGCCGACTGGCAGGCCTGCGACACGGCGGCAGGCTTCATCGTGCGCGGCAACGACCGGATGCGCTTTGGCGATGTTGCGGCTGAAGCCGCCATTCTGGACGTGCCCGCTAAGGTCGCGTGGCGTGTGGATCGCGACAACCGGCTGACGGGGCATTCGGTTCCGCGTCTCGACCTGCCTGCAAAAGTCGACGGTTCGATGAACTATGCTGCCGATGTCCGGCTGCCCGATATGGTCTATGCCGCGATCGCGCAGGGGCCCTTGGGTGACACGCGATTGAAGTCAGTGGATAAAGTTGCTGCAAACAAGATCACGGGTGTTTTGTCCGTGATCGAAACCGAGCGCTGGGTCGCTGCTGTCGCGACAAATTGGTGGGCCGCGAACCGCGCGGTCGAGGCGATGCGCCCGAAATTTGTCACCAGCAGCGCTCTTGCGAGCAACCGAAGCATCGACAAAGCGCTCGACGTCGCGTTCGACGAAGGCACGCGCATCGCCAGTGTCGGTGATGTCGGCGCGGCCTTCCGCGGGGCAACGGTCGTGACGGCTGAATATCGCATCGGGCTTGCTGCCCATGCCGCGATCGAGCCGATGGCGGCGACCGCGCATATCGAGGGCGGGCGCATGCAATTGTGGATCGGCACGCAAGTGCCGGGCCTGGCCGCCAAGGCAGCGGCAAAGGCGATCGGCATGTCAGAAGACATGATCACCGTGCATCCGATGATGATCGGCGGATCTTTCGGTCGGCGGTTCGAAGTCGAGATCGCAGCGCAGGTTGCTGTGCTCGCCGAACGGTTGAAGCGTCCGGTCCAGCTCGTCTGGAGCCGCGCCGAAGACATGCGGCAAGACCGGTTCCGCCCGGCAGCGGCGGCAAGAATGACGGGCAGAGTAGGGCGCGCGGGACAGATTGACGGCTGGCTTGCGAAAATCGCCATACCCGCGACGCAGGCCGAACTGGAGGCACGCGTGTGGGATGGAGACCATGCCGATGCTGCCATGCGTGGCGCTTATGGCAAAAGCATGCCAGCCGCCGTCGCAGGTGCAGTGCCGCCTTATGCTATTCCCAATTTGGCGATCGATCATCACCCGGCAAATGTCGGCGTGCCCACGGGCGACTGGCGCGGGCGGGCGCATAGCCTGACGGCATTTTTTACCGAATGCTTCATCGACGAACTGGCCGCAGTGAGCGGGGTTGACCCGTTTTCGGTGCGCATGGCTGCGCTTGGTGGGAACCCGCGTCTTGCCCAGTGCCTGTCACGTGTTGCGGCACAAGGCGGATGGCAGGGCGGCGGTGTGGGTACGGGCCAAGGTCTTGCTTGCCATAGCATGGCCGATAGCCATATCGCGGTTTTCGCCGAAGCCGATTTTGGCGGCGTTGGCGGCAAAGCGCGTGTTTCGCGCCTCGTCGCCGTCGTCGATTGCGGTCGGGTGATAAATCCCGACATTGTTAAACAGCAGATTGCAGGTGGATTGATGTTTGGAATGGCAGCGGCGACGGGTGCGCCGGTGAATGTGGCAAGAGGGCTTGCCGGGCCGACGCGCCTTGGCGCGCTTGGTTTGCCGCGTCTGGCGGACGCGCCGCGGATCGAGATCGAATTGCTGAACAGCCCGAATGCACCCGGTGGCATCGGCGAACTTGCCGTGCCACCGACGGCCCCTGCCATCGCCAACGCACTCTATGCGCAGTCGGGCAAGCGGTATCGCACGCTGCCGCTGATCCGACGATGATCTTTCCTGCGGACCACCCGCCGATTGCGGCGCGCAAGATCGGCGTGCTGCTGGTCAATCTCGGCACGCCCGATGCACCCGATGCGCCGAGCGTGAAGCGCTATCTGAAAGAGTTTCTGTCGGACCGGCGCGTCGTCGAGCTGCCGTCGTTCCTGTGGCAGCCGATCCTGCGCGGCGTCGTGCTCAACACGCGGCCAAAGCAATCGGCCGAAGCCTATGAACAAGTCTGGATGAAGGATGGGTCGCCACTCGAAGTCATCACGCGCCAGCAGGCGACAGCGCTGGCCGGTTCGTTTGGTCCGGGCGTAACCGTCGATTATGCAATGCGTTACGGAAAGCCGTCGATTGGCGAACGGCTGAAAGAGCTGAAGGCCATGGGCTGCGACCGGATTCTCGTCGCGCCGCTGTATCCGCAATATTCCAGCGCGACGACGGGCACGGTCAACGACAAGCTGTTCGAGCAATTGCAGGACATGCGCTGGCAGCCGGCGCTGCGGACAATGCCCCCTTATCATGACGACCCGGTCTATATTGCGGCCCTGAAAACGTCGATAGATCAGATGCTGGCCTCGATCGACTTCGAGCCCGAAGCCCTCGTTGCCAGTTTCCATTCGATGCCGCTCAGCACGTTGATGAAGGGCGACCCCTATCATTGCCAGTGCCAAAAGACGGCGCGTTTGCTCGGCGAAGCGATGGGCCGCGAACTCGTCGTCAGTTTCCAGTCGAAGCTCGGTCGCGCAAAATGGCTCGAACCATCGACTGAATCGACGCTTGCCCGGCTTGCGGCGGACGGCATGAAGAAAATCGTCGTGGTGACGCCCGGGTTCTCGGCCGACAATCTGGAGACGCTCGAAGAGATCGCGATCCGCGGTCGCGAAACCTTTGTCGAAGGCGGCGGGACAGACCTGGTGACCGTGCCTTGCCTGAACGCCAGCGAGGCGGGCTTGGACATGCTGCGAACATTACTTGCACGCGAACTTGAAGGCTGGGTTTCGCCTGCCTAAGCTGCTCCAAAATAAGGAGAGAGCAAATGGCACGAATCGCAGTCGTCACTGGCGGCACCCGCGGCATTGGCGAGGCCATCAGCCTTGCGCTGAAAGAAATGGGATTCACGGTGGCTGCCAATTATTGTGGCAACGATGAAAAGGCGAAGGCCTTTTCCGACCGCACCGGAATACCCGTCTATCGTTGGGACGTCGGCGATCATCAGGCTTGTATCGATGGCTGTGCCGCGGTCGAAGCCGACCTCGGTCCAATCGCCATTGTCGTCAACAATGCCGGTATCACGCGCGACGGTGTCCTTGCGCGGATGAGTTTCGACGACTGGAACGACGTGATGCGCGTCAATCTCGGCGGCTGTTTCAATATGGCCAAAGCCACGTTCGGCGGGATGACGGCGCGCGGATGGGGGCGGATCGTCAACATCGGCTCGATCAACGGGCAGGCCGGGCAATATGGCCAGGTGAATTATGCCGCCGCAAAATCGGGCATTCATGGCTTTACCAAGGCACTGGCACAGGAAGGCGCGAAGAAGGGCGTCACTGTCAACGCGATCGCACCGGGCTATATCGATACCGATATGGTTGCCGCGGTGCCCGCTGAGGTGTTGGCGAAAATCGTCGCCAAGATCCCGGTCGGGCGACTTGGCCAGGCAAGCGAGATCGCGCGCGGTGTTGCGTTTTTCTGTTCGGAAGAAGGCGGATTCGTCACAGGGTCGACATTGTCGATCAACGGCGGGCAGCATATGTATTGAGGGGTGTCCATCACCCCCTACCATCCGCCCGTCAAGCGATCCGTGACGATTGCAGGGCATGAGACGTCGATCAGTCTGGAGCCGATATTCTGGGATGCGCTGCAGCAAGCAGCCGACAACGCCGCTCTTCCGCTCAATGCACTCATTGCCCGAATCGACGCCGAACGGATCGCCGCGGCAACACCGCCCAATCTGGCCAGCGCGCTGCGCGTCTGGGCGTTGATCCAGCGATGACGCATCAACGGCCGCTTTCGATCGTCGAATATACCGACACCCATGCAAAGGCGTTTTACGATATCAATGCGCAGTGGATTGAGGCGATGTTCGTGCTTGAAAAGCACGATCGCGATGTCCTGAGCAATCCCCGCGCGCGGATTCTCGATCCGGGTGGGGTCATCCTGCTCGTTGAGGCAGAGGGCTTGGGAATCGTTGGCGCGTGTGCGCTGATGAAGACGAACGAGGGCGTTTTCGAGCTGACCAAAATGGGTGTGCTGGAAAAAGCGCGTGGGCTGAAAGTCGGGGAATTCTTGTTGCAGGCAATGATTGCGCGGGCAATCGCGCTGCCCGTGCAGACACTGTATCTCCTGACCCACCACAGCTGCGAAGCCGCCATCCATCTTTACGAAAAGAACGGCTTTGTGCACGATGCCGCCATCATGCAGGCTCACGGTGCAACCTATGCGCGGTGCGATGTAGCGATGTCGTATCCGTTGCCGCGCAATTAAATGAATTCGCGGGTTGCATGTTGCGCCGCGTGCGCCCCATCATGGCGAAGTGCTTAGACAATATGAATTGGTGGAGCGGGTCAAAAGCTATGACCCGGATGCAGACGAAGCCCTGCTGAACCGCGCTTATGTTTTTTCGATGCAGATGCATGGCAGCCAGTTG
The DNA here is from genome assembly GCA_041740105.1 of Sphingomonadaceae bacterium. GTDB lineage: Bacteria > Pseudomonadota > Alphaproteobacteria > Sphingomonadales > Sphingomonadaceae > Sphingomonas_O. The sequence goes on from JBGSMP010000038.1 coordinate 5,745, forward strand.
CGCGCTTCAGGCGATCCTTACTTCAGTCACCCCATCGAAGTTGCCGGGATTTTGACCGATCTGCACCTTGATGACGAGACGATTGCGACCGCAATTCTGCATGACACCATCGAAGACACGCTGACGACCCAGGAAGAGATTGTCGCCAAGTTCGGCCCCTCGGTCGGAAGGCTTGTCGACGGCGTCACAAAGCTGTCGAAGATCGAAGCACAGACCGAAAATGAGCGGGCGGCAGAGAACCTGCGCAAATTCCTTTTGGCGATGTCGGATGATATCCGCGTGCTGTTGGTCAAGCTGGCAGACCGGCTGCACAACATGCGCACGCTGCATTTCATTGGCGATCCGGTAAAGCGGCGGCGCATTGCCAAGGAAACAATGGATATTTACGCGCCGCTCGCCGAGCGGATCGGCATGTATGAATTCATGAACGAAATGCAGACGTTGGCGTTCCGCGAGATGGAGCCCGATGCCTATGCCTCAATCACCAAGCGCCTCGATCAGCTGCACGATGGCGGCGGCGATCAGATTGCCCGCATCGGGTCGGGCCTGAAGCTGATGCTCAGCCGCGCCGGAGTCGAGGCTGATATCTCGGGGCGCGAAAAGCACCCCTATTCGATCTGGAAAAAAATGGCCGAGCGCCACATCAGTTTCGAACAATTGTCCGACGTGATGGCATTTCGCGCGATCGTTCCCGATGCAGAGGCGTGCTATACCGCGCTCGGTCTGATCCACCGACGGTGGCCAATGGTGCCGGGGCGGTTCAAGGATTATATCTCGACTCCAAAGCGCAACGGCTACCGGTCGTTGCACACCTCTGTCATCCATTCGGAAAAGATGCGGATCGAGATTCAGATCCGGTCGTCCGAAATGCACGCGCAGGCCGAATATGGGCTGGCGTCGCACTGGACCTATAAGCAGGGACAGAAACGCCCCGATGTGCCCTCGCGCTGGATCGACGATCTGGTCGAAATTCTCGACAATGCCGACACGGCCGAAGAATTGCTCGAGCACACCCGCATGGCGATGTATCAGGACCGCATATTTGCGTTCACGCCTAAGGGCGAACTTTTCCAGCTGCCCAAGGGCGCAACGCCCGTTGATTTCGCTTATGCCGTCCACACAAAATTGGGCAACGAAGCGGTCGGCGCTAAAGTGAACGGCCGCGTCGTCCCGTTGCGCACGCAGATCGAGAACGGCGATCAGGTCCAGATCCTGAAATCGAAAGCGCAGGAACCGCAGCCCGCTTGGCTGAACTTCGTCGCGACCGGCAAAGCGCGAGCCGCGATCCGCCGGTTCGTGCGCAACAAGGAGCTTGGCGAAAACGTCGCGCTTGGCCGCAAGATTTACGACGAAATCGTTACGCGTCTGCCTGCGCAGCTTGGCACCGGTGCCATGTCGGCAGCGCTCAAGCGATTGAAGCTTCCCGATGAATCCGCCTTGATGGAAGCTGTCGCTCGGCAGAAACTGACCGATGCACAAGTGATGGAAGCATTGATGCCGGGATCGGGGGGCGCAGATGTTGCAGCGCTACCGCCGCAGCGCGAGCCCATTTCGATCAAGGGACTGACGCCGGGGGTCGCGTTCGATTTGGCTGATTGCTGCCATCCCGTGCCGGGCGACCGTATCGTCGGTTTGCGCCGCGAGGATGAAGCGATTGTCGTTCATGCCATCGATTGCGCCGAACTGGCCGATGGTGTCGATGCTGACTGGGTCGATCTTGCGTGGGGCGACGGATCGGATGGCGCAGCGGCGCAGTTGTGCATTGTCCTGAAAAACGAGCCGGGTGCACTCGGGGTTATGGCCGGCATTTTTGGGAGCCACCATGCCAACATCCTCAATCTGAAACTGGAAAACCGCGACGCAAGTTTCCACACGTTTCGCGTCAATCTCGAAGTCCATGATGTCCAGCATCTGATGCGGATCATTGCCGCTTTGCGCGCCGCTGACGTGGTTAGTTCGGCCGAACGGATTTGAGTCATCGTAATGCAACAGTGCGGTTGCAGCGCTACAGGGAAGGAGTTCGCTCATGATCCGTTTTGACCGTCGCCAACTGATCACCACGGCTGCATTCGGCATCGGTGGGCTCATGCTTCCGGGTGGTGCTGCAATGGCACAGGCCATGCTTGGCGCGACCGGATTTACCCACAATGTCGCGTCGGGAGAACCGGGGCCTGAATCGGTTCTGCTATGGACGCGCTATGTCGGCGCGACCGGCGGTCCGTCGAAAGTGCGCGTCGAAATTTCGGAAAGCCGCGACTTCGCAAAAATCGCGGGCGGCGGCGAAATGGTGACGGGGCCATGGCGCGATCACACGGTGAAGATTACGGTCGATGGCCTTGCGCCGGGGCGGTGGCACTGGTTCCGTTTCATCGGCCCCGACGGCAGTGTATCGCCGATCGGACGCACCAAGACGTTGCCGGTGGGCAAGGCTTCGCGCTTCAATATCGCGGTTTTCTCATGCTCGAACCTTGGCTTCGGTGAATTCAATGCTTATGGGCATGCAGCGGCACGCGACGACATCGACATGACGCTGCACATGGGCGATTATATCTATGAATATAACCGGGGCGGCTATGATGGCGCCGCCGAATTCGCCAAGCGCATGTTCCCCACAGGCGAGATTCTGACACTTGCCGATTACCGCCTGCGCTACGCCAGTTATCGCGCCGATCCGCAGCTTCAGGCGCTGCACGCCGCATTCCCGATGATCCCGAACACCGACGATCATGAAGGCACCAACGACATGTGGGAAGGCGGCGCGCAGAATCATCAACCCGATGAAGGCGACTGGACCAATCGCAAGAACGTCGCGATGCAGGTCTGGCGCGAGTGGCTGCCCGTCGGTGAACAGCCGTGGAAAGCTTATGAAATCGGCGACCTGGCGACCTATTACCGGACCGATACGCGCGCGATCGGGCGGTCGAAACCCTATTGGGGCGGCGAGTTCATGCGTGCGCCCGATCCGGCGAAAGCATTTGCCGAATTCCGCGACGGCGCGTGGCGCGATCCGGCAATGACAATGATGGGCACCGAGCAGGAAAGCTGGCTTTACCGTGCGTTTGCCCGCGACAAAGCGAAGTGGAGTGTTGTCGGGTCAGGCACGAATATGGGCCGCGTCTATTTCCCCGAAAGCGCGATGGCGACTGTTTCGCCCACCTCGCCACAACGCAATCGTGATTATGTGACGCAAGGGGTCACCGCAGCCAGAGCCGGCTTGCCGCAGAATTTCGATAATTGGGGCGGCTATCCGGCAGCACGATCGCGGCTGCTGTCGGCGGCGCAGCGGCATGATCGCGACCTGATCGTCGTGACGGGTGACAGCCACAATGGCTGGGCCTTCGATCTGCCCGAAGGCGGAAAACCTGCAGGCGTCGAGTTTGGCGGACACAGCGTATCGTCACCGGGGTTTGAGAGTGCAACCAAGGGTATCGATCCCAAGCTCGTTGCAGCCTCACTGATGAGTGGACGGGCAGGCGGGTCGGACGCGACCGAACTGCGCTGGGTCGATACGTCGAACCGTGGTTACATGCACTTGTCGCTGACCCCGCAGGCAGCGACGAACGAGTGGGTGTTCATGGATACGGTCCTGCGCGTGTCGGACGCGACGAAAGCGTCGCACAAGATGCGGGTGCGGCCGGGTCGGCGCTTGGTCGAAACGGTTTCGTAATCCGGTTGGATTTTGCACGGGCTACGCTAGATTCGTCGCATGAACAATGATCCCGTCGTTATCTGCGCCTATGCCCGCACGCCGATGGGCGGCTTTCAGGGGGCTCTGGGCAGCGTCTCGGCAACGGCACTCGGTGCCACCGCGGTAAAAGCAGCGGTGGAGCGCGCCGGGGTTGCACATGATTCGATCGATCAAATCATCATGGGCTGCGTGCTTCCAGCGGGGCTCGGTCAGGCGCCGGCACGACAAGCGGCATTGGGGGCGGGTTTGCCACAGTCGGTTGCGGCGACGACGGTCAACAAGATGTGCGGCAGTGGCATGCAGGCGGCAATCATGGCGCATGATGCGCTGGCGGCGCAGTCGGCGGACGTGATCGTCGCGGGCGGCATGGAATCGATGTCGAATGCGCCGTATCTGCTGACCAAGCATCGCAGCGGCGCGCGGATCGGGCATGATGCGGTCAAGGATTCAATGTATCTCGATGGCCTCGAGGACGCTTATGATCCCGGCAAGCTGATGGGCGCCTTTGCCGAAGACAGCGCGCGCGATTACCAGTTCACGCGTGCGGCACAGGATGCTTATGCGCTGCGCTCCCTCGCACGCGCCGTCGAAGCAATCAGCAGCGGCGCGTTTGACGGCGAAGTCGTCGCCGTCGAAGTCACGGGGCGTGGCGGCACGACATTGGTCCAACGCGACGAACAGCCCGGTAACGCAAAGCCTGATAAAATCCCGACGCTGAAGCCCGCGTTTTCGAAAGACGGGACGATCACGGCCGCCAACGCATCGTCGATTTCGGACGGCGCCGCCGCTCTCGTCATGACCCGCCAAAGCGTCGCGGCCGCACAGGGGTTGCCCATTGTTGCGCGGATTGTCGCACATGCCGCTCATGCACATGCGCCGCCTTTGTTTACGACCGCACCCGTCCCGGCCATCCGCAAAGTGCTGGAAAAGGCGGGATGGACGATCGACGATGTTGACTTGTTCGAAATCAATGAGGCATTTGCTGTTGTCGCAATGATCGCGGCGAAGGATCTCGGCATTCCCGACGATAAGCTCAATGTGAATGGTGGCGCGACCGCGCTCGGCCATCCCATCGGCGCATCGGGCGCGCGGATTTTGGCGACATTGATCGCGGCGTTGCAGGCGCGCGGGCTGAAACGCGGTATTGCGGCGCTGTGTATCGGTGGTGGTGAGGCAACCGCAATGGCAGTAGAACTGCCATAAGCGACGACATTGCCTCGTCCGAACGCGCCGCTTTGGTGGCAGCGTTGAAACGCGTGGCCGAGGGCGACCGCGCGGCGTTGCAGGACGTGTACCGGCGGACGTCTGGGAAACTATACGGGATTGCGCTGCGTATCTTTCCCGACAGGGATGACGCCGAGGACGTGTTGCAGGACGCTTTTATCAATATCTGGCAGAAAGCAGGGACGTTCGATCCGGCACGCGCAAGTCCGATCACGTGGCTCGTTGCGCTGACGCGGAACCGCGCGATCGACCGGCTGCGGTCAAAGGGGAAACGCGTCATGGCACCGCTCGAACTGGCGGAAGAAATTGTCGACGATCGGCCCGATGCGGAACAATGCCTGATAGCGCATGAAGCCGACGCGCGCATTATCGCTTGCATCCAGACACTTGCGACCGACGATGCCGCGCTGATCCGAACCGCTTTTTTCGATGGTGCGACCTATGCCGACATTGCCGAGCGCGCATCGACGCCGCTGGGCACGGTCAAAAGCCGCATCCGTCGTGCCCTTATCAAACTCAAGGCGTGTCTGGCGTGACCGACGAAGACGATATCCTTGCCGCCGAATTTGCACTCGGCCTGCTCGATGAGGCAGAGGCTGCGGCGGTGCAGGCGCGTGCGCGGACCGACGGGCCAC
>JBGSMP010000113.1:0-2312 GCA_041740105.1 Sphingomonadaceae bacterium
ATCCCGAGCGCGATCCTGTCGGGCGGTGCGCCCACCGCGATTTCACCGAACACAATCACACGCCGCTCGAACGGCAGTCGCTTTACGTCGATCGTCGTCGGCCCGCGGGCCACGGTCGTCGCGCGATTGTCGATCGTCAAATAGTCCGATGCAAACCCGATAATCGGTGGCGCGCCGGGGCTGGATGGCGACACCGTCAGCGGCATTTCATTGCTGTCGGCGCTCAATGCGGCGATCCCCGTCCCCGAACGCTCGGCGACATTGTTCCAGCTCATGCCGGGGCTCCAGCGCTGGTCGGGCCACAGGCTCGCATCGCCGATGATGTGGCGCACCCGCTTTGTCTTTACAGCAACGGCATCGGCGAGGGTCGCGAGGCAATTGACCTTGCAATCAGGCGCACTCGACATCCGCGCGTCGCCGTTTCCTGTCAGAATGACGTCCTTCTCCGTCAGCGCAACAGTCGTCCCTGCCGCCGTGTCGGGCTTGTCGATATCGGGCATCGTCATATAGGCAGCGGCGGTCGTAAACATCTTGGTGTTCGACGCCGGAATAAACCGCGCGTCGGGGTTGATCGCGACGATCTCGCGCCCGTCGGCATCGGCGACGACAAGCCCAAATCGCGTTCCGGGGCTGGCGGCCGCAAACTGTGTTTCGACCCGCTGCTGCAGCGTTTGCGCCGCAATCGGCGCTGCAAGCGCAAATACGGCGACCGTAAAAGCAATAAACCTCATATCGTCGATCATGCGCACCCCCGCCGCCCGACGCAATTGCCACAAACAGATTTCCCTATCCGCAATCCCCTGTTCGTGGCATGTTCCTTCCAGAGAGGATATCTCCGATGCGTTTTGCCCTCACTTTGTGCGCTCTTGCCACGTCTTTCGTACACGCGCCGCTTCGCGCGCAGCCGGTGCCGCCATCGCCCGACTTGCTCGCGACTGTTGCGACGCGATCCGATAGTGCGATGCGGATGACCGTGCCGGTGACGATCGAAGGGCGTGGGCCATTCCAGTTCGTTGTCGATACCGGCTCCGACCGCACGGTCGTCTCGCGCGAATTGGCGACATTGCTGAAGCTTGTCGCTGGCGAACCCGTGACGATGCACAGCATGACCGGCGTCGGCCCTGCCGATACGGTCAACGTGCCCGCGCTGACACTGGCGGGCCAGACGACGCGCGATATCAAGGCGCCCGCGCTGTTGCAGGACGATCTGGGTGGCCACGGCCTGCTCGGGATCGACACGCTCAAGGGCCGCCGGGTCGTGATGGATTTCGGAAAACGCACGCTTTCGGTCCTGCGCGCCGGTGAAAAAGAACAATTTGACCGTGATACCATCGTCGTGACGGCGCGGTCGAAATATGGCCAGCTGGTGCTTGTCGATGCCGACGTCGACGGCACGCCGATCACGGTCATCGTCGATTCGGGCGCCCAGAACACGGTCGGCAATGCCCCGCTCCGGGCCTTGCTTGCCAAGCGCAATCGCAAGATGCAGTTTTTCAAGACTGCGTTGCTGGACGTAACGGGCGGTCGGCTGGATGCCGAATATGCCGCCGTCGGCCATATCCGCATTGCGGGCATCCGCGTCGAAAATGCCGTGATCGCTTTTGCCGACGCGCATCCCTTCAAGCGCTATGGTTTGCTGAACAAACCTGCCATGTTGCTCGGCATGGATACGTTGCGCGGGTTTCGGCGGGTCTCGGTCGACTTTGCCCAGCGCAAGGTGCGCTTCCTGCCACCCGGGACGCTTGGATGAGTGCATTCGAGTTCGCGGGACAGACGCTTCATGCCCTGCCGCAAGGGGCCTTGTTCTGGCCAGCGCGCCGCGCGCTGATTGTTGCGGACCTGCATTTCGAAAAAGCGAGTTGGTTCGCCAAGTTCGGCCAGATGCTGCCGCCCTATGATTCGATCGCGACGCTGGAGGACCTGACCGCGCTTGTCGCGGCAACCGCGCCCGTCGAACTCTGGTGCCTCGGCGACAGTTTCCACGACAGCGCCGGAAGCCGCCGCCTTCCCCCGCAGGCGCAAACAATGCTGAGCGATCTGACCGCGCGCGTGGATTGGGTCTGGGTCACCGGAAACCATGACCATGCGCTCGACGATCCATTCGGCGGGCGGATCGTCGACGAAGCCGAAGTCGATGGCCTTATCCTGCGCCACGAGGCCGACCCTGCGGATATGCGCCCCGAACTTTCAGGGCATTTTCACCCGAAACTGCGCGTGGCTGTGCGCGGTCGCAATGTCGCTCGTCGCTGTTTCGTGGCGAGCGCGACCAAGCTTATTCTTCCGGCGTTCGGGGCGCTGACCGGCGGGCTCGA
>JBGSMP010000114.1:0-1699 GCA_041740105.1 Sphingomonadaceae bacterium
GCGCGCGCGCTGGGCGCGGATGCCGTGATCGGGATCGATCTCGATTATGAAGTGCTGGGGCAAGGCGGATCGATGCTGATGGTGACAGCGTCGGGCACTGCAGTGAGGTTCTGAACGCGTGGCCGGTCACAGCAAATTCAAAAACATCATGCACCGCAAAGGTGCGCAGGATAAAAAGCGCGCGGCGGCGTTTTCGAAGCTCAGCCGCGAAATCACCGTCGCGGCAAAATCGGGCCTGCCCGACCCTGCCATGAATGCGCGCCTGCGATCGGCCGTCATCACCGCGCGCGCGGGCGGCATGCCCAAGGACAATATCGAGCGCGCGATCAACAATGCGTCGAAAGGCGACGGCGCGAATTACGAGGAAATCCGCTATGAAGGCTTCGGCCCCGGCGGTGTTTCGCTCATCATCGAAACGCTGACCGACAATCGCAACCGCACGGCGACCAACGTCAAAACCGCGGTGTCCAAAAACGGCGGCAACATCGGTGCGCCAGGTGCGGTCAGCCACGCGTTCGATCGACTGGGGCAAATTACCTATCCGGCGAAAGCGGGGGACGCCGACGCGGTGTTCGATGCTGCGCTCGAGGCGGGCGCCGAGGATGTATCTTCTGGCGAAGATGGCCATGAAATCTGGACAGGCCAAGGTGATCTGCATGAAGTCGCCAAGGCGCTCGAATCGGCCTTGGGCGAACCCGAAGGCGTCAAACTCGCCTGGCGACCGCAGGTAATGGTCAGCGTGGACGAAAAAGACGCGGGCACGTTGATGAAATTGCTCGACGCTTTGGACGATGACGACGACGTGCAGACCGTGTGGGGCAATTATGATGTCAGCGACGAAGTCATGGAGCGGCTCGGCTGATTATTCTCGGTCTCGATCCCGGCCTCGGCACGACCGGCTGGGGCGTGATCGCGGCACAGGGGAACCGGCTCAGCCACATCGCGAACGGCCAGATCAAAACCGACCCTAAATTGCCGCTCGCCGAGCGGCTCTACGTTCTCGACACGCTGCTCGCCGATCTGCTGATCGAACATAAGCCTGATGGCGCGGCGGTGGAGGAAGTGTTTGTCAACACCAATGCCCAATCGACCTTGAAGCTTGCGCATGCCCGCGGCGTAATCCTGCTGGCGGCGGCACGGCGCGGCATCGTCGTCGGCGAATATGCCGCACGCCTCGTAAAAAAGGCTGTCGTCGGCACGGGTGCTGCGGAAAAAACGCAGGTTCAGGCCATGCTGAAAGTCCTGCTTCCCGGCGTGAAGATTGCGGGTCCCGACGCCGCCGACGCGCTGGCGGTCGCGATTTGCCATGCGCATCACGGCGCGGGTAGGACGCTGCGATGATCGCCCGCCTGACCGGAATCTTGTGCGAAACCGCATCGGACCACGCCGTGCTCGACGTCGGCGGTGTCGGCTATCTCGTGCAGGCATCGACACGGACGCTGACAACGATCGGCCCGGTCGGTGGCACGGTGATGCTCCACACCGACATGCAGGTCCGCGAGGATTCGATGACGCTCTTCGGCTTTGCAAGCATTGAAGAACGCGAATGGTTTCGCATGCTGACCGGCGTACAGGGCGTCGGCGGGCGCGTGGCCTTGGCGATCCTTTCGGTCCTCGATGCCAGCGAACTCAGCCGCGCCATCGCCAGCGCCGACGCAACAATGGTCACGCGCGCGAACGGCGTCGGCCCGAAACTGGC
>JBGSMP010000158.1:0-2369 GCA_041740105.1 Sphingomonadaceae bacterium
TGGGGATCCCTGGGGCGGCCATCATGGGGCTGATCGGGCCGGGTGGTGCATTCGTCGGCGGCAACGGCGCGCTGGCGTTTCTGCTGCTTGCCGAAGTCATCGCCGCCACCGCGGTCGTCAGCGAAGCGGCGCTGGTTTACATCGCCCGCCACCGCAACATGATGATTTCGCTGGGCGCGTTGGCGTTGCAAGCCGGGCTGTCGTTCCTTTTCATCATCGCGATGCGCGAGCGCGGCTGGCCCGAATTGTGGCAGGCCGCCGGACCTGCGGCGGCATTGGCTGTTTCGCTGGCTGTCGCGGCGCTGATCAAGTCACGCCTTGCCGCGCGTTTGCTTGGCGCACCGATCACACTGTGGCGCTGGCCGCTCCTGTTCGCCAGCCTCGCGACGGCCGCCGTCGGTGGCATCGCGACGGCGACCCCCGAATGGAGCGAACTGTTGATCGGTGTCCCGGCGATGTTGGCGCTGTATTGCGGGATGATCTGGCGCTTTGGTTTCAAGCCCGAGGACCGGAAATTATTCGACCGGTCGGGCTTTAATGTCGGAAATGCCGCATCCCGGTAAACATCATGGCAATGCCTGCCTCGTCGGCGGCGGCAACGACTTCGTCATCGCGGATGGAACCACCGGGCTGGATGACGGCGGTGGCGCCGGCGTCGATAGCCGCGATCAACCCATCGGCGAACGGAAAAAACGCATCCGACGCGACCGCGCTACCGATCGTGCGCGGCGTGTCCCAACCTGCCTTTTCCGACGCATCCTTCGCTTTCCACGCCGCAATCCGCGCTGATTCGAGCCGGTTCATCTGCCCCGCACCGATCCCTGCCGTGCAGCCGTCTTTGGCGTAAACGATGGCATTGGATTTGACGTGCTTGGCGACGGTCCAGGCGAACCGGCAATCGGCAAGCTCGCGTGGCGTGGGCTGGCGCTTTGTCACAACGTTGAGGTCGCCCAACTGCCCCGTGTCACGTGACTGGAGCAGGAAACCGCCCGCAATCGCCTTCATGGCCAGTCCCGCGCGCTGCGGATCGGGTAGGTCGCCGGTCAGCAAAAGCCGCAAGTTCTTCTTGCGCGCAAACACCGCGCGCGCATCGTCGTCGGCGTCGGGCGCGACGACCACCTCGGCGAAAATCTCGGCAATCGCCTCCGCTGTCGCGCCATCAAGCGGCCGGTTGCACGCAATGATCCCGCCGAAGGCCGAGACCGTGTCACACGCAAGTGCGGCGCGATAGGCCTCGATCACCGTATCGCCCGAGGCAACACCACACGGGTTCGCGTGCTTTACGATTACGACTGTCGGCGGCCCGCCACGGAATTCACTGACGAGCTCGAGTGCGGCATCGGCATCGTTATAATTGTTGTAGCTGAGCGCCTTGCCCTGAATTTGTTCGGCTTGCGCAATGCCGCGAACGGCCGGCCCGGCGGGGATATAAAGCGCCGCACGCTGATGCGGATTTTCGCCGTAGCGCAGCTCATGCCCGATGCGCAGCGGGATGCTTACCGTTGCAGGAAACATTTCGCCCTGATCGGCAAAGGCAAACCACGACGCGATCGTCGCATCATATTGCGCGGTGAGGGCGTAGGCCTTTGCCGCCAGACGCTTGCGTTCGGCAAGCGTGGTCGTGCCGGTCGCGATCGATGCATAATCGGCAGGGTCGGTCACCACAGCTACAAAGGCGTGGTTCTTCGCTGCCGAGCGGATCATCGACGGACCGCCGATGTCGATGTTCTCGATCACTTCGTCGCGGCCTGCGCCGCGCGTGACGGTCTGTGCAAAGGGATATAGATTGACGACCACCAGATCGATCATCCCGATCGCATGCGCCTCCGCGGCGGCGACGTGGTCAGGATTGTTGCGCACGGCGAGCAGGCCACCATGGACTTTGGGATGCAGCGTCTTCACGCGCCCGTCCATCATTTCGGGAAAGCCGGTGAGATCGTCGATATCGCGCACGGCAAACCCGGCATCGCGGAGCGCCTTTGCCGTGCCGCCCGTCGATACCAGTTCCACCCCATGTGCCGCGAGCGATTGGCCCAGTTCGACCAATCCGGTTTTGTCGGACACCGAAAGCAGCGCGCGCTTGATCATAATATCGGTCATTTCATCCCGCCCGTTTCAGTAGCCACGAAACGGTCGCCCCGCCCGCCGGCGCTTCGCCCGAGACAACAAATTGCAGCGAGGGCACCGGGCGACCGGCGCCATTGATCCACAGACTTTCCTCGACCGTCAGCGCGCCGCCGCGACAGCGAAACTGCCAAAGAGGACCGCGATCGATCCGCAACAGCGCCGCCAGACCGTCCGCTGTCGGTGTGACTTCCACGCCGGGCGCGAGGTGAAAGCGAATCGCAAAGCGCGCACTGCCAGCCTTG
>JBGSMP010000196.1:0-10312 GCA_041740105.1 Sphingomonadaceae bacterium
GAGGTGATCGACATCCTGAGCCCGGATGGCGTGGCCATTGCGCGCGGGCTCAGCGAATATAATTCAGGCGAAGTTGCGGCCATCATTGGCCTGAAAACCGACGCGCAGGCCGCCGCGCTCGGCTATGCGCCCCGGTCTGCGCTGGTTCACCGCGACCATATGGTCATGCTGTGATCGTCGCGCTGACCGGGGGCACAGGGTTTCTCGGCAGGCACGTCCTCGATGCGCTTCTGGCGGCCGGGCATACCGTTCGGGCGCTGGCGCGAAAACCGCAATGCTCTCGCCAAGGAGTCGTGTGGATTGGTGGTGACCTCGAAAATCCCAGTGATCTTTGTGCAGGGGCAGATGCTGTCATCCACGTCGCGGGCGTCGTGAACGCCGATGCCGCAACCTTCGACAAAGGCAATCGACAGGGCACCGAGACGATGCTTGCGGCGGCGCAGGCAGCCAGTGTCCAGCGCTTTGTTCATATTTCCTCCTTGTCGGCGCGCGAGCCGCAGTTGTCGAATTATGGCGCTTCGAAACGCGCGGCCGAAGATGCTGTCGTCACATCGCCCCTCGGCTGGTCGATTGTCCGCCCGCCCGCGATCTATGGCCCCGGCGATACCGACAATCTCGAACTGTTCCGTTTTGCCAAACGCGGGATCATGCCGCTGCCGCCAAAGGGGCGATTGTCGGCGATCCATGCCGCGGACCTCGCACGGCTGATCGTCGCTATGGCCGAAAATGCGCCTGCACATGCTTTTTACGAAGCTGATGACGGTCGGCCTGAGGGATGGAGCCATCAGGATTATGCCCGCATGATCGGGGCGGCCGTCGGTCGCAATCCGCTGACTCTGGCGCTGCCCAAGGCGGCACTTAACTTCGGCGCGGCGCTCGACGGCATGTTTCGCGGGCCCAAGGCAAAGCTGACGCGCGACCGCGTTTCTTATATGACGCATCCCGATTGGGTGATCGACGCTGCGAGACGTCCGCCGTCATTACTATGGACGCCGCAAATCGCCACGCCGGAGGGTCTGAAATCGACGGCGGACTGGTATCGTGCCGAGGGTTGGCTTTAATCGCTGCACTGTTTTATGGACGATACATGACCGACCGCACCCAGACATATGATGCCATCATGGCGCAAATCGAACCCTTCAACAAAAAGGGCGTTGCCGTAACGGAGGCAACGACGTTCATGGGTGATCTCGAATGGGATTCGCTGACCGTGATGGATTTCGTGGCCGCGATCGAGGATGAATTCGACGTGATGATCACGATGAATATGCAAGCGGATATCGAAACGGTCGGCCAGCTTGTCGATGCCGTCATGACGTTAAAAGGATAAGCCATGAGCGAAGCCGATCAGCATTTTCCGGTTGCCAAGGGCGATCTCTTTTCCAAATTCGACGCGCTGATCGAACAGCGCGAGGGCCTGCTTGCGACCGGTGTGCGCGATCCGTTCTCGCTGGTGATGGAGCAAGTGCTGTCGCCGACGCGCGCGATCGTCAACGGCAAGGAAACGATCCTGCTCGGCACCTATAACTACATGGGCATGACGTTCGATGATGACGTCATCCAGGCCGGGAAGGATGCGCTCGACGAATTCGGCGCGGGAACGACGGGCAGCCGCGTGCTCAACGGCACTTTCCAGGGCCACAAGGAATGCGAAGACGCGCTGCGCGAATTCTACGGCATGGATCATGCTATGGTCTTTTCGACCGGCTATCAGGCCAATCTAGGCATCATTTCGACGATCGCGGGCAAGGATGATTTCATCATTCTCGATGCCGACAGTCATGCTTCGATCTATGACGGATGCGCTCTTGGCAATGCGCAGACCGTGCGTTTTCGCCACAATGACGTCGAGGATCTCGACCGCCGCCTCGGCCGCATTCCGGCCGATGCCGGAAAGCTCGTTATCCTCGAAGGCGTTTATTCGATGATGGGCGACATCGCGCCGCTGACCGAAATGATTGCGGTTTCGAAAAAGCACGGCGCGATGATTCTGGTCGACGAGGCGCATTCGATGGGCTTTTTCGGCGAAAACGGTCGCGGCGTCGCCGAAGCGCAGGGCTGCCTCGACGAAGTTGATTTCGTCATTGGCACCTTTTCGAAATCGGTCGGGACGATCGGCGGCTTCTGCGTATCGAACCATCCGAAGTTCGAGATCATGCGCCTCGTCTGTCGCCCTTATGTGTTCACCGCGTCTTTGCCGCCGACGGTTGTGGCGAGCTCGGCCAAATCGATCCGCAAGCTGATGCACTCGGGCAACAAACGCGCGCATTTGTGGGAAAATTCGAAGCGCTTGCATCAGGGCCTGCGCGATCTTGGCTTCGAACTCGGCACGCCCGAGGCGCAAAGCGCGATCATTGCCGTTATCATGCCCGATCTCGAACGCGGTGCGATGATGTGGAGCGCGCTGCTCGATGAGGGGCTGTATGTAAACCTCGCCCGCCCGCCTGCCACACCGGCGAACATGACGCTGCTGCGCTGTTCGCTGTGCGCCGAGCATTCGAGCGAGGAAGTGACGACCATTCTCGAGCGCTTCGCCACCGCGGGCCGCGCGACGGGCGTTATCGGATAATTGCGGCCGATGCTTCTTTAAAGCTTGGCTTACTTTGCTTTAGAGCCTTTTAACATATCGGGCTTACGCCAGTTCCAATGGCGGTCGCACAGCCCAGTTTGAAACCAAAGGCAGACGAGCCGCGCGTAGGATCGACGCCGATGCTCGACGCAATGCCCTGCCCGGCGGCGATTGTTGACCGGGTCAACGGCGTCGAAGTTGTCACGGCTCTAAACGAAGCCTTCGGCGCTGTCATAAGCGCGGGCCGCCACGCCCTCGATCTTGCGTCATGGTATCAAAGAGCTGCCAATGTCATCACTGAGCAGCGAATCAACAGCGCTGACTGGCGCGACGGCGCTATCGTCGAGGGTCGGCATTACAGTGTCACTATTGCACCGCTCTCTTCGACCAGCGCGCTCGTGACGCTGATCGATCGAACGAACGAAGTGCAAACCGAGAAATCACTGCGCACCGGGATGCTTCAGGACAGCCTGACCGGACTGTCGAACCGCCAGGGGTTTGTCGATCAGATCGAACGGCAATTCGAAGACAGCAGCTGCGCCGACCATGCTGTGGTTTTGATCGATCTCGCGCGGTTTAGCCGGGTCAATGAATGCATTGGTTCGGTCGGTGGCGACGAGCTGATCATGACGGTAGCGCGGCGGCTCATGTCCGCGCTGCGCGGTCATGATCAAGTCGCACGGACCGGTGCGAACGAATTTGCTGTGGTCGTCAAGATCGTCGACGGCCCCGGGGACGTGCTGCACGTTGCAAAACGGATCGAAGCCGTGATGGCGCAGCCCTTCCGCTTGTCCGACTTCGAAATGAAAGTGGATTGCGCCATTGGCTGTGCGCTGGCCAGCGACGCGGAAGGCGACGGCGAACGATTGATGCGCCACGCGCAGATCGCATTGAAAACGGCAAAGTCGACCACGCGTGTCGAATTTTACCAGCCGAGCATCCTTGAGGCCGCACGGCGGCACTTCATTGTCGAAACCGAATTGCGCCGCGCGCTCGATCGCGGCGCGATGACAATGGCGTTTCAACCGCTCATGTCGCTGAAAACAAATCGTGTGATCGGCTTCGAAGCGCTGGCGCGGTGGAAACATCCGGTCATGGGTGTCATTTCACCCGAAGAATTTATCGCTGTCGCCGAAGATTCGGGGCTGATCGTACCGCTGGGCCGCTGGGCGCTCGACAATGCGCTGAAGACGCTTCGGGATTGGGATCTGGCGGCCGGGCGGAGCCTGCCGCTTTCGATGGCGGTGAACCTGTCGGCAATTCAGATCGCGCGCGACGATGTGGCAAAATTTGTAAGCGCGGGCCTGCAGGATCACGGGATCGAGGGATCGCGGCTCACGGTCGAATTGACCGAAAGCGCAATCATCGCCGATCCCGAAAGGGCCGCGCGGACGCTCGCGGCGCTGAAAGCTTGCCATACGATGGTCGCAATGGATGATTTCGGCACGGGCTTTTCAAACCTTGCCGCATTGCAGCGTCTGCCGATCGATACGCTGAAAATCGATCGCAGCTTCATCACCGGCATGATCGGCGATGCCGACAAAGTCGCGATTGTCCGCGCCATCCTGTCGCTTGCCGCCGCGTTGGGCATGGCAACGACAGCTGAAGGGATCGAGACGCCCGCGCTGGCCGACACGCTGTCGGGCCTCGGGTGCACGACGGGGCAGGGCTATCTCTATGCGCAGCCGATGACGGCCGACGAAGCATTCATTTTTGCGCAAAAGTCGCTGGCGTCGCTCGCGGGCTGATGCGATCGAGGAGCGCATCGAATTCGGTGCCTTGGGGAAAGTCCGCTTCAATCCAAGCGTTTTCGATTTGTGCCAAGGTAATTGCCACGATCGGGCCGGAAGCTAGCCCGCGCTCAATAAGCGTCCCGCCCGTGATGGGAAACCGCGGACGCTTCCAATCGCTCAGCCCCGCGGTGCCGGTGCCGTGGAGTAAAAGCCGATCAAGCGCGCTGTCGATGCCGAGCCGGTAGGCGAGCGCGCTTACTGTCACAAATGGCTCGGTCCACCCGCAGGCGATGATCAATCGCTTTGTCTGCGCTTTCGACAATTTCAGACGGGCCGCAATGTCCTTGGCGATTACCGGGCGCGGGCCGATCAGCGCAGCAAAGCGCCTGATCGGATCCGCCGCGCCCGCTTCGCGGACGACGAGGCCTTCGAGAACGTCGGCGGACGTGATCTCGGGCATGACCGGGCGCAATATATCGCGCGCGAGCATCAGCTGGACCGCGCGGACCGGGTTTGCGTAATCGAGGAGCTTCAGCAACTCGCTGGCGATGCGCTCGCGGGATAGCGCCATCAGATCATTGGCACGCGCTGCACAGGCATCATAGGCTGCCGCATCGGGTTCGCCGCGCCCGAACCGTGCAAAGAAGCGGAAAAAGCGCAGGATGCGCAAATGGTCCTCTGCGATCCGCTGCAACGGGTCACCGATGAAGCGGACGCGGCCTGCGTCCAGATCGTCCTGCCCACCAAAATAATCGAATATTTCGCCGGTATCGGGATTTGCCGATAGTGCATTGATCGTGAAATCGCGCCGTGCCGCATCTTCGCGCCAGTCATCGGTAAATGCGACGATCGCGCGCCTGCCGTCGGTGCGGACATCGCGGCGCAATGTCGTAATTTCAACCGGGCCGTGCACTGTAACGGCCGTCACCGTGCCATGCGCGATACCGGTCGGCACGGCCTTGATCCGCGCAGATTTCAGGCGGCCGATCACCTCATCGGGCGTGAGCCGGGTTGCCATGTCGACATCGCTTACCGCTTCGCCGCGCAGGGTATCGCGCACCACCCCGCCGATCAGCCGCGTGTTTTCACCGCCGCCGAGTGCCGCAACGAGGGGATCCAAATGCGGCAGTTTTACCATCGAAGCCGTGCCGACAAATTTGCGAGCATGGCAGCTGTCGCGCCCCAGATACGCCGCTCGTCCCAGCTGATTTCGAAATACTTTCGTTGAACACCGTCAACCATGATGGCTTGCTCGCTGCGGTTCGCAGGATCGAAGAGATAGCGAAGCGGAACTTCGAAGACAGCGGCCACTTCCTGATCGCACGGGACGAGCGGCAAGTCAGGCGGAATGACCGCAAGGACCGGGGTGATGTCAAAGCCGGTGATGGTCCGATAAAGCGGCATTGGTCCGATGACCCTGACGACGTCACGGGGAATCGCCACTTCTTCTTCGGCCTCGCGCAAAGCCGCTGCCACGGCGTCATCATCGCCGGGATCTATCCGTCCGCCGGGAAAGGCGACCTGCCCAGCGTGACGGCGCATGGTCTCAGGGCGCTGCGTCAGGATCAAACCGGGTTCGGCACGGTCGGTGATGGCAATGAGGACAGCGGCAGGAATGCCCGGGGTGTCGGGCCGTTCGCGCATGTCACTGGCATAAGGCACGGGGTGATCGACCGTCGCTGCCAGTGCTGCGTTCAGCCGCGCCGTCAGCGTCACGCAGCTGCCATCGGAAAGAACTCGCCGTTGCTCCACAGGCCGCCGGGTTCATTTGGCTCATCGAGCGCCATATCGGCCAGTTCATAGTAGACCGGCCGCGCTACTTTTGCCTCCATGCCCCCGCGCACATGGATGTAAGGCATGTCGGCAAAGCGCAAGGCGTGGTCTGCACCGGCAACGATCAGGTCGGCGGTATTCAGACGAAAGGTGAGGTTGCGATCGCGGCCCGCGCCATCGCTTTTAACCTCGACCGCGACGAACGGCGCATCCTCGACAATGATGTCGAGCTTTTCGCCAGGCGTGACAAGCACATAGCTCCCGTCGGTTTCGCGGCGCAGTATCGAGGCGAACAAGCGGACCATGGCTTCACGATCGATCCGGCCGCCCTGATGATACCAGCTGCCGTCGCGCGCGATCCGCATATCGCTGTTGCCGCAGTGCGTCGGGTGCCACTGATCGACGGGCGGCAAGCGCTGCTCGGCCAGCGCTTTGGCAACCTCGGCAAGGCTCATGAGGGACAGGTCGGGCGCAGGCGGCATCGGCATTGCTCTGCTCTATGCCTTTGGCTCCGCAAGCGCAAAGGGGCGCGGCCCGAGCATGCCGGCTTGCGGCAAATTATGCGCATTGCGGGCCAACAGCCGGTGTCGCTCGACGGGGCCGGGCACGTGCCAGTCGCGCGTTGCATCGGCCGTGAAGCCAAAGAAGCGGCCATAATATTCGGGATCGCCGATCATCACCATCGGCGTGTCGCCTGCTGCATCGATCAATGCGGTCATTAGGGTGCGCCCGATGCCGCCGCCCTGGACGTGCGGATCGACAGCGACCGGCCCCACAAGTGTGAGCGGCGTGCCAGCGATACAAACAGGCCAGCTTTGCAGCGTGCCGACCAGCATGCCGACATCGAAAGCAGCAAAGCTAAGATCGGGCAGCGCCGTCATTCCTTCGCGAATGCGATACGCCGTCCGCTGGTGCCGGTCAGCGCCAAATGCCGCATCGAGAAGCGCTTCGACAGCCATTGGGTGGGCTTGCGACAGGGGGGCGATGATCACGGTCATGCGCGCCGCGCCATGAACGCGATTTTCTCCGATTGGAACCCTGTAACTTTTCCTTTAGGCGCGCGGCGATGAACGATTTTCTTCAGCTGCAAGTCCATGATCTCGTCGTGCCGGTGCTCACCGGTATCTATTCCGAAGAAACGCATCTGCCACAGCCGCTGCGCATTTCGATCACGGTGGACCTCGACGTGCAGGCGCATTTTGCGCCTGACACGCCGCTTGGTGCCTCGAAAAACTATATGGATTTGAAAGGGGCCGCGACGGGATTGCCCGAAGGCGTCCACTTCGTGCTGATCGAAGCGGTGGCCGATCACATCATCGACGCGTTGATGACGGGAGACCCCCGTGTCGCACGTGTCGAGGTCCATATCGTAAAGCTCGCGATTGCCGAAGCCGATGAGTCGATCGGCATCCGGCGCGTGAAACACCGCGCATGAAGCTGGCGCTGGTCACAGGCGGGCATCGGCGGCTCGGCGGCCATATTTCGGCGCGGCTGGCACGGGATGGCTGGACGCTGGCGATCCACGGGGCGCGCCACGCGATGCCTGATCCAGCACTCAAAACTGTTCTGGGTGACTGGCACGGCTTCGTTGCTGATTTGAGCGATGCTGACGCCGTTGCTGGGCTGCTTCCGGCGGTCATTTCACATTTTGGTGCGGTGCCTTCGTTGCTGGTCAATAATGCATCGATGTTCGAATGGGACGATGCGGCATCCGCCACCCCGGCGGCAGTGAGCGCACACCATGGCATCAACGCCCAAGCGCCCGTCGTGCTGGCCCTAGCCATGGCGCAGGGCGGCGCGGACGGCAGCATCGTCAACATCCTCGATCAGCGCATCCAAAATCCCGTGGCGGACCAGCTGAGCTACTCGCTGTCGAAGGCAGCGCTTGCGGGCATGACTCGGACGCTGGCTGTCAACCTTGCGCCAATGCTGCGCGTCAATGCGGTTGCACCGGGACTGACATTGCCAACCGCGGATTATGACGCCGCGCAGATGGCTCGGATTGCGGGCGCAATGCCGCTGGGTGTCTTGCCGCACCCCGACGATATCGCCGATGCCGTCGCATTTCTTGCCGGTGCGCCAGCGATTACCGGACAGACTTTGTTCGTCGATGGCGGCGCGCACCTCAAAAGTTTCGAGCGCGATTTCGTTTTCATGTGATCGTCAGATCGGTGGCGCCATATAATGGTGCCACGCAAATATGGCCGCCGCACCCCGATACGGCCGCCAGCTTTCAGCCAGCTCGCGCACCAGCTTCTCGCTCGGGCGAATGTCATGGCCCAGCAACCGCCCGACGTCTTCCTGCACGGCAAGATCGCCTGCCGGCCAGATGTCGGGTCGCCCCTCCGCAAAAAGAAGGTAGATTTCGGCGGACCAGCGACCGATCCCCTTGATCATTGTAAGCTGTGCAATCGCTTCGTCGTCGTCCGTGGGCAAATTGTGGAGATCAAGCGTCCCGTCCGCAACCAATCCGGCAAGACTGCGGCAATACCCGATTTTTTGACGTGAAAGCCCGGCGGCGCGCAACGCCTCATCGCTTGTCGCAGCCATCACCGACGGGTCGTCAACGGGGTCGACTGCTGCCGCCAGTTTCAGCCAGACCGAGTCCGCAGCCTTGAAACTGATCTGCTGCCCCACGATCGTTCGCAGCAGTGTGACGTAGCCACGATCGCGGATGCGCGGTTCGGGATAGCCGACATGGGCAATGGCACGGGCAAAGGCGGGCTCGATTTTGCCCAGCGCATCGAGGTGCGTGCGCAATTGTTCTGATGAAAGTCCCACCGGATTCCTTGATTTCATTATGTCGCCGCGACATAGCGCGAGACACACGCCATGGAGAGTCCCTAAAATGCCAAAGCTGATTGTTACCACGCGCGACGGCGCCGTTCAGGAACTGGATGGCCAGGCGGGGCTTTCGGTGATGGAAGTCATTCGCGACGGCGGGGTCGATGAATTGCTGGCACTGTGCGGCGGATGTTGCTCGTGCGCGACATGCCATGTCTACGTTGATGAAGACTTCGCCGGTCAGATCTCGCCGATGGGCGAGGACGAAAACGACCTGCTCGATTCGTCGGATCA
The DNA here is from genome assembly GCA_041740105.1 of Sphingomonadaceae bacterium. Classification (GTDB taxonomy): domain Bacteria; phylum Pseudomonadota; class Alphaproteobacteria; order Sphingomonadales; family Sphingomonadaceae; genus Sphingomonas_O. The sequence continues at coordinate 9,154 of JBGSMP010000196.1, forward strand.
CCGCACGGCGATGTCGCGCCTGTCGTGCCAGATTCCGTTTACAGCGGACCTCGACGGGCTGAAAGTGACAATTGCCGCTGAGGACTAGGGCCGCAGTTTCAAGACAGCCATCGGCGCATCCTTGGTGAGCGGAGTTGCCCGCCATGTAATAATTCGGCGATTGCCTTTTGCCGTCGCGCCATCCTCGTTGTTCTGACTTACGATTTCGGCGTCGGTATCGAGCGTGAAGACACCGTCCAGCATTTTGGCGTTTTCGTTCATCGCGCCCCCAAGGCCGCCGCCCTGATTCGAGGCAGCGTTGGCAAAACCCGGCGCCTCGACGCGCACGCTGTTGTTCGCGCGCAATTCGATACCGAGGAAGGGCACCATCGCCTCGGCATCGCTATTGAACGGGAAAGTGAAATGATGCGTGAGTGTGCCGGCAATGGCGTAATCGATCAGGAAAACGCCGTTCCCTTTATACTCGACCGACCGGTAGCCATACTCCTTGGACAAAGCGGCGGCGATTTCGCGGTTTTTCGTCTCGCGGTCAGCGTCTGGTTTGTCACTTTCGGTCGCAACCTTGTCGCCGGTATCCTTCACGCTGCTGCGCGGATGAACGGCAATAACCTCGCCCTTATACGTAAATGCGAATGACCGGTCGGCGTTGATCGTCATCGTTGAAACGAATTTGCCCGGCGCCAGTACGCAGCCAAGCAGCAGCAAGGGTGCAAGGATGGCAAGCACAAGCGTCCTGATCATTATGCTTGCCTAATGGCATCTGCATAAAGTGCAATCGCGGCCGCGTTCGAAATGTTCAGGCTTTCGATTTTCGGACTGATCGGCAGCCGCGCGAGGACATCGCAATGCGCCGCGACATTGGGGCGCATCCCTTCGCCTTCGGCCCCGAGGACCAGCGCATTCTTGGCCTCGTTGAACGAATCCGACAGCGCCATTTTCGCTTCGCCCGCCAGACCGATTCGCCAGAAGCCAGCCTCGGCGATCTCTTCGAGCGCACGCGCCAGATTCACAACGCGCACCCACGGCACAAGTTCGAGCGCGCCCGATGCCGCCCGCGCAAGCGCGCCCGATTCAGGCGGCGCATGGCGATCCTGTGTCACGATGCCGAGCGCATTGAATGCTGCTGCGGATCGCAGCACCGCGCCGACATTGTGCGGAT
>JBGSMP010000199.1:0-15206 GCA_041740105.1 Sphingomonadaceae bacterium
CCATCGGCTTTGGTATCGGCCTCGCGCGCTCCGGCTTCGAATGCTGCCGCCGCCGGCATCCAGCGCTTTTGTGTGACATAAGCCAATCCCTCGCACTGTCGCGCGAGCACACCACCACCGGCAAGGCGCCACGCCCCGGCCTCAGCCAGCGCACGCGGCGGATCGGTTTCGGCAAGCATCGAACAGGCTTCGAAGCGTGACGGTTCGGCAGCGAGAAGGAGGAGCGCAATCATGTCACATGCTTTCCATTAACAGCTCGACCGTCGCAATCAGCAAGGCAATGTCTTGCTCGCGCGACAGGCGGTGATCACCATCCTTGATCAAAATGACCTGCACGTCGTCTGAACGCAGACGCCCAGCAAGTTGCAGTGCGATATCCCACGGCCCGTCGGCATCGCACTGTCCATGGAGCAGGCGCACCGGGCAGGTGATCGGGATATCCGCGCTCAATTGGCGATTCGCTTCGCCCGATTGCCAGAACGGCGCGAACGTCGGCATGGGCTCGCCATATTCCGAAGCCTGCGCGACAAAGCCGTCGCGCGCGATCGATGCCTTTTCGTCTGCCGTGTAGCCCCAATCGGTGAAATCGGGCGCGGCCGCGATGCCGACCATTCCCTTCACCCGATCGCCGAGCGCGCGCGCAACCAGCAGCATCAGCCAGCCGCCCATCGATGATCCGATCAGGACGACCGGGCCTTCGATCCGCTCGATTGCGAGCAAGACGTCGTCACGCCAGACGTCGACCGTCCCGTCTTCGAATCGCCCGCCACACGCGCCGCAGCCTGAATAATCGAGGCGGAGCATCGCGCGACTTTGCGCCGCTGCCCATGCTTCGAGCGCAACTGCCTTGGTGCCCGTCATGTCCGACATATATCCAGGCAGGAAAACCAGTGTCGGCCCCGTCCCGTTCAGATGTTCGACCGCGATGCGAACCCCGTCCGTCCGTATCAGATCATCCATTCGACCGTGTTCATCTCGGTGACGGCGTCGCGCTTGGCGGTTCGCTTCTCGACGAGGACCGCGTGGAGTTTTCGGACCGTGTCGCTCCCGGCCGTCTGAAACATATTGGGAAAGATGCCGTGAAGGACGGCCTTGATCCCGCCGATGATCATCGTTGCACCAAAGCCGGTCGCAACGCCGAAATGTTCCCAATACGTCTCGCCGACGGTTTTGGGATGGTCGAGGAAGATGCGCCGTATCATCGTGCCGGTCTCCTTAACTTACGCCGCCGGGTTCGCCCTCGCGCGGGGCGGGATGCGCAGTGCCGAGATGCGCGGACGGGGCGCGGGCCGTGTCGATTGATTCCAACGGCTCTGGCTTGTCGAGCTGGCCTTCCCACTTGGCGACAACCACCGTCGCGACGGCATTCCCGACGACATTGGTGCCTGTGCGGCCCATATCGAGGAACTGGTCGACCGCAAGAATCAGCACGAGCCCCGCTTCGGGCAGCCCGAATTGCGCCATCGTCCCTGCGATGACGACCAGCGAGGCGCGCGGTACGGCGGCCATGCCCTTCGATGTGAGCATCAGCGTGAGCAGCATTGTTGCCTGCTGCGCAAAGGTCAGTTCGATGCCGTAAAGCTGCGCGATGAAAATCGACGCGAACGTCATATACATCATCGACCCATCGAGATTGAACGAATAGCCAAGCGGCAGGACAAAGCTCGAAATCCGGTTGGGGACGCCGAACTTGTCGAGCGCTTCCAGCGTGCGCGGATAAGCGGCTTCCGAGGACGCGGTCGAAAACGCGAGCAGGATCGGATCGCGGATATAGCGGATGAGCATCCCGATGCGGGGGCCAATGACGAGAAATCCGGCAAAAATCAGCAGCAGCCACAACACACCGAGCCCGAGATAGAAACTGCCGATGAATTTGCCGAAGGTCAGCAGGATGCCAAGCCCGTTGACCGAGATTGCCTTGGCCATCGCCGCAAACACCGCAAGCGGCGAGACGCGCATGACATAGTTGGTGACGACCAGCATGACTTCGACCAGCGCATCGACGCCTTTGACGATCGCCGCGCCCTTTTCACCCACCGCCGTCAGCGCGACGCCGAAGAAAACCGAAAAAATGACGATCTGAAGCATGGTCGTGTTCGCCATGGCTTCGAAAATCGATTTCGGAACCATTTCGGTGATCGTCTTGAACATGTCGGCCGATTGCGGGTCGATGCCGGTTTCGCCCACGGCCTTGGCCAGATCCAGCCCTGAATCGACGCCAGGCTCAAGCACGTTGACGAGGATCATCCCGAGCGAGAGCGACACAACGGTGGCGCCCAGAAACCAGGTAATCGTCTTGGCACCGACGCGGCCAAGCGACGCCGTATCGCCCATGTGGACGATGCCCGCAACGAGCGTCGCAAACACCAGTGGCGCGACGATCATCTTGATCAGCCGTAGGAAGATGTCGGTGATCATCTTGAAATATTTATTGGCTTCGGTGATCGCTTCGACGGAAAGGCTCGCGTGCATGACCGCGCCGACGATGATTCCGAGCACAAGGCCGATCATGATGTAGAGTGTCAGCTTCTTGGCCATGTGCGCTCCCTTTGGATCATCCTAGCCGGTCAAGAAGGCTTTGCGCAAACAGCGAAAGCGTATCATCGCGCGCGCCCATGACGATGATGCGGTCGCCCGGACGCGCGAGGTCGATCAGGCGCGTGCCGCAGTCTTCGCGGTCGGGGACATGTTCGGCCTGTGCGCCGATCATTGCGACGAGGGCATCGGCGCCGACACTGCGGTCCACGGTGCCGCCGAAATAGGCAGGGTCGCTTACCAGCAACCGATCGCCGGGCTGCATGTTGGCCGTATAACTGTCGGCAATCTCGCGGCCCATTTGCTTCAATGGACCATAGCCGTGAGGTTGGAAATAGAGCAGCAGGCGTCCGGGAAACGCATGCAATGCCGATAGTGTGGCCGCAATCTTGTCGGGATTGTGCGCAAAATCATCGATCACCGTAGTGCCGTTCGATTCGCCCACGGTTTCCATGCGACGTTTGAGACCGGTGAAACTGCCGAGCGCGGCAACGGCCTCGTCGAGCGACACCTCTGCAAGTCGCACAGCCGTCAGTGCTGCGAGCGCATTCGAGACATTGTGCAGTCCCGGCACGGCAAGATCGCACACGAAGCCATCAACCTCGAAACGGCTGCCGTTGGGAAGCAGTTCGACGTCGACGGCGCGTAACCTCGCCCCGGCTCGCTGGCCATATGTCCAGGCCGTCAACGGCGGCAGCGCGCGCGCTTCGACATCATCGACATTGATCGCGATCGACTTTGACGCACCGAGAAAGCCTGAAAACAGGAGGCGCAGTTCGGCCATTGTCTTATGATCTTGCGATATATTGTGGAGCACCGCGATGGTCGGACGGTAAAGCGCAATGCTTCCATCGCTCTCATCGACTTCGCTGACAAATATAGCGCCGCTTCCGACCCGCGATCCGCTACCATAGTTTTTCATCACGGCACCGTTCATGATCGTTGGGTCGCGCCCGGTCTGGTCGAGGATCCAGCCGATCATGCCCGTAACGGTCGATTTGCCGCTCGTGCCGCCAACGGCGATGCTGACCGGCGCGGCGTTGAACAGTTCAGCAAGCAGTTCGGCCCGGGTCATGCGCGCGCAGCCAAGTTCGGTCGCGCGAACAATGTCGGGCACGCTGCTCTCTACCGCCGCCGACGCAACGACGATCTGGTCGGGCGAAGTCAACCCGCTGCCGTCCTGCGGATGCAAGCTGATGCCGCGCGCGGCCAGCGCTTCGAATTTCCCGTTCAGCCGCCCCTGATCGAGTGACCGGTCCGATCCCGCCACCGTGCATCCTTGCGCCGCAACGATTTCAGCCAGCGGCAGCATCCCCGATCCGCCAATTCCCACAAAGAAATAGGATTTTGTCATGCGTGCGCTATCATCAAAATGATGGAGGGGAGCAAGCCCGTGAAAATAGCCGTTGTTGCCCCGTCGAACATGCTGGCCGCCGATGTCCCACACCGGATCATCACGCTGGCGCGCGATCGGTTCGGCGAAAATGCACCCGAAATCGCGTTTCACACGCAATGTTTCCAGTCGGCGGGACATTTCGCCGGAACAGATGCAATGCGCGAGGACGCGCTGGTGGAGGTCGCGAACGACCGACAAGTCGACGCGGTGTGGTTTGCGCGCGGCGGCTACGGCGCCAATCGCATTGCGGCACGCGCAATAGCGCGCATGAGTGATGCTGCGAAAAACAAGCCGTTCCTTGGCTACAGTGACGCAGGGTTCCTGCTCGCCGGGTTGCTGGCAACGGGAGTGGGCGTTCCCGTTCATGCCCCGATGCCGATCGACATAAACAAGGCGGGTGGCGGCGATGCCGTGGTGCGCAGTCTCGAATGGCTGCTGCTTCGCGGCAAGGCGAAGCATCGTTTCTACTTCGGTGATCTTGTGTCGGAACCGGCGGGCTCGCGCTACGCGGCGTTTAACCTAATGGTTTTTTCACAGCTGATCGGCACGCCGCTGCAGCCCGACCTCACCGGCCGCATTCTGATGCTCGAAGAAGTCGACGAAGCACTCTACGCGATTGACCGCTGCTTTTTTCACATCACGTCGAACGCCGCTGCGCAAAAGGCAGCCGGAATCATGCTTGGGCGCTGCGCCCCCATCACGCCGAACAACCCCGATTTTGGCATGGATGAGGAAGCGATTGCGAGACACTGGTGCACCGTTTCGGGTATTCCCTATCTCGGACGTGCCGATATCGGTCACGATTCGGACAACAAGGTCGTGCCCTTCGGTTAGGCGTCCTCGAAAATTGCTTCGACCGGCATCTTGAACAGCGCCGCGATCCTGAACGCAAGCGGAAGCGAGGGATCATATCGCCCTGTTTCGATGGCGTTGACACTTTGGCGCGAAATGCCAAGCGCATCGGCAAGATCGCTCTGATTCCAGTCCCGTTCGGCGCGAAGAACTTTGAGGCGGTTCTTCACGATTCCACGCGCATCGTGTCGCGACAGTTGACGACGGCACCCAGTCCGAGCCCGATGAACCATATGAAGGTCGCACCAAAGCCGTGTCGGTCGTTGGAGACGACTTCGTAATTCTGCAAGAATTCCCAAGTGGTCATTATCGTCAGGCAAAATCCTGTTGCAAACAACGCTTGCCGGATAAACAGCGTCCGCATATACTCATCGGTTTCTTCGCGGAGCAGGCGGAAAATGGTCCAGATGACGCCGATAATTGGCAGCGCGGGGACAACGGCGAGTGGCCATGCCAGCAAGCCTACGGGCGGATGATTCCGGAAGAGGTAGCCGACAACAAAAATAAGCACGAGATAGATCGACATGAAGCCGAGCAACCGCTTCAAATAGCGCCGGATTGCTGGCGACGTGGATTTCGACATGATCAAAACACCTTCTGCGTTGATTGACAAGCGTGCTTTACATTCGGGGATAATAACTGTCAAGCTCACTTTCCTTTTAGTCGGGGATGCTTTCCATAATGCCGGCAGCAATGGCAAGGTTGAGCGCCGTGGCTTGCCCCGCTAAGGGCAGCCCATGTCGATCATGCTCAAAATTGCTCTTCCCGATGGCTCGATCCGCGAAGTGCCGCGCGGCACGACGCCTGCCAATATCGCCGCGAGCATCGGTCCGGGGCTTGCGAAAGCGGCGATTGCCGCGCGCGTGGACGGCGAATTGCGCGACATTATGCGGCCGCTGGAGAGCGACGCCAGCCTCGCGCTCGTCACCACGCGCGACGAAGCCGACGCACTCGAACTGGCGCGTCACGACTTTGCGCATGTCCTTGCCGAAGCCGTGCAGACCCTGTTCCCCGGCACGCAGATCACCTTCGGCCCTTCGACCGATGACGGTTTCTATTATGACTTCGCGCCCAAAGAGCGGCAATTTACCGAAGAAGACCTGCCCGCAATCGAAGCCGAAATGCGCGCCATCGTCGGGCGCGATGAAAAGCTGGTTCGCGAAGTCTGGTCGCGCGCCGATCTCATCGCGAAATGGCAGGCCGATGGTGAGACGTTCAAGGCTGAGTGGGCCGCCGAATTGCCAGAGGGCGAAGAACTGACGGTCTATCGGTCGGGCACATGGCTCGACATGTGCCGCGGCCCGCATCTTGCCTCGACAGGCAAGCTCGACCCGCAGGCCTTCAAGCTGACGCGGGTGTCGGGCGCATATTGGCGCGGCGATCAGAACAATGCGATGCTGAGCCGCATCTATGGCACCGGATGGCTCAACAAGAAGCAGCTCGATGCACATCTTGTCCGGCTCGAGGAGGCGGCCAAGCGCGATCACAGGCGGATCGGGCAGGACATGGACTTGTTCCATCTGCAACAGGAAGCGCACGGATCCGTCTTCTGGCACCCAAAAGGCTACATGATCTGGCGCGCGCTCGAAGCTTATATGCGCCGCGCGGTCGATGGTGGCGGGTACAGGGAAGTCAAAACGCCGCAATTGATGGACGCCAAGCAGTGGGAGCAATCGGGCCACTGGGGCAAATATCGCGAAAACATGTTTGTCGTTCCCGACGAGATCCCCAGCGGCGAGGACGATGCGCCGGTGCTGTCGGGCAAAGCCGACCTTATGGCGATCAAGCCGATGAACTGCCCCGCGCATGTCCTGATTTTCCGGCAGGGGATCAAATCCTACCGCGACCTGCCTTTGCGGTTTTACGAAAACGGCTGCTGCCACCGCAACGAGCCGCACGGCGCGCTCCATGGCCTGATGCGCGTGCGGCAGTTCACGCAGGACGACGCGCACATCTTCTGCCGCGAAGACCAGATCGTCGAGGAAGCGCGCGCATTCTGCGAACTCGCTGACCGCATCTACAAGCATTTCGGCTTTACCTATGCCGTAAAACTGGCGCTGCGCCCCGACAAGCGGTTCGGCTCCGAAGCCGACTGGGACAAGGCCGAAGCCGAACTGCGCGAAGCCGTAGTCCGCGCCGGCATGGCGACGGCGGATTATGGCTGGGAGGAACTGCCCGGCGAAGGGGCTTTCTATGCGCCAAAGCTCGAATGGCATCTGACCGATGCGATCGGGCGTACGTGGCAGGTCGGCACGCTCCAGTCCGACCGCGTGTTGCCCGAGCGGCTCGATGCAAATTATGTGGCGGAGGATGGCGCGAAGCATCGTCCGGTCATGCTGCACCGCGCGATTTTCGGATCGTACGAACGCTTCATCGGCATTCTCATCGAACATTATGCCGGCAAATTTCCGCTCTGGCTCGCGCCCGTGCAGGCTGTCGTGGCGACGATCGTGTCCGATGTTGACAGCTATGCAAACCAGGTCGTCGCAAAGCTCACTGCCGCAGGTATTCGCGTCGAAAGTGATACCCGCAACGAAAAGATCAACTATAAAGTCCGCGAACATTCGCTTGCAAAAGTGCCGTATCTGCTCGTTGTTGGCATGCGCGAGGCCGAGGAAGGCAACGTCGCAATCCGGACACTGGGTTCGGACGGGCAGCGGGTCATGACGCTGGACGAAGCGATTGCGATGCTGGCCGATGATGCAAAAGCGCCGGATTTGAGGGGCTGATCCGTGCGGGCACTGGTCATCGCTTCACTCGGTCTGAATATTTTTGTTCTCGTCCCGGTATGCTTTGGTCTCCTCACGAATGCCGGCTGGACGGTGTCGGCCTACGGCCCCGACTCCGCAGCGCGCGGTATCCTGTTGTCGGTTTATATCGTGATATTGATCGGCTCGGTGGGCTTGCTGGCCAAGCCAATGGCAGCGATGGTCGCGACGCTGTTGCTTGTTCAAATTATCTACAAGGTTACTACGCCGTTCACTGTCGGCAGCGTTGCCAACCCGGTCGTGGTCAGCAATCTGGCCATTGCCGCCTTTCATTGCATCACGGTTTGGGCAATCTGGCGGAGCAACGGGCTGGTTTCGGATATCATCAAGTGACACCCGCTTACCACAGCGGAACCGAAATCGCTCGAGCAGGCTTTCGCTTTGACGACGCAGCAACTAAACCAACTATCGTGAATCAATCACCACAGGAGTCCCGATTATAGCACCGCCCATGATACGCCGCCCGCTCGGGGGCGCGCCAATGCCGAATAATGGCCCCCGTTTTAACGAATTTATCGTCTCGCCCAAAGTGCGCGTGATCGACGAAAATGGCGAAAACCTCGGGGTAATGCTCACGCGTGAAGCGATGGAGCAAGCGCGCGAATTGGGTCTCGATCTGGTCGAAGTGTCGCCGAATGCAGACCCGCCGGTCGCGAAATATCTCGATGTCGGCAAATTCAAATATGAGGCCCAGAAAAAGGCCAACATCGCGCGCAAATCGCAAAAGACGCAGGAGATCAAAGAGATCAAGATGCGCCCCAATATCGACGACCACGATTATAATACGAAAATGAAGAAGATTTTCGAATTCATTGGCGAGGGCGACAAGGTCAAAGTGACGCTGCGTTTTCGCGGTCGTGAACTCGCGCATGGCCAGCTGGGCATGGTTTTGCTTCAGCGCGTCCAGGCAGATACCGTCGAAACCGCAAAAGTGGAGGCCTATCCCCGCATGGAAGGTCGCCAGATGTTGATGGTGCTGTCGCCGAAATAAACCGCTTCCGTAACGGAAGCCTCAAAGCTCAGCTGTCACACTGTTGCAAAAAAGCCGCGACGTTGCCGGAAAGTGGCGCGAAAAGGCGGCGCGCGCTGGTGACGGCGCGTCGATCGCGGTATCGCTGTCTGCAATCGGAATACATGTCCGACGCCTGAGGAGAGAATGATGCCCAAATTTCGCTTGATGCTGTCGGCTGCGCCCGCAATCCTGGCTTGTGCTTTTGCAGCGCCCGCCTACGCGCAGGAAACACCTGCACCGCAGGAAGCGCAGACTGCTGACGAAGGCGCGACCGGCGACATCATCGTGACCGCGACACGCCGCTCGGAAGCACTTTCGGACATTCCGCTTGCTGTTTCCGCCGTCACCGCTGCCAGCCTCGCCAATTCGGGCGCAAGTGACATCCGTGCATTGAACCAGCTTTCGCCCTCGCTGCTCGTGTCGTCGACATCATCCGAAGCGGCAGCCGGGGGCGCGCGTATTCGCGGCATCGGCACGGTCGGGGACAATCCCGGCCTCGAAAGCTCGGTCGCGACCTTTGTCGACGGCGTTTATCGCAACCGCGCCGGCGTCGGCCTCTCCGAACTCGGCGCGATCGACCGTATCGAAGTGTTGCGCGGCCCGCAGGGTACGCTTTTCGGTCGCAACGCATCGGCCGGTTTGATCTCGGTCATTACCGCCAAGCCCTCGTTTAACTTCGGCGCAACAGGCGAAGCGACGTACGGCAATTATGAAACGATCCGCGTGGGCGGTGGCGTTACCGGGCCACTGAGCGAAACGATCGCGGCGCGCGTCGACGGCATTTATTTCAAGCGCGACGGCTTTTTGAGGGACGTGGTCTCGGGCCGCGACATCAACAATCGCGACCGTTGGCTGGTTCGGGGGCAATTGCTGTTTCAGCCGAATGACGATTTGTCGGTGCGCATCATCGGCGACTATGCCGACCGCAAGGAAGAGTGCTGCGGGGCGACTTATTTGCCTGGCCAGAACGTGTCGCGCGCGACCGACGGCAGACTCGTCTTCAGCCCAAACTCGATTGCCGGGATCGAACGTGCGCTGGGCGGGATCATCAGTGACAATACATTCAAGCGCGATGTCTCGATTACGCCCGGCATTAATTATCGCGGTGACGTCAAGGATTGGGGTATTTCGGGCGAACTCAATTACAGCTTTGGCGACATCAATCTGACGTCGATTACGGCCTATCGCGACTGGAAACTGGTGCGCGGAACGGACGCCGACTACAATAATTTGTCGATCCTGCAGCGTCCCGGCACCGATGGCAACGCACAGCGCCAGAGCTTCCAGACTTTCACGCAGGAGCTGCGCCTTCAGGGTTCGGCGTTCGACGACCATCTCGACTGGCTGATCGGTGGCTATTACGCAAATGAAAAGCTGAAGCTGCGCGACAACGTCGAATATGGAAGCGATTATGAGCGCTTTGCGAACTGCCTGCTCATTGCTGGCGTTTTGCCGACCGCGCTCGCGCCGTCGCCAACAGGCTGCATCAGCGTTCCTGTGGTGCAGGGCACGATTGCCACACTGAATAGCTTGCCGATCGGCGATCCGAGACGCGCCAGCATTCCAACGCTTAGCGCCTTGATCGCAAACCCCGCGCGTCCCGGCTTCGGATCGATCGCGGCAGCACTCGGACAGCCGACGCTGACGCTGAACGGCATTCGCATTGATGACAATTATGCGCAAACAAGCCAGAATTTCGCGATCTTCACTCACAACGTCATTAAGTTCACCGACTGGGCGAGCTTAACCCTTGGCGCGCGTTACACGAACGAGAAAAAGACGCTCGACGCGACGCTCCGCGACACCAACACCTTCTGCGCGGCGGTGCGGGCATCTCCGCTCGCCGCACTCGGAACGCTGCCATGCGTCATCAACAATGTTCCCGGGAATAGCTATTCGCAGAGTGGTGCTAATAAGAGCGAAGACAAGATCACCGGCACGGCGGTGCTGAGCATCAAGCCGGTCGATGACCTGCTCGTCTATATCAGCTATTCGCGCGGCTACAAAGCGGGCGGGTTCAACCTCGACCGTGCGGGCCTCACCTATGGCGCGCCGAACCTGAACCAGCTGACGTTCGAACCCGAAATCGTCAATTCGTTCGAGTTCGGTTACAAGCTGAACAAGCCGGGCTTCGATCTGAATATCGCTGCTTTCTATCAGAAGTTCGGGGGCTTCCAGCTTAACACATTTAACGGCGTCAACTTCATCGTCGTAAACGTAGACAGCTGTAAGGCATCGTTGAACGGGCTGGATCGGGATTTGATCAACAACAACAGCCCTTGCACCGCTGGCTCGAAATCGGGTGTATCGTCAAAGGGGCTTGAAATCGAAGCGTTCCTGAGACCCGCTCGCCATATTGCAGTCAATCTCGGTTTGACATATACCAACACAAGCTATGGCAATGACTTGATTGGCGTAAACGGCACTTCCTTCCCTGCGGCGCTGTTCCAGTTGCCGGGGCGCCGCCTGTCGAACAGTTCGGAATATGTCGCGACTGGTTCTTTCAGCTGGACGCCGCCACTTGGCGATTCTGGGATGTCGGGACTGCTTTATGCCGACACCCGGCTTCAGAGCGATACCAACACTGGCTCCGATCTCGACATCGAAAAGGTTCAGGATGCCTTTGTCGTTGTCAACGCACGCATCGGCCTGCGCGGATCCGAGCAGAAATGGGCACTCGAACTCTGGGCGCAGAACATTTTCAACGTGAACTATCAGCAGGTGACGTTCGATGCGTTTCTCCAGGGTAGCGGCACCACGCGCCAGACGCAGCAGTTCGGTTCGGCGACGAACCAGTTGTTTGGCGCCTTCCTTGCCGAGCCACGCACCTACGGCGTGACCGCGCGGTTCAAGTTCTAGGCGGAGCCGGCGGCGAATAGCGAAAGCTATTCGCCGACTCGGCGAACGTCCGGCCAGCCTCGCCATGCGAGGACTGACGGCGCGGATTTATTCCGCGTCGGCCTTCGCCTTTTAAGCGGCCGCCCGTTCAAGGCGAGCGCCCGCCCCCGTCGCCGCTTCGAGCAACCGCTTTTCAAGAGTCTTGAGCCGCACCGTCGCTTCGATCTTCCCGCCGATCAGGTCGGTCACGTAAAACACGTCGACCGCGCGCTCGCCATAGGTTGCAATATGCGCGCTGTGGATCGTCGCTTTCGACTGGAACAGCGCATAGGCGAGCGCGGCGAGCAAGGCTGGACGGTCGCGCGCATTGACCTCGATGACGGTGTACCGGTTCGACGCGCGGTTATCGATCAGCACATTGGGCTGGATGGCAAAGGCATCGGCGCGGGTGCGCGCGAGCGGTCTTGCCGCAAGCCGTTCGTCAAGATGTGCGCGATTGGCAAGGCCGTCTTCGATCCCCTGCGCCAGCCGCTGAAGCCGCGCGGGCTCATCGAACGGTCGCCCGAACGGATCCTGCACCAGAAAGTTGTCGAGTGCCATGCCGTCGCGCGTGGTGTGGATGCGCGCGTCGATGATGCTTGCGCCCGCCAGATGAATGGCGCCCGCCAGCCGATAGAATAGTCCCGGATGATCGGCGGTATGCACCGTAACCAGCGTTGCGCCGCGCGCGGGATAGACTTCTGCGCTGACAGCAAGCGGTTTCTCACCGGCATCGGATATGTGGTGCGCATTGCGCAAAAGAATATCGTCGGGCTCGGCAATCCAGTAGCTTTCGGGGAAGCGCCGCACATAGGCTCCGAAACGTGCCGCATCCCAGTCGAGTGCTGCCGCCAATGCGTCATGCTTGGCATCGATCTTTTCGCGACGGCCCGATTGCTTGTGGCCAAGGCGAAGCACTTCTTCGGCAGCTTCGTATAAATCACCGAGCAATTGCCGTTTCCACCCGTTCCACACCCCGGGGCCGACAGCGCGGATATCGACGACCGTCAGCGCAAGCAGCAACCGCAACCGCTCGGGCGATTGCACCGCTTCGACGAAGTCCATGATCGTCTTGTAGTCCGAGAGGTCACGTTTGAACGCCGTTGCCGACATCAGCAAATGCCAGCGCACCAGCCACGCAACGGTTTCGGTCTCTGCTGCTGTGAACCCAAAACGAGGACAGAGTTTCGTCGCGACCTCAGCGCCCAGCACCGAGTGATCGCCACCACGCCCTTTTGCAATGTCGTGCAGCAGTACAGACATATACAGCACGCGGCGCGACACCAGCTGGTTGACGATCACGGTGGCCAGCGGATGATCGGCTTTCAGATCGCCCTTTTCAATCCGTGCCAGCAAGCCGATCGCGCGGATGCTGTGCTCATCAACGGTGTAGTGATGATACATGTCGAACTGCATCTGCGCGACGACACGGCCGAAATCGGGCACGAAGCGGCCGAATACCGTGGCTTCGTTCATCCAGCGCAGCACAGTTTCGGGATCGCGCGGTGACGTCAGCACGTTCATGAACAGCGCATTGGCGCGGGGCTCGCTGCGCACTTTGGCATCGATTAGCTTGGCGTCGCGGCTGGCGGCGCGCATCGCTTGCGGGTGGATTTCGAGGCCATGTTCGTCGGCAAGCGCGAATATCTCGATCATCCGCACGGGATCGCCGCGGAACCAGTCGTCCGCTGGCAACGCAAGCCGCCCGCGATCGAGCACGAAGCCCGACAGTTTGCGAGGGCTTCGCATGAACCCTGCCAGCGTAAAACGCCGTCCCTTTGCAGCCATGCTGTCATCGAGATGCGCGAGGAACACCCCGGTCAGATCGCCGACATGTTTGGCCATCAGGAAATAATGCTGCATGAAACGCTCGACCGCCGAACGCCCCGGCCGGTCCGCATAGCGCATCCGCCGCGCGATTTCGGGCTGGACATCGAACGTCAGTCGATCTTCGGGGCGGCCAGTGACGTTGTGCAAATGGCAACGCACGGCCCACAGGAAATTCTCGGCTTTCTGGAACTGGCGCAGCTCGGGTTCGCTCAGCAGTCCTTTGTCGACCAGCTCGGCCACCGTCCGAACACGGTGCACATATTTGCCGATCCAGAACAATGTATGCAGATCGCGCAGGCCGCCTTTGCCTTCTTTCAGATTGGGCTCGACGACATAGCGGCTGTCCCCCATGCGCCGGTGCCGCGCGTCGCGCTCGGCGAGCTTTTCGGTGACGAAAACCCGTGCCGTATTGGCGACGACCTCGGCCTGAAACCGCGCCGCCGCTTCGTCGTAAAGCGGCTGATCGCCCCAGACATAGCGCGATTCGAGCAGCGCTGTCCGGATTGTCAGATCATCCTTGGCCATGCGGATCATTTCATCGAGCGAGCGCGACGAATGGCCCACTTTCAGGCCAAGGTCCCACAGCGTATACAACATCGATTCAATGACTTGCTCGGACCATGCGGTCTGTTTCCAAGGGGTCAGAAACGCAATGTCGACATCCGAGAAAGGTGCCATTTCGCCGCGACCATAGCCGCCGACCGCAAGCAGCGTCAGTCGCTCGGATGCGGTCGGATTGCCCAGCCGATGGAGCCGTTGGGTGCTGAAATCATAGACCAGCCGTAAAATCTGGTCGGTCAGAAAAGCCTGCGCCGACGCCGCGTCGTTGCCGCGCTGCGGATTTTCGGCAAGGCGACGGGCGATCTCGATGCGCCCCAGCTCGAGCGCAGGTTTCAAAATCGCCACACACTGCGCCCTCAGATTCGCACCCTCGAGCGTGTTTAACGCATCAGCCACCACGCGCCGGTCGATAAGCGCGCGGCGATTGGCAATGGCTTCAAAACGCGATGACATGGAGCCTACTTAGGTGCCCGCGCCCTCTGCCGCCATGCTTTTCAACCGATAGAGCGCGTCGAGCGCCTCGCGCGGGGTCAGCGCGTCAGGGTGAATGGCATCGAGCTCGACGCGCAAGGGGTCTGCGACCGGTTCTGCGACAAGTGCTGCAAACAGCGGCAGATCGTCGAGTCCCGCCGCCAGGCCGCCGGTTGCCGCACGGCCAGCTTCGAGTTTTGTCAAAACGGCCTTTGCGCGCGCGAGCACGGCGGGAGTCATTCCTGCCAATCGCGCAACCGCAATGCCGTAGCTGCGGTCGGCTGGCCCCTCGGCAAGTTCATGCAGCAGCACGAGATCGCCCTTATATTCGCGGGCACGGACGTGGTGCAGCGACAGCGCATCGAGCTTTTCGGCGAGGCGCGTCAATTCGTGGTAATGCGTTGCGAACAGGCACCGGCACCGGTTCACTTCGTGCACGGCCTCGACAACCGCCCAGGCTATGGCGAGCCCATCATATGTCGATGTGCCGCGACCCACTTCGTCGAGGATCACGAAACTGCGCTCGGTCGCTTGCGCGAGGATCGCTGCCGTTTCGACCATTTCGACCATGAATGTCGATCGCCCGCGCGCCAGATTGTCCGATGCGCCGACGCGACTGAACAACCGATCGACCATCCCCAATGTCGCGCGCGTCGCAGGCACGAAGCAACCGGCCTGCGCAAGAACGGCGATCAGGGCATTCTGGCGCAGGAATGTCGACTTGCCGCCCATGTTCGGCCCCGTGACGAGCCATAGCCGGTCGCTTTCGGCCAGCGTGCAGTCATTGGCGACAAAGCGCGCGCCCGACGGGGCCAGCGCGGCCTCGACGACCGGGTGTCGCCCGCCCTCGATCTCGAGGCACGGATGATCGACGAGCACTGGTCGGCACCATCCTCTTTCGACC
>JBGSMP010000024.1:0-3752 GCA_041740105.1 Sphingomonadaceae bacterium
GATCGGCGCGCCGTTCGACCCCGCGCACGTGCTGCATCAGCTAGGCGATCAGGTCGCCAAGGTCCGCGCCGCGGGACAGGCGGAAGTGACGATTGGCGGGCGCCCGTTTGAAGTGTCGAGCGCCTTTCTCGATGCCGTCGAGGGCCAGGGTCAAGCCGAGCGGCTTGCCAGGCTCAAGCGCGCCCTTCTCGTCCTTCACGCGCCAACCGACGCGATTGTCGGGATCGAGAATGCCGCGCAAATCTTTGGCGCGGCAAAGCACCCGAAGAGCTTCGTCTCGCTCGATGGTGCCGATCATCTGCTGACCCAGCCTGCCCCCGCCGCCTATGCTGCGGCAATCATTGCGGCCTGGGTCGAACCCTATCTCATCCCAGCCCTGGCGGTCGACGCGCCCGCCGAGGGCAGGGTCCGCGTCATGTCGACCGACGCCAAATTTACGACGATCGTCGACTCATCTGGCCATAGCTTACTCGCCGACGAGCCGATCAAGGTCGGCGGGACCGATCTCGGGCCGACGCCGTATGATCTCCTGCTGTCGGCGCTCGGCACATGCACCGCCATGACGATCAAGCTGGTTGCCGAGCGTGAGAAAATTCCTCTCACTGGCGTCTCGGTCGAGCTCGGGCATAGCCGCTGCCATTCGGAAGATTGTCAGGCAGTGGAAGAAGGCACGCGCAAAATTGAGATCCTCTCGCGATCGATCATGTTCGCCGGCGAGTTGACCGACGCCCAGCGCGCGCGCCTGCTGGTGATTGCCGACAAATGCCCAGTACACCGCACGCTTGAATCGCGTCCAGTGATCAAGACAGCACTGCTTTCAAATTCGAATGTATAAGCCGGGCTGGAAATGACTGCTTCTGCAAACATTTCAGAAGTTGAAATTAGAAACTGAACGGCCTTCGATCTTCGTTTCGTTCATCCGGATTGTTGGCGTCCGCTTCGCGGCTTTTTCAGACGCCAATCACTGCCAGCCATTTCTCAAAGCAGCCGCAAGTTCACAATGTGATTCAAGTGTACGATTTGCTGTTTGGTCACTCGACACGGGTGAGCAGCGCGCTCATCTATCCTCGACAGTGTCGGGTTTGGGATTGCGGAGCCACGCACGAACGGAAGACTCACGCCATCCTGTGCCGCCCGCCGCAATCCTAATCACGCAGCGTGGCACCAAGCCGCGTGGCGAGGAATAGCCACCGCCGAGTTTACGTGATGCAAGCCGCGCGGACGACTCCATTCGCGACAATGATCGCGGGCCCAATAGGCAGGGCAAGAACATGGTCGTTTGTGCATCTGCCGCTGCGAATGTCGAAGACGTAGCCGTGCCACGGACATCGCACCGTGCCATCGACGACCGGAGCTTGATCGAGCGGGCCGAGCCAATGGGGGCAGATCGTTGCATGGGCAACCAGAACGCCATTGACATCGACCAGCCGGAAAGTTTCGCCCGCCAAGTCGAACAGCAACGGCAAACGCGCGCGTACGTCGTTCTCGGTGCCGAGGTCCATGGCAGAGGGAAGCGGCGAACGCGGTCGGCGGCGGCTGGCAAGAGCCTTTTCGCGCGACCGCATCATGGCTTCGTCCTCGTCCCATAATCGGCCATAAGCCGTAACATAAGCGTCGCCGATCGCTGCTAGCCGGTCGGGCCGTGCTTCGGGCACATGGAATTCGACGGTTACTCCTGTGCGGTGCGGGGCGCTCTCTGTCAGGGAAACACGGATTTCGGTTCCGGTGCCCGGGCCTTCAACGGTGGTCGAGACGTAGCTTCCTGCGGGACGATCCGCCCGGAGTTCGATGATCTGTGCGCTTTCTGGTGCGCCGCCCGCTAGAATCAATCGCACGCGCCAGCCCCAGCGCCCTTTTTCGATCAGACTGCATTCGGAGAAGCTCGTGTCATGCAGATGATCGAGATGCTGCCAGTCGAACACATTTTCCCAAATGCGATCGAGCGATGCTCCGACATCGCGCCGGTACTTGCCCGCGAGATTCAGCGTGATTGTCACGAGCGGGCTAGGCCGAACAACTGGCCCCACCCAGCACGCAGAAGCGTGCGCAGTGCGGATGGTTGAGCGCTATCGGTCGCGAGGCATCGGCAAGCGTGTCTCCCATATCGAAGCCGCCGTCATAAGGGATCAGCGTGCAGGCGGCTACGCGCGCGTGCGGCTCGCCCTTGCGGTGGACAACCATGCGGCTCGTCGCGCACATCACCTCGGTCGGACTCTTGCCGAGGATGCCCCAGCACGCCGTCGTGATTTCCGCGACGTCAGCGGTGGCATCCATTTCGGGAAACAGCACGAGGCAGCTAGGGTCTTGCGAGTTGATTGCGATTCTATGCGTTGCGAATAGCGTCGCGTAACCCGCACGTGCGTCGAGATCGGGCTCATGCGCAAAATGGCGTCCTGCGACGGCAATCGAAAAGCCCTCATTTGAAAGCCAGCGCAGTCCTTCGAGAGCCGGTGCCCAGCTGCCGGGACCACGCTCGGCCTCGTGGACTTCGGGAGAATAGTGATCGAGGCTGACCCGTAGCGTGAGTCTGTCGCCATAAGCGTCGCGCAGTTCGCATAGCGCAGCCTCATGGCGACGCATGGGCTTCATCGCATTGGTGAGCACCAGTACATTATGCCCGCGCGAAAGGGCGTCAGCGAGCATGGCGATGATCTCGCGATTCATGAATGGCTCGCCGCCGGTGAAGGCGATCTCACGCGTCGCGAACCGAGCGTCCGCGATCTCGTTGAGATACAACTTTACTTCGTTGGCGCTGAGATAGATCAGCGCATCGTTGGTCGGCGAGCTTTCGATATAGCAAGTCGCGCAGGCGAGATTGCACAATGTGCCAGTGTTGAACCAGAGCGTGTCCAGTGCGACCAGTGGCACAAACGCGCGAGGTTGGCCGTTTGCGGTCGTGAACGCGTCGCTGAACTTTGCGGCAGGCAGCGGTGCTGCACCCTCCAACCGGAAGGGCGATGGGCCGGTCGGCGCGGTTCGCGCCTTTGTTATCGCCATCGACGCATCCCCGAAACCAGCCGTGCCCAGCGTTTGGGCCACGCGCCGAATATTTTGGGCTCGAACGCGGTGAAAGCGGCCGCCTTCGCAATCTCGGCGCGGCCCGGATAGGCGACCATCGCCGATCCCAGTGCAAAGGCCGACGCCTTGCCTTTGATGACCTGCGCCCAAGGAAGCAGCAGATCGCCCGCGTGCGCGCCGACGATGGTTACGCCCACAACCCTGCCACGATGGCGGATCATCTTGAGAAAGCCGCTTGTGTCCCCCTCGGTGACTGCGCGGTCATTGTGCGAGAAATCCTGCCGCGTGACATCGACGGTGCCGTGCTTCCTGCGCGCTTCGCCCTCGGTCAGTCCGATCTGGGCAAGCTCGGGGTCGGTATAGGTCACATGCGGCAACGCGCGCCAGTCGGCCTTGCCCGGCAACCCCAACGCGACGTCGAGTGCTACCAGCGAGCCTTCATATCCTGCAGCATGCGTGAAACGCGGGCCGTCGCGGCAATCGCCGATCGCATAAATCTGAGGGTTCGATGTGCGGCGACGGAAGTCAACCGCGATCCCCTTTTCGCCATGATCGACTCCGGCCAGATCGAGTCCGAGCTCGTCGATATTCGCAGTTCGCCCTGTCGCGACGAGGAGGTCGCTCCCTGTAATTTTTCGGCTCCCTGTCAGCGTCAGCACGATATCGTCGCCCGAGCGCGACACCTGTTCGGCGGCATCCTCCAATTCGAACATAACGCCCTCAGCCCGCAGGCG
>JBGSMP010000027.1:0-5145 GCA_041740105.1 Sphingomonadaceae bacterium
GGCGTGGACCGGCACGCCGCACATCGGCACTTTTACACCGTCATGCTCGCCGCGCGCGGTCAGCGCGATGTCGAGGCAGGCCGCCGCCTCGCGCGCATCATCGAAAAACAGTTCGAAGAAATCGCCCATCCTGTAAAACAACAGGCAATCGGGGGCCTCGGCCTTCAACGCATGATATTGCGCCATCATCGGTGTCGGTGTGCTGGCCATTACGGGCTCGCTTACGCTACAGACTTGGTTGAATCGAGAGGGCAGGCATGAGCGACGAATCGAATATCCAGTTTTCGGACCGCGAGGCGCTGCTGTTCCATTCGGAGGGGCGCCCGGGCAAGCTGGAGATTGTTGCGACAAAACCGATGGCGACGCAGCGCGATCTGTCGCTGGCTTACTCGCCCGGCGTCGCCGTGCCTGTGCTCGCGATCGCGGCCGATCCGGCGACGGCCTATGATTACACGACGAAAGGCAATCTGGTCGCCGTGATCTCGAACGGCACTGCGATCCTCGGCCTTGGCAATCTCGGCGCACTTGCCTCCAAACCGGTAATGGAAGGCAAGGCGGTTCTCTTCAAACGCTTCGCCGACGTCGATTCGATCGATCTCGAAGTCGCGACTGAAGACACCGAAAAGTTCATCGAAGCCGTTGCGCTGCTCGAACCGAGCTTCGGCGGCATCAATCTCGAAGATATCAAGGCGCCCGAATGCTTTATCATCGAACAGGCGCTTAAGGAACGGATGAAAATCCCGGTCATGCACGATGACCAGCACGGGACTGCGATCATCACAGCGGCAGGCCTGATCAACGCCATGCACCTGACCGGGCGCGAGATGAAGGACGTCAAGATCGTGGTGAACGGTGCGGGTGCAGCGGCAATCGCGTGCACCGCGCTCATCAAGGCGATGGGTGTCCGCCACGACAATGTCATCATGTGCGACCGGTCGGGCGTGATCTATCAGGGCCGCGAAGCCAGTATGGACCAGTGGAAATCGGCCCATGCCGCCAAGACCGACCGGCGGACGCTCGAAGAAGCTCTCGATGGGGCGGATGTCTTTCTCGGTCTGTCAGCAAAGGACGCACTGACGCCAGCGTTTCTGAAGAAAATGGCCAAAGAGCCGATCATTTTCGCGATGGCCAATCCCGATCCCGAAATCACGCCGCCAGCCGCCAAGGCCGTGCGTCCCGACTGTATTGTCGCAACCGGGCGCTCGGATTATCCGAACCAGGTCAACAATGTGCTGGGCTTTCCGTTCATTTTCCGCGGTGCGCTCGATGTGCGTGCGACCGCGATCAACGAGGAAATGAAGATTGCCGCCGCGCATGCGATTGCCCAGCTTGCGCGTGAACAGGTCGCCGAGGAAGTGGCGCTGGCCTATGGCGGGCGCGTCCATAATTTCGGGCGTGATTATATTATTCCAGCGCCCTTCGATCCGCGTCTGATGGAAGTCGTGTCGTCGGCGGTCGCGCAAGCAGCCATGGATTCGGGCGTGGCGACGCGGCCGATCCTCGACATGGACGCTTATCGCCAGACCTTGCGCAGCCGCCTCAACCCGACCAATTCGGTGCTGAGTCTCGCTTATGAAGGCGCGCGCGCGCATCCCCGCCGTGTCGTGTTTGCCGAAGGTGAAGAAGAAGTCGTCCTGCGCGCGGCCATCGCGTTCAAGGATGGCGGCTATGGCATCCCGATCCTCGTCGGGCGTGATGATGTGCACGAGCGGTTGCGTGCGTTGGGCGTCGACAAGCCCGAGACGTTCGAGGTCCACAACAGCCGCAATTCGCCGCTGGTGCCCGCCATGATCGACAAGCTGTATGAACGGTTGCAACGGCGCGGCTATCTGCGCCGCGAATGCGAACGGATGGTCAATCAGGACCGCAATATCTTTGCCGCGCTGATGCTGAAACTCGGCGAGGCCGATGCGCTGATCACCGGCACGACGCGGACCTATGCGCAATCGATGCGCGATATTCGCCGCGTGCTCGACCCAGCCGAGGGGCAGACGCCATTCGGGATCCACGTGCTTGTCGGGCAGACGCACACAGTTTTCATGGCCGATACGACCGTCAACGAACGACCGACATCGGCCGAACTGGCCGACATCGCGATCGGCACGGCTGCCGTTGCCCGGCGTATGGGGCATGAACCGCGCGTTGCGTTCCTCAGCTATTCGACGTTCGGCAATCCGTCTGGCAACTGGCTCGCCCCGTTGCGCGAAGCGGTCGCGATCCTCGAGGAACGTGGTGTCGGTTTCGAATTCGAAGGCGAGATGGCCCCCGATGTTGCCCTGAACGCGCAAGTCATGGCCAATTACCCGTTCAGTCGCCTGTCCGGCCCCGCCAATGTTCTCATCATGCCCGGCCTGCAATCAGCCAATCTCAGCGCCAAGCTGCTCCGCGAACTTGGCGGCGATGCGGTCATCGGCCCGATGCTGATCGGCATGGAAAAGCCGGTTCAGGTCGCAACGATGGGCTCGACCGCCAGTGAACTGGTCACGCTTGCGGTGCTCGCGGCGGGCGGCGTCGCGCGTTAGGCCACGTCTTCCGCGTCCAGCCCATAAGCTGTGTGCAAAACACGCACGGCAAGTTCGGTATAGTCCTCCTCGATCAGCACGCTGACTTTGATCTCGCTCGTGCTGATGGCAAGGATATTGATCCCGCGATCGGCCAGTGCCTTGAACATCGTCGACGCGACGCCCGCGTGACTGCGCATGCCGACGCCGACGACCGAGATCTTCGCGACCTTGGTATCGTGCACGACGCCTGAAAAGCCGATGCTGTCCTTGGCCTTGTCGAGCGCATCAAGCGCGCGGGCCAGTTCGGCCTGTGGCACGGTAAACGTCACATCAGTCGATCCCGGCCGACCCGGCGACTGGTGCGCGATATTCTGGATGATCATGTCGACGTTGATGTTGACCTCGGCCAGCGGCGCAAAAATCCGCGACACGGTGCCCGGCGTATCGGGAACGGCGGTCAGTGTGACTTTGGCTTCGTTCTTGTCGTGGGCAATGCCCGTGATCAGCTGGCTTTCCACATCGTCTCCTAATTCGTCATCACTGACGATCATCGTTCCGGGCAGGGTATCGGCATTGGCGGCATTATTGGGGTCGTCGAAACTCGACAGCACCTGAATGCGCACGCCTTCTTTCATGGCAAGCCCCACCGAGCGCGTTTGCAGCACTTTGGCGCCGACGCTCGCAAGCTCGAGCATTTCTTCATAGGTCACGCGCTTCAGCTTGCGCGCGCGCGGCACGATGCGCGGGTCCGTCGTGTAGACGCCATCGACATCGGTATAGATATCGCAGCGGTCGGCCTTGATCGCGGCGGCAACAGCAACAGCCGACGTGTCCGACCCGCCGCGGCCCAGCGTTGAAATATTGCCGTCGTGCGTCAGTCCCTGAAAGCCAGGGATGACCGCGACCTGCCCATCGGCCATCGAGCACATCAACGCACCAGCATCGATTCCCTCGATCCGTGCCGAAGCATGCGCCGACGATGTCCGGATCGGCAACTGCCATCCCATCCAGCTATGCCCGTCAACGCCGATCGCCTGCAACGCAATCGCCAGCAGCCCTGACGTCACTTGTTCGCCGGATGCAACGACGACATCATATTCGCGCGGATCGGCAAGCGGCGACGCTTCCTTGCAGAAACCGACAAGCCGGTCGGTATCGCCCGCCATGGCGCTGACGACGACGGCGACCTCGTGGCCGGCATCGACTTCGCGTTTCACGCGCGCAGCGACGCTGCGGATGCGTTCGATCCCCGCCATCGACGTGCCGCCGAATTTCATCACGATCCGCGCCATTGCGCCTCACTTCCCCCTTGGGCTTTTGCGTGCGCGCCTGATAGGAAGGGGGCATGGCGAACGCAACCATATCGAATATTGTGCCGCACGAAGCCGAACGATTCGGCAGCATGGCCGCCGACTGGTGGGATCCGAAGGGCTCATCGGCGATGCTGCACCGCCTGAACCCCGTGCGCCTGCGCTACATCCGCGATCGTGTCGATGCGCACTGGCATGGCGATCCGAAGTCGCGGACGCCCCTTGTCGGCAAACGCGCCCTCGATATGGGGTGCGGCGCAGGGTTGCTGACCGAGCCGCTGGCGCGGATGGGCGGCACCGTCACAGGCGTTGATGCCGCAACCGAGAACATAGCGGTCGCACAGGATCATGCGACGCAGTCTGGGCTGCCGATCGAGTATTGCACGGGTGAAATCGATGCGGTTTCGGGACGCACGTTCGATCTGATCACCTGCCTTGAAGTGATCGAGCATGTCGCCGATCCTGCGCGCTTTATCGGAGGCCTTGCTCAGTTGCTGGCCCCCGGCGGGCTGATGATCTTGTCGACGCCCAATCGCACCGCGCTGTCGCGGCTCGCGGTTATCGGCATCGGCGAAACCATCGGCGGCATTCCGCGGGGCACGCACGACTGGGACAAGTTCGTCACGCCGTCCGAACTGGCAGCGCATGTCGCCGCCGCAGGGCTGACCGTCGTCGATCAGCGCGGCTTGTCGTTCGATCCGGTCAACGGGTTTCACCTATCGGACCGGATGCAGCTCGACCATCTGCTGACAGCGCATGCGTAGCATCCTTCTGTTCATCGTCCTTGCGGCCTGCTCAGCCGCGCCGCGCCCGGTCAGCGAACGCGACATGCACGGCATCTTCTCGGCAGATGCGACGCCCGGCAGCCGCGCCCTGATGGTTCAGTTCCTGAACGATGGACGTTTCGGCGGCGACAAGCCCGAGATCGCAGGGTCTTCGGGCGGGATCATTACCACGCAGGGATACTGGCGGATCGGCACGTTCGACGAAAAACGCAGCTGCACCATTATCGAGACCAAGCCACGCAGCGGCGAATGGCGCGAAGGGTTTTGCGCCTCAATCGAAAACGAACGCACTGCGCTCGATTGCAAAGGCGATAAAGCTGCGCGCAGTTGCCTGATGACGCGCCGCCCGGGCAAGTGGCGCCGATAAGCCCTCGTTGCGGGTTGCGACCGGGTCGGCTATCGCTGTCATCAAGTGCCGCCGGGTTATTCGACCTTGCGGTGATCGAGAGACAGACATGGCGGGCACGACAGCACCCGAGCCGCGCGCGTCGCGTGGGCCCTATCGCCGGACCTATGCCGCGCTGGATTTGGGCACCAACAATTGCC
>JBGSMP010000279.1:0-16965 GCA_041740105.1 Sphingomonadaceae bacterium
CACCTCGAGCGCTTCGCCGCTTTCGCACCATTCGTCGAGGATCGGGCGGCGGTAGAGATGGATCGTCGCGGGCAAATCGCCGGTTTCGCTTGGTTGACCGATGGGACGGCCCGAATACAGCCCGGACAGCGCGAAGGGATCGTCGATGTCCATGTCCTTCAGCACCTCGTCGGTCGCGAAATCCTCGACGATCAGGACGACGCCGTCGATCAGGCCCGCAAACGGTTCGGGAAGGCGCGCCATCGCCGCGCGCGCCAGACGTTCGATCGCCGCCCCGTCCGGCGCCAGTTGACCCGCATGTGCCATCGCTGCGACATAGACGCGGATACGCGGAGTGCAAAGATGATCGAGCAACTGGACGAAGACGAACGCGCCGCCGCACTCGATGCGCTTGGCGAATGGGATTATGACGAAGCGCGCGATGCGATCACGCGGCGTTTCCTGTTTGCCGATTTCATTGAGGCGTTCGGTTTCATGACGCGCGTCGCGATCCTTGCCGAAAAGGCGGATCATCATCCCGAATGGTCGAACATTTACAACCGCGTGGATATCCTGCTGACGACGCACGATGCCGGGGGACTATCGGTGCGCGACGTGGCGCTGGCCAAAGCGATCGACGCGCTGGTGGATTAGGGGCGGGAGACGCCGGGCATCGCCATCGTCTCGCCATGCACGAAGATTTGCCGGATCGTTTCGCGGTAAAGCAGCAATTGTGCACCCACGACGCCCGACGGTCCGGTTGTCTTCGCTAAGGTGAAGGAACCGAAAATCGCCGACCATCCCGCATCGACGAGGACATCGAGGTCGATCGCGACATTGGGTCGGTAAACGCGAACGATTTCGTCCAGCCAATCGCGAAACCGCGCGCGCCATGCCGCAACCATCTCGACATTGGCGGCGCGGACATCATGCGCCACCGAACGCTCCTGGAATGCGACCGTCGCAACAAGGCATCCGGGCATAAATTCGATATGGTCGTCGACTGCTTCGGCGTAGAGCTTGAGGAAGATGAGGAAGCCATGGAGGGGGTCATCGCTCAGCTCGCGCGCACGCGCCGACAACTGATCGAAGAGTTCCTCGTTTTGCGCGCGAAAGCGCAAGTGAACGTGTCTTGCCAAGTCGTGCTTGTCACGAAAATGATAGAAGAAGCCGCTTTTCGTGATCCCGGCGCCTTCAACGATCTCCTCGACCGACGTAGCAGCGATCCCCTTCGTGACCATGGCATCATAGGCGAGGTCCAGCAGGCGCTCGCGCGTGCGCTGTCCCTTGGTCAGGTCGATCACCTGTACCCCGGATGTGGTTTTCCGCTCAACGTTTGCGGTCATGCGCGCTTTTTCCCGCTACTTTGTCAACGCAAGCCCAGAGCCTATCACAATTTTTCGTCCCGCGCCCGAACAAACCACGCATACGCTAGATCGTTCGCGCCACTTGAGCGACATTGATGTCGAAACAAGGAGACCATCATGCCCGTTTACGATCACCACAATCTGCCGTTATCGGGGGCAAGCGGCTTTGCCGCGGACAATTACGCCCGGGCCCTGAACGCCTATCACTGCTATGCCGGTGATCCGGGCACCCTGCTTCAGGCGGCATGCGCCGACAGCCCGGGGTTCGTCATGGGTTATGTGCTGACCGCCTATCTCACCCTTATCGGCTCCAACGCCGAAATGCAGGCCATGGGGGTTCAGGCTTACAAAGCTGCGTCAGCCCTTCCCGCGAACGAGCGCGAGCGGCGACATGTCGCTGCTGTGGGTCATCTTATCGCGGGCGAATACCGCGCCGCGGGCCGCGTCCTCGAAGATGTCGCGATCGACAATCCGCGCGACGTTCTGGCGCTTCAAGTCGGCCAGCTCATCGACTTTTCGATCGGTGACTCGCGCATGCTTCGCGACAGGATTGCCCGTGCCCTGCCGTCGTGGTCGCGCGACATGCCCGACTATCATGCGATCCTCGGCATGCTTGCCTTCGGGCTCGAAGAGATGGCGGACTATACACGCGCCGAAATGGTAGGGCGCGAAGCCGTCGATCTTGAACCGCGCAACGGCTGGGCGTGGCACGCCGTTGCCCATGTCTGC
Organism: Sphingomonadaceae bacterium; assembly: GCA_041740105.1. GTDB lineage: Bacteria > Pseudomonadota > Alphaproteobacteria > Sphingomonadales > Sphingomonadaceae > Sphingomonas_O. Next base: position 2,076 of record JBGSMP010000279.1, read on the forward strand.
GAGATGCAGGGACGCCGCGACGACGGTGTGGCTTGGCTGCGCAGCGACACCGAAGCGTGGAGCCGCGAAAGCTTTTTCCAGGTACACAATTGGTGGCACCTCGCGCTCTTTCATCTGGGGCTCGGCGACGTCGACGAAGCGCTTGCGCTCTATGACGGCCCAATCAATGGCGGGCGATCGGACATGGCACTTGATCTGGTCGATGCTTCGGCGCTGTTGTGGCGGATGCACCTGCAGGGCGTCGATATCGGCCACCGGTGGGATGCGCTGGCCGGCCTCTGGCGTGCGGCTGCCCAAGGAGCGTATGCTTTCGACGATGCGCATGCGATGATGGCACTTGTCGGCGGTGGTCAGCTAACGGCCGCGCGCGCGCTTCTGACGGTTCAGGAGGCGGTGGTTAACGGTCCCGGCGACAATGCCGGGTTTGCCACCGAGGTCGGGTTCCCGTTGATGAAAGCCTTGGTTGCCTTTGGCGAAGAGCGTTTTGATCTCGCGACCGACCTGCTGCGTTCGATCCGGAGCCAATCGGCGCGCTTCGGCGGCAGCCATGCCCAGCGCGACGTCATTGACCTGACGTTGATCGAGGCGGCTTCGCGCGCGGGCCACCATGGTCTTGAGAGCGCCTTGCGCGCCGAACGGGCGATAAAATTGCCAGTCGGCAGGGAAAGCGGACGGCGCTTAGCGGCATGAATCGCGGCGGTGAACAATAAGGCCTTAGACGCTCACCGCTTGAAGCGTTCCTTGGGCAGCAGCCAGGGTGCCCAGGTCGTTGCCCATTTCAGCCGGCGCGCGGTTTTGCCGACAACGACGTGAACGCGGTTTCCGTGTGCGGCGTCCCAGACCGCCTGCGCAACCTGCTCGACCGGGGTGAATTCGAGTCCCGCGCCGCGCACAGTTTCGCGGACGGTCTCGTTCGAACCCGCGCTGACCGCATCGAGCAGCGGCGTATCGATGAAGCTCGGCATGATCGTGCGCGCCTTGATACCGTAAACGGCCCATTCGCGGTCGAGCGATTCAGTCATGGCGCGGACGCCGAATTTCGTTGCGGAATAGGCCGACATGCCCTGGCTTGCATAAAGCCCCGCAGCTGAGGACGTGCTGACGAGTGCCGACCCTGGCGTCTTTTTGAGATAAGGGAAGCCGATCTGCGCGCCCCAGAAGACGCCTTTGAGATTGATGTCGAGAACACGCTCGATATCATTCGGCGTCATCGCTTCGATCGGCCCGCCGGTGCCGATGCCGGCATTATTGAAGAGAACGTCGAGCCGGCCATCGCTTTTAACATCGAAATCGGCAAGCGCTGATTCCCATGCCGCGCGTTCGCGGACGTCCATGATATATTCTGCCGACTGCCTTGCCGGCAAAAGCGCTGCGGTTTCGGCAAGTCCGCCCGCGTTCACGTCGGCCAGACCGACAAACCAGCCTTTTGCCGCAAAATGCTGTGCAGTGGCGCGGCCAATGCCCGATCCGCCGCCCGTGATGAAAATCGCTTTGCGCAATCGACGCCTTTCCATTGCTCTTTGAAACGCAACCCTGCCGCAAAATGGCTCGACAGGCCAGTCCTGTTGCGGCCATAGGCGGCGGCATGTGGCGCGCATTCCTGCTTCTGCTTGCTGTTTTTGCGCCGATGACGGCGCGCGCCGACGTGACCATCACATTTTATTCGCATGATATGGAAGCGTTCGGCATGCGCGCCTTTCCGCATGCTTTTTTCGCGGTAACCGGAACGCTGGCGCGCGGTGGCCCGCCGATCAATACGAATTATGGCTTTACCGCGCGATCGACCGATGCCGCGCTGTTCGGTTCGACGCAGGGCGATATCGAAACCAAGGATACGCCCTATGTCGCGCGCAGCCGCCGTCACTTTTCGGTCGTTGTGCCTGACGCTACCTATGACCGGCTGATGGCGCTGGTCTCCAATTGGGCCAAGCGCGGGCCAAAAGGATATAGCCTTGGCAAAGCCAATTGCGTGCATTTCGCAGGTGAAGCCGCCGCGCTGGTCGGCATGAAAGTCGCGTTTCCACAGAACCTGATGAAAAAGCCGAAATCGTTCCTCGAGATGGTCCAACGCGACAACAGACATTTGTTCGCCGGAGTCCGCAAATGAAACTGCCCGTTCTGATCACCGGTGGCGCAGGTTATATCGGCAGTCATGCCGTGCTTGCATTCAGAGACGCGGGCTGGTCGGTCGCAGTGATCGACAATCTTGTCACGGGGTTTCGATCAGCGGTGCCCGACGATGTGCCCTTCTATGAAGGCAATATCGATGACGGAGCGCTGGTCGCGCGCATTATCGAGACGCATGGTATCCGCGCGATTGTCCATTTCGCCGGATCGGTCGTCGTGCCTGAATCGGTGAGCGATCCGCTCAAATATTATCTGAACAATACCGTTCGCACGCGCGCCCTGCTCGAAGCTGCCGTGACCGCTGGCATCCCGCATTTCCTGTTTTCATCGACGGCGGCGACCTATGGCATACCCGCCATCATCCCGGTGCGCGAAGACAGCCCGACCGTGCCGATCAATCCTTACGGCATGTCAAAACTGATGACCGAAGCGATGCTGCGCGATACCGCGGCCGCGCATCCGATGAATTATGCGGCGCTGCGCTACTTCAATGTGGCGGGTGCCGACCCGGCGGGTCGCGCGGGACAATCGACAGCAGGGGCGACGCACCTGATCAAGATTGCCGCCGAAGCGGCAACCGGCAAGCGCGCGCATGTCAGCGTGTTCGGCACCGATTATGATACGCCCGACGGCACGGGGGTGCGCGATTACATCCACGTCAGCGATCTGGCCGATGCGCATGTCGCTGCGCTCGAAAAGCTGATCGCGGAACCGGCGACCAGCCATATCATGAATGCAGGCTATAGCCGCGGGTTCAGCGTCAACGAAGTGCTCGATGCCGTCGACCGCGTAACCAACATGAAGATCGACCGCCGCATGGAGCCGCGCCGCGCGGGCGATCCCGACGCGCTGGTCGCGGATAATGCGCGGATATTGGCGACACTCGACTGGACGCCGAAACGGGCTGACTTGGACGGGATCGTTAAGGATGCGCTGTCCTGGGAACGCAAGCTCAGCAGCTAAAGCGAGACATCTACGGCGTGAAGCACGACGCCGACAAGCCCGCCGACGACGGTCCCGTTCACTCGGATAAACTGCAGATCGCGACCGACGGCATTTTCGACGCGGCCTGTGATCGTTTCGGCATCCCAGCCGCGCACGGTGTCCGACACCAGCTTGACGATCCCGTCGCCATAGCCCGCCGTCGCGCCGACAGCTGTGCGCCGAGCGAACCGGTTTATCGTGATGCGGAGCTTCTCGTCGGACTGCAGGGTCTCCCCGAGCTGGCGTAGCGCCTCTCCGAATTTGCCGGCAAGCGCGGCATCGGGATCGCGCGCCGAACGGAGCAGGGCCGCGCGCGCGCTTTCCCACAAGCCGTCGAGCCATTTGCGCATCGCCGGATTTTCGAGAATTTCATCACGCAAATTGGCAACGCGCGCCTGCATCCGCTCGTCATGCTGCAAGTCATAGGCCAGCGTCGCCAGTCCTTCTTCCGCCTTTTCGCGCAACGGGTGATCGGGCTCGGCCGCCATGTCGTCGAGCATTTTCTGCAGGCCGTCGATAATCGCATTGGCAAGTCGTTCGTCGAGACCCGTCCAGCGCAGGATCCCGCCCGCGCGCTTGTGCACCATATCGCGGACGAGCTGGTCGTTGGCGCTAAGCGTTTTGCCTGCCCAGCGAATAATACCGTCGAGCAGTGGCAAATGGCGCTGTTCGGCAATCGCGGCACTGAGTGCCTGCCCGAGCAGCGGGGCGAGGTTCAGCTCGCCGATCCGCGCGCCCAGAGCGGATTTGATCATGCCCCCCAGCCGTTCCTGATCGAACGATTCGATCAAGTTCGCGATCAGGCGCGAGGCTCCCGCTTTGAACCGCCCGCCCTCATCGGGCGCTTTGGTCAGAAAGCGCCCGGCCGCACTCGCCACATCGACACGCCGCATCCGTCGGGCGACGACGGCAGGTGTCAGGAAATTGTCGCGCAGGAACAGCGCCAGCGTATCGCCGATCCGATCCTTGTTCCGCGGAATGATGGCGGTGTGCGGGATGGGAATGCCAAGCGGGTGGCGGAACAGCGCGGTGACCGCAAACCAGTCGGCCAGACCGCCGACCATCGCGGCTTCGGCAAAGGCACGCACGAACCCGATTGCCGGATGCACGGGTTCGTAAATGCGCGCCGTCAGGTAGACCGCGGCCATCAGGAAAAGCAGGCCGGTCGCCACCGTGCGCATTCGTGTGGCCCCGCCCTGAAGCGGGTTCAAACGGGCACGCAGGCTCACTCGGCGGGTTGCGCGCTCGGTGCGCCTTCGCCACCGTTGGTCAGCTTGCGCGAAAGCCATGGCCCCAGACGCTGCTCGATACCCACCGCGAGGCTGAACGTCGCCGGCACAATCAGCAAGGTGAGCACCGTCGAGACAATGAGCCCGCCGATCACGGTGACGCCCATCGGCGCGCGGAAGCTGCCGTCGCCTGTTAGCGACAGGGCAACGGGAATCATGCCAGCGACCATTGCCACAGTCGTCATGACAATCGGCTGCGCACGCTTGTGACCGGCATCCATGATCGCGGTATATTTGTCGACGCCCTTGTTCACTTCCTCGAGTGCGAAATCGACCAGGAGGATCGAGTTTTTGGCGACGATGCCGAGCAGCAGCAGCAGTCCGATCAGCACGGGCATCGAAAGCGGATCGCCGGTCAGACGGATGGCCAGCGCGCCGCCAAGCGGGGCCAGCAGCAGCGAACCCATGTTCACGAAGGGCGGCATGACGCGTTTGTAGAGTAGCACCAGCGTTGCGAAGACGAGCAATATGCCGGTGATGACGGCAATGATGAAGCTCACGAACAACTCAGCCTGCCACTTGGCATCGCCGAGCTTGAGTTCGGTCACGCCGAGCGGCAGGTTTTTCATCGTCGGCAATGCGGCAATTTTGGGCGAGGCATCGCCCGAGACGAGGCCGGGTGCGAGATCGGCGCCAAGCGACACGCGCCGGATCTGGTTCGTGCGCTGGATCTGCACGGGTCCGGACCCGAAACGGATATTGGCAACGACCTTCAGCGGCACCGAGCCACCGGTAATCGTCGGCACCGGCAGGTTTTCGATTGTCGACAGGCTTTGTCGCGACTCCTGATTGAGCAGCACACGGATCGGAATCTGCCGGTCGCTGAGCGAGAACTTGGCACTGTTCTGGTCGATTTCGCCGAGCGTCGCGATGCGGATCGCCTGGCTCAGCGCTTGTGTCGTAACGCCCAGCTCGGCTGCCAGCTGCGTGCGCGGTGTGACGATGATTTCGGGACGCTGCAGATCGGCACCCGTGCGCGGCGCGACCAGTTCGGGCAGGCCCTTCATTTCCTCGACGACCTTGTTGGCCGTTGCAATCAGCAGGACGGGATTGTCACCGCCCAATGTGATCGTGATATCGCGCCCCGCGCTGCCGGGACCGCCGCCCGATTGCGACTGGAAAAAGACCCGCGCGTCGGGGATCTTGTTCAGCCTGTCCGCCCAGCTGCGCTGGAATTCGACGCTGGTCAGGTCGCGATCTTTTTTCAGTGTCAGGAAGATATTTCCGTTGCCGACGTTGATCCGTGAGAACGCAGACTGAACTTCGGGCGCTGTTGCCAGCATGTCGCGGACCTCGTCGATGACGGCCTCGGTCCGCTGCAGCGTCGTGCCCGGCGTCATGAAAATGCGCACCTGGCTGAAATCATTGTTACGCGCGGGCTGGAACGTCACCGGAATGCCCCAGAAAGCAATAACCGTGGCGACGAAGGACAGGCCGCCGAGCCCCATAGTCCATAGGCGGTGATCCACGCGATAGGCCCACAGATGCGACAAGCGACTTTTGCCCTTCAGTGCCGCGACACGGCTGCTGTCCATCGTCCAGGCGAGCACTTTCATGTACAAATCCATGAAACGCCCCTCGCCATGCGTGGCGTGACCGTGCGATTTCAGGAAATAGGCCGCCATCATCGGCGTGATCAGGCGCGCGACGGCCAGACTGACCAAAACGGCGGCAACAACCGTCAAGCCGAAATTCTTGAAAAACTGACCCGAAATCCCTGGCATCAGCCCGACCGGTAGGAAAACAGCGACGATGGCCATCGTGGTCGCTAAAACCGCAAGCCCGATCTCGTCGGCGGCATCGATCGACGCCTGGTAGGCGGTTTTGCCCATGCGCATGTGGCGAACGATATTCTCGATCTCGACGATGGCGTCATCGACAAGGACACCGGCGACGAGACTCAGCGCGAGCAGCGACAGGAAATTTAGCGTGAAGCCCATCAGGTCCATGAACCAGAATGCAGGTATCGCCGACAGGGGAATGGCGACAGCCGCAATAAGGGTCGCGCGCCAATCGCGTAGGAACAGCCAGACCACAAGAACCGCAAGAATGGCGCCCTCGATCATCGCCGCGATCGCGGATTTATACTGCGTCATCGTGTCGTTGACACTCGTGAAAAGCTCGACGAACGACACTTTCGGGTTGGCCTTCTTGAGCGCCTCGAGCTCCTTGTTGACTTCCTTGTAAACCGAAACTTCGGACGCGCCCTTCGACCGTTCGATGGCAAAACTCAGCACCTGACGGCCGTTCATTTTGGCGAGCGTCCGCTGCTCGGCATAGCCGTCGCGCACTTCGGCAATGTCGGCAAGCTTGATGGTCCGACCGCCACCGGCATTGATATTGAGCTGCGACAAGGCAAAGGCGTTGTTGGCATTGCCGAGCACACGCACCGATTGTTCGGACCCGGCGATTTCGGCGCGCCCACCCGCCGCATTCAGATTGATCGATCGTAACTGCGCATTGACCTGCGATGCCGTCACGCCTTGCGACTGGAGCTTGGCGGGGTCCAGAACGACGCGGATCTCTCGATCGACGCCGCCGCTCCGCGTGACAGCCGCAACGCCTTCGATCGAGCGCAGTTTCTTGGCAACATTATTATCGACGTACCAGCTCAGTTCTTCGAGTGTCATGTCGCGCGATTCGGCAGAGAAAATGGCGATTTCGCTGCCGCCGATGTCGACGCGCTGGACTTGCGGCTCGAGGATGCCGTCGGGCAGGTCGCTGCGGATATTGGCAATCGCGTCGCGGACGTCGTTCACCGCACGATCGGTCGGCGTGCCGATCGCGAACTGGACAAACGTGCTCGAATTGCCCTCGCGGATCGTCGAATTGATTTCGTCGATCCCGTTGACGCCGCGCACCGCCGCCTCGACCTTTTGCGTAACCTGCGTTTCCATTTCGCTCGGCGCGGCGCCCGGTTGCGAAATGTTGATCTGTGCGGCGGGAAAATCGATATCGGGGCTGTCGTTGATGCTCATCTGCGCAAACGACAGGGTGCCCGCCAGCAACAGCGCAATGAACAGGACGATCGGCGCGACAGGATTGCGGATTGACCACGCCGAAATGTTACGGAAACTCATCGGGCTGCAATCCTCTTACGCATCAACTCGGCAACTTTACCCGCTGGGGTATAATCACTTCACCAGGATTCAGGAAAGCCCCTGCGCTGAGCACGACGGCTTCGCGGCCGCTCAAGCCGGTCAGAATGGTGACGCCCTGATCGTTCACATCACCGACCTGAACTTGGCGCCGTTCGATTTTGTTTCCCTGACCGACGATATAAACGTAATTGCCCTTGGCATCGCTCTGCACTGCTGACTCAGGCAACAGCGGCACGTCTGCCGCACCACTGATAATGCTAGCGGCAGCAAAACCGCCCGGACGCAACGCTTTGTCATAAGGAACCGCGATGCGCGCAAAGCCCTGACGGGTCTGCGGATCGATGACGGGCGCGACTTGCCAGATTTGCCCCTTGAACCCCTGCGTGCCGCCAACGGGCGTGATCGTCGCCTGCTGACCCACGGTCATGCGCGCCAGATCGCTTTCGCCGAGCCGCGCGAGCATTTCCATTTCGCCGCCCTTTGCCATGCGGAACAAAACGCCCGAACCGCCGCTGACGACCTGCCCCGGCTCAACCCTGCGCTCGAGCACGAGGCCAGCGGCCGGCGCACGGATATCGAGCCGCGAATTGCTCGCCTGCGATTGCTGGAATTGTGCGCGCGCAACGTTGACCCTTGCGCGGGCCGAATCGCGGGTCGCCGTTTTGCGGTCGATGTCGGCTTTCGAGATAAATCCGCGCGCAACAAGCGCTTGTGCGCGCTCGAGCTCGGATTGCGCCAGCCGTGCATCGGCTTCGGAAACGGCAATTTGTGCATTCAACGATGCGGACTGCTGCGACTGAACGCTGCGATCGATCGTTGCGAGCACCTGACCGGCACCGACCCACTGGCCGGGTTCGACCAGCACAGCCGACACCATGCCGCCTTCGCCGGCAACGCCGACAGGCATTTCGCGACGTGCCGCAAGGTTGCCCGTTGCCGAAATGACGCGGTCGACGGACTGCCGCCCCGGGACGATAACCGTGACCGTCGGTGCTTGCTTCCCGCCGCCGGCTTTGGTCGCCGGCTTGCTGCTCCCCATCATCCACCACGCCGCAACCAGCACCAGCGCAGCAACGATAAGCGCGCCGATAATCAGCGTCCGCCGCCGCTTGCGTTGCGCAACGTCTTCGTCGCTGATCACATCGAGGGTTGCCCCTTTGGTCGAAAATCCGGATTCGAAATTCATTGCCAAACGCCTTTATCGCCGTGCCGAATGCTATCGACGAGGTGTGTTACATCAATAGATCACTCGGCTCAAGCCCCGGCTTGCTCAGAGTTTTACATTGCGTCGCACCATAGCCTGTCCGATGGAGCCAGAGCAAGGCATAACAGGGCTGCGGCGGCACAGTTCATCTTTGATGCAGGCACGATATGATCAGCCGTCACGAGCGCTACAAATGTCGCCGAAGGAGAATGATAATGATCAAGAAACTTGCCGTCGTTGCCGCGATTTCGATGCTGCCAATCGTGGCGTTTGCAGACGTGACCGGACCGACGATCAGTGGCACGCGACTTGATGTCACAGCACAGGGCACGGTCCAGCGCGTGCCCGACGTCGCGATCATCTCGGCAGGCGTCGTCACGACGGCGAGCAACGCAAAGGCCGCGATGGCTGGCAACGCAACCGCGATGACGCGGGTTCTGGCGGCCTTGCGCGGCGCCGGCGTTGCCGAACGCGACATTGCCACAGCGCAGATCGGATTAAGCCCGCAATATCGCTATGTCGACAACCAGCCGCCTGTCGTCGTCGGTTATCAAGCGAACAACAGCGTGACCGTGCGGTTTCGCGATATCGGCAAATCGGGCGCCATCCTCGACGCGCTGGTCGCCGCCGGTGCCAACCAGATCAGCGGGCCGTCACTGACAATCGACAAGCCCGAAGCGGCGCAGGACGAAGCGCGCGCCGAAGCGATCAAGAGCGCACGGGCGCGCGCTGAACTTTATGCAAAAGCCGCCGGGATGACCGTGAAGCGGATTGTGGCAATCAGCGAATCGAGCAGCATGTTGGGGCCGCGTCCGATGCCCTATGCCCGCGACCAAATTGTCATGTCGGCAGCAAAGTCCGAAATCGTGCCCGGCGAACAGGATGTCGGGGTCACCGTCAACGTGACATTCGAACTCGGGTGATCAGCGCCGCATGGCGCGCCGCGCCAAAACAGACAGTGCGACCGCGACAAGTGCGCCAAAGAGCGCGAACGGGTGTGCAAGTGATAGGGTCGCGCGCGCCATCGGTGCGATGAAAGCACCGCCGATGTAGGCGCCGACGACGCCGACGATGATATTGCCGAGGATAGCCTGCTGTTCATCGGTGCGCGTGACGACGCTTGCGATCCAGCCGACAATGCCGCCGATCACGAGCCAAACCGTAAATCCAAACATGGCAACCTTTCGCCTGCGCCGCATCCCCCGATGCAGTGCAGGCTCAGGCGCGTCAATATTTCTGCTGGCGCTCGTAAAGCGATTTGTAATGCTGGATGCGGGTGACGCGCAGTCCCGGCATGCCCGAACGATCGACCGCACGCTGCCATCCCGCAAACTCCTCGAGCGTCAGGCTATAGCGATTGCAGACGTCGTCGATCGAAAGCAGACCGCCATTCACGGCAGCGACGACTTCGGCCTTGCGGCGCACGACCCAGCGAGTCGTGCCCGCCGGCGGTAGCGTTGCCAGCGTCAGCGGTTCGCCCAACGGCCCAATCACTTGCGCGGGGCGGATTTTCTGGTTCTCGATCATTTATGTCCTCACAGACACCAACGGGTGCCAAACGCTCATTCGATACAAGCGGTCTAACAGCGAGGGCTTGAAGATACGCTGAAACGCCAAGGTAAACGCCGTGGTCATTTTAGTTTACGCGGAATTACGGGATTTGCGATTTGATCGCTGAAACTGTGCGTTGCGGCGACGACGCGGCCACGCGGCGCGAAAATCTCGACCAGCGGGTCCGAAATTGCAGGCGGCAACGACGGTTCTGTCCGCGTTTGCGTCAAAGCTGTGCGGCTTGATTCCTGCTTCGTGCTCATTTCCGATAGCAGCACGGCCAGATCGGGCGTCGTGCTGACCGGCTTTGCCTTGCGGCGACGGGCGAAACTCATATCCATGACATTGGCTATGCGCATGAGATGGTGAAGACCGGGTAAACCATGACATTTTTGCGGCGATGCCCTATATGAGCCGCGATGTACGATCTGTTTCAACTGGGTGATCTGAGCGGCAAGCGCATAGTCGTGGCGATGTCGGGCGGCGTCGATTCGTCGGTCGTCGCGGCACTTGCCGCACGGTCAGGCGCCGAGACGATCGGCGTGACGCTGCAGCTTTATAACCATGGTGAGGCGATCAAGCGGCCGGGCGCGTGTTGCGCAGGTCAGGATATCCGCGATGCACGCTCGGTCGCCGATAAACTCGGCATCGCGCATTATGTCTTCGATCATGAAAGCCGCTTTCGCGACTCGGTCATCGACGGGTTTGCCGACGAGTATCTGGCAGGGCGCACGCCGATCCCCTGCGTCCGGTGCAACATGGGCGTGAAATTTACCGATCTGTTCAGACTGGCGCGCGATCTGGGCGCTGACTGTCTGGCCACCGGCCATTATGTCCGCCGCGTCGATGGCGCGGACGGACCCGAACTGCACCGCGCGATCGATCCTGCACGCGACCAGAGTTATTTCCTGTTCGCGACCACGACGGCGCAGCTCGATTATCTGCGGTTTCCGCTGGGCGGCATGGAAAAGCCCGCGGTCCGCGCGATTGCCGCCGAACTGGCGCTCGGCGTGGCGGCAAAGCCCGACAGTCAGGACATCTGCTTTGTGCCCGACGGCGATTATGCAGGCCTGGTCAAAAAGCTGCGCCCCGAAGCCATATCGGGTGGCGATATCGTCGATCAGTCGGGCCGCGTGCTGGGCCAGCATCAGGGCATTGTCGGCTTTACGATTGGCCAGCGCCGCGGCCTCGATGTGGGCGGGCAGGCCGAACCGCTGTATGTCGTGCGGCTGGAACCGGAAAGCCGCCGGGTCGTCGTGGGGCCGCGTCGAGCGCTGGCCGTGTCATCGGCGCGACTGTCGGAAATCAATTTGATCGGATCGGCCTATCAGGGGTCGCTGAGCGCAAAAGTGCGTTCGATGGCCAAGCCTGTGCCAGCGCGGATTGATGGCGATTGGCTTTCCTTCGACGCGCCCGAATATGGCGTGTCGCCCGGACAGGCTGCGGTCTTTTACGCGGGCGAACGTGTCATCGGCGGCGGATGGATCGAAGAAACCGTCGCAACCGAACTCGCAGTCGCAGCCTAGAGCGTAAAAACACCCTCGATCACGGTGACGCATTGCCCGGTCAGAACAACGCGATCGCCGTCGAGGCTGCAACCGACATGGCCACCGCGCGCCGACGCCTGATAGGCCGTAAATTTCTTGCGGCCCAAACGCTCGGCCCAATAAGGCACGGCCACGGCGTGTGCGGATCCTGTCACCGGATCCTCCGGAATGTCGAAATGGGGCGTAAAGACACGGCTAACGAAATCGACATCGGTCCCCGGGGCACTGACGATGGCAACAATGGGCCCAAGTGCCATCAAAGCGTGCATATCAGGGTTGATTGAGCGGACCGCTGCTTCGTTGTTGACAACAATCAGGGCATAGCCGCTATCGTGCCATAATGTGGCGACCGGCGATGCGATGCCGAGGGCTGCGGAAATTTGCGGCAGCGGTTTCGGCGCCGCGACCCAGGCGGGCAAATCGAGCGTATATCCGTTTCCAGCGCGAACGACCGTCAGGATGCCCGACTTGCGCGTCCTGAACGTCACGCGCGCGCGTTGCGGATCACGGCCAAGCACATAATGACCGCTGGCAAGCGTGGCGTGACCACAGAGCGCAACCTCGGCGGCCGGGGTGTGCCAGCGCAATTCATAGTCCGCTGCTCCACTGGCGTCGGGCACGATGAACGCTGTTTCGCTCAGGTTGTTTTCCTGTGCGATCGACTGAAGCACGTCATCGTCGAGCCACGCCTCGAGCGGCATCACGCCGGCCGGATTGCCCGTAAACGGCCGGTCGGCAAAGGCGTCGATCTGGGCAAAGGGTATCTTCATCGCGTTGCCTCCTCGGCAAGATGGCTGGGCAGCACCCCTTCCCTGTCGACTTGCCCTTCGGGATCGATGTGGATCAGGATTTCGGTTCCGGGAAATTCGTGCGCCAGCTTGTCTTCGACTTCGTCCATTACGCGGTGCGCCGCTGCAACAGTCATGTTCGGATCCATCCACACATGGAACTGCACGAAGTCCTGCGTCCCGCTCGTCCGTGTCCTGAGGTCGTGAATGCCTGCAAGCTCGGGATGGCGGGCCGCCACGCGCAGAAAATGCTGGCGCTTTTCTTCGGGCCATTCGCGGTCCATTAGCTGGTCGACGGCCTGCGTCGAGGCCCGCCACGCGCCGAGCATCAGCGCAGCGGAGATGCCGATACCGAACACCGGATCGGCCCAGACCAGCCCGGCATACTGATCAAGCGCGAGCGCGGCGATGACCGCAATGTTGAGCAGAACGTCCGACTGGTAATGGACATGGTCAGCCGTGATCGCGACCGACTTCGTTTTGGCAATGACATAGCGCTGATAGGCGAGCAGCCCGAGCGTCGCGACGATCGCGATGACCGAGACGCCGATGCCATATTCGGCTTTCGCCGTGACTTCGCCGTTCATAAGCCGCTCGATCGCGCGGTAGAATATGGCCAGTGCCGACAGCGCGATGATGAACACCTGGAACAAGGCCGACAGTGCTTCGGCCTTGCCATGCCCGAAGCGATGTTCGCTATCGGCGGGTTGCGCGGCGTAACGAACGCCATAAAGTGTCGCGAGCGAAGCCAGCAGATCGAGCCCGGTATCGGCTAGCGACCCGAGCATGGCCACGGACCCCGTTTGCCAGACCGCGTAGATTTTCAGCCCGAGCAGGAAGAGCGCAACGCCGATGCTGGCAAAGGCGGCGCGCGTCGTCAGAGTCGCGCGGTGGCTATGGCTGTGATGATGCGCGCCGCTCACGGGTACAGCAGGCTGGTTGTCCACGCGCTGCCGTTGCGCACAAATAGTTCGCGGTTATGAAGCCGATGGTCGCCATCCCACCAGAATTCGATTCTTTCGGGCGCGACGCGATATCCCGACCAGTGCGGCGGGCGGGGGACGTCGCTGCCGTCAAACCGCGCCGTCACTTCGGCAAGCCTTTCGTCGAGTGCCGCGCGATCGGGCATCGGGCGCGACTGATCGGAAGCCCACGCACCCAGTTTCGAAATGCGCCCGCGCGTTGCGAAATAGGTATCGGCTTCGGCGTCGCTGACGACCGAAACCGCGCCCTCGACGCGCACTTGCCGGCGCAGCGTTTTCCAGTGAAACAGCAGCCCTGCGCGTGGGTTTGCTGCAAGATCGGCGGCTTTGCGGCCTTGCTGGTTGGTATAAAACACAAAGCCGTCTTCGCTTAGCCCTTTGAGCAGCACCATGCGCACGCTGGGCTGCCCGGCAGCATCGACCGTCGCCAAGGCGACCGCATTGGGATCATTGGGTTCTGTCGTTTCGGCTTCGGCCAGCCATTCGGAAAAGCGGGCGATTGGATCATAGCTCATGCGCAATCCCTTAGCGCCTTGCCCATATAAATAAACCACGCGCCCGCCAATTGTTGCAATGCAACAGTCTTATCGTGTTATGCACAGCGACGACGAAGGGGACAACAAAGATGCGCGCCGCGCGTGGCTAGCCCAGCACCCGATTTGCCTGCGTTCAGCGGCGCGGCGTGGCTCGATGCCTATGGCGCACAAGTGGCCAAGGGCGATGTCGTCCGCGAAACCACAAATCGCGCTATGTGGGCCGCGATGGCGAACGAAGTCGCGATCGCCAGCAATGGCGATCTGGTGCAAGCGCGGACCCGAATCCAGCGCCAGGCCGACGAAATCGGCACCGGTTTCCGGATGCCGGGCGACAGCGACGAACGCAAATGGCCGCTGTCACCGATCCCGCTGATGATCGATGCGCGCGAGTGGGCGGGCATTTCCGATGCCGTTGTCCAGCGTGCAACGCTGATGGAAGTGTTGCTCGAGGATATCTACGGCGCGCAGCGGCTGATGGGGAGCGGGCTGCTCCCTGCCGCATTGTTGAATGGTTCGCCGCATTTTCTGCGCCCCATGGTCGGCCTGCACCCACCCGGCGGGCACCAGCTGCATTTCTATGCCGCCGACATCGGGCGCGGACCAAATGGCCGATGGCGCGTTCTGGCCGATCACACGCGGACGCCGACCGGGGCGGGCTACGCGCTCGAGAACCGGCTGGCCATGTCGCGCGCCTTGCCGGGCTTGCAAGCACGGCTGAATATCGAGCGGCTGGCACCCTTTTTCGCCGATGTCCGCGCTGGCATTGCCGCGTCATCGCAC
>JBGSMP010000033.1:0-2406 GCA_041740105.1 Sphingomonadaceae bacterium
ATTATTGGGCCGAAATCCATGAAAAACGCGTCGGTTGGGTCGGGCTGGATCCCTGTTCGGGCGCGTCCCCCGACGAGAGCTATGTCCGCGTGGCTGTCGGCCTCGACGGATCGGATGTCGCGCCCGTATCCGGCACGCGGCGCGGCGGGGGCATCGAGGAACTTGACGTCGATGTACGCGTCGAGCAGGAGCAGTAAGCCATGACCTATTGCGTGGGAATGCTGGTCGAGGCCGGGATGGTCATGATCGCCGATACGCGCACCAACGCCGGAATCGATAATATTTCGGTGTTTAAGAAACTCCATATACTTGCCGACGACGGCGATCGGCTGGTGGTCCTGGCCAGTGCGGGCAGCTTGTCGGTCACGCAATCGGCGCTGTCGCTGCTCGAGGAAGGGCTGCCCTGCCACGACGGCAGCGGCATCTCGCGGACGATTGCCGCACAGCCGACGATGTTTCGTGTGGCCCAGCTCGTCGGCGAAGCCGTCAGCACTGCGCGTCGTGCGATTGGGCTGACGCTGGAAGGGACAAAGATCAACGCGGGCGTTTCTTTTCTGCTCGGGGGGCGCGTCGGGCAGGAGCCGCTGGCGCTTTATCTTGTTTACGCCGAGGGTAATTTTATCGAATGCCAGCCTGACGCGCCCTTTCTTCAGATCGGCGAACTAAAATATGGCAAGCCGATTCTCGATCGCGCGCTGACGTGGGGCTCGCCGCTGGACGAAGCCGTCAAGGTCGCGCTCATTTCGTTTGACGGGACGATCCGGTCGAACCTTTCGGTTGGACTGCCACTCGATGTGATTGTCGTGCCAACCGATCCGGCCGAGCCGAATATCAAACGACGGATCGACGTCGACGACCCCTATTTCGATGCACTCAGCGCGACGTGGGGCCGATTGCTCAACGAAGCACGCACGCAAATACCCGACCCGCCGTTTATGCATCCGATCGCGCCATGAGGAACCATCGGCTGTGTCAAACGTCCTATGCAGGATGACCTCGCGCGAGACGACACCATTTTTGTCGCGCAGCGGTGATCGTTACGGCGGTCGGCTGGATGATCTGGCAAAGGTGCTTGCCTTCGGGTTGATTCAGTGGCCGTGGCTGTTGCGCAGCCTGTGGGGCGGCTGGAAACGCGACAAGGCAACGCTGCTCGCCAAACTGGATCTGCCTGCCGACGCGCTGCCAAATCTTGGCAGCTGGAAAGCCGACACCGGCTTTCTACATCAGATTGTGGATCGGATCGCGGCCGCGCCGGTTCATCACGTCGTTGAACTGGGCAGCGGCGCATCAACGCTGGTGATTGCCAAGGCGCTGGCGCTGCACGGCGGTGGCGCGCTGACCAGTTTCGATCAGCATCCGGATTTCGTTGCTGCAACCAGGGCTTGGCTGTCCGAACATGGTCTGCACGCCGACTTGCTTGTGGCACCGCTCGAAGCGCCGCCACCCAATTGGGGCGGGCTTTGGTATCGCCTGTCGCACGTGCCGGCCGTCATCGACTTGCTGATCATCGACGGTCCGCACTGGACTTTGAACCCCATGGTCCGCGGCGCTGCCGAAACGCTGTTCGATCGCATCGCCCCGGGCGGAACGATCATGCTCGACGATGCCGCCCGGCCGGGCGAGCGTGTTGTCGCGCGCCGATGGAAACGCGACTGGCCGCAATTCGACTGGCAGTTTCACAACGGGATCAAAGGAACACTGATCGGGACGCGGCGATAATCAGCCGCCCTGTCCCCCACACTGACCCCGATGCATCAACTTGGCGTCGGCAAGGACTAGCGCGACCATTGCCTCGACAACCGGCGCACCGCGGATCCCGACGCATGGATCGTGGCGGCCTTTGGTCACGATTTCGGTTGCCGACCCGTCGCGGGTAATGGTCTCGACCGGCGTCAGGATCGACGACGTCGGCTTGAAGGCAACGCGGACGATGACGGGCTGGCCGGTCGAGATACCCCCTGCGATGCCGCCGCTGTGGTTGGCGAGGAATGCCGGACCGTCTTCGCCGGGTCGCATCGCGTCGGCATTGTCCGCACCGTTAAGGCGCGCCGCCGCAAAGCCATCGCCGATTTCGACACCTTTGACGGCGTTTATGCTCATACAGGCGCTCGCAAGCTGGGCATCGAGTTTCATGTAGAGCGGTGAGCCCCATCCGGCGGGAACACCGGTTGCGACACATTCGATGACGGCGCCGAGCGAAGAGCCCGCCTTGCGCGCATTGTCGACAAGCAGTTCCCAGCGGATCGCCGCCGCAGCATCGGCGCAAAAGAACGGGTTCTGGTCGATTTGCGCGGCATCGAACGTCTCGGCGCGGTCGCCGCCGATTTCGACGACATGCGCGATGATCGACACCTCAGGGATGACGAGCCGCGCGACCCCGCCGGCGGCAACGCGTGCAGCCGTTTC
>JBGSMP010000109.1:0-6395 GCA_041740105.1 Sphingomonadaceae bacterium
CGCCACGATGCTTGCGTCGGCTGCCCTCGCGCTCGCGGGGTCCGCCTGGGCGCTGCACGGTTTGGCGGCGGCGTCATCCTTTCTATTTCAAACTCGATCACCGGAGCATAAAATGTCCCTCACCGAAGCCCGCGCCCAGTATAAGCCTTTCGAATACCCCTGGGCCTATGATTTCTGGAAGCGCCAGCAGCAGATCCACTGGATGCCCGAGGAAGTGCCTTTGGGCGAGGATTGCCGCGACTGGGCGCAAAAGCTTACCGATCATGAGCGCAACCTGCTCACGCAGATCTTCCGCTTCTTCACGCAAGCCGATGTCGAAGTGCAGAATTGCTACCACGAACATTATGGCCGCATCTTCAAGCCGACCGAGATCAAGATGATGCTCGCGGCGTTCTCCAACATGGAAACGGTGCACATCGCGGCCTATTCGCATCTGCTCGACACGATCGGCATGCCCGAAAGCGAATATGGCATGTTCCTCCAATATGAGGAAATGAAGGCCAAGCACGACTATCTGAACACCTTCGGCGTGGAGAGCGATCAGGATATCGCGCGTACGCTCGCGATGTTCGGCGGCTTTACCGAAGGGCTGCAGCTGTTCGCCTCGTTCGCGATGCTGATGAACTTCCCGCGCTTCAACAAGATGAAGGGCATGGGCCAGATCGTCACCTGGTCGATCCGCGACGAAAGCCTGCACTGCGAAGGCATCACCAAGCTGTTCCACGCCTTCACCAAGGAGCGCGATTGCCTGACCAAGGCGGTCAAGGACGACATCCTCGATTGCTGCCAGACGACCGTGCGGCTGGAAGATGCGTTCATCGACCTCGCCTTCGCCGACGGCCCCGTCTCGGGCATGACCGCCAAGGACATCAAGAAATATGTCCGCTACATCGCCGATTGGCGGCTGAACCAGCTCGGCTTCAAGCCGATGTTCATGATCGACGAACACCCGCTGCCATGGCTCGCGCCATTGTTGAACGGCGTCGAACACGCCAACTTCTTCGAAACCCGCGCGACCGAATATTCGAAAGCGGCCACGCGCGGCAACTGGAGCGAAGTGTGGGATTCGTTCGATCGTCGGGGGAAAGCGAAGGCCGGGCCAGCGGCGAATGAGGATGATGGCGCGGGGGTGGTGGATATGTTTGGGCAGGTGGCGGCGGAGTAGCCCAATTGGAGCCGATACTCGAATGGTTATCTGATCCGCAACAACGTGACTACGTGGCTGCTTGGGGCTTCATCATAACCTTAGGCGGAACCTTGCTAACTATCGTCGGTCTAGCACTCACTTATAAGCAGGTGAAACATGCCCGTATTTCTACCGAAAAAGTCAGGATGGAGATTGAGGCATTCGAGTTTCGTAGACGTCAACACGACGCGTTCGCCGATGCCGGTGAGGCTAAAACGGCAATGGAATCGGCCGGAAAGTTGTTGAGGGTAGACAGTTGGGACGGGGCATCGGGAACATATGACGAGGCCAGGAAAGCTGTCCTTCGCATTCAGCTAGCTTGCCAATATCTTGAACGACCCCATTTACGGGCGCTAAAAGTTATTACGGATCATCTGAGCGACTTTAGCAATAGGGTTGATGCAGCCAGAGCCGGAAAAGGAACTATGCCAGAAAAAGACAAGGTCCTCGCGGCTATCCGTCGACACTGCGATAGCTTAACAACCATTCAGGTAACGCTACAGAAAGACGTGAAATGACGACCACGGGTGAAAGATATGCCATGGTTATTGAAGAACTCTACGAGCTGACACTGGCAAAAAAGATCGAATGGGAAATTGATTCCGATAATGAAGTTAAATGCGCTCTTAGTAAATACTTCATTTCGCTCGATCAGACGGAAGATGCCGAAGGCGCACCTTATATATCTGTAAAAATTAGAGACGGCCAAGGATCGATTATTGACCGCTTTAATGACAATGATTTGGCAAACCAAAGGCCGAACATTGCCGGTAAGACATCATATTGGCAGATAATGTTGGACTTGATACATCAAGCTGGTCGCCAAGCGACTGGTGCGGACGACGCGCTCGACCAAATCATACAGGATTTGCAGAATCGGAATGTCCCATTCTAAAGAATTAGTGTCTTAGATTTATCGCTCTGCGTTTTGTCCAACCCTAACCTAAGATTTTATTGCAATCTCAGCCACGTTGGAGCAAAACACCCACGGCGGTCTTGCCTCGATAGCCGCCTCTGGCGGAGCGACACGCAAGATGGGCTGCTGTCCGCGGGGTTGGTGATTTCCTGACACATAAAAATCACCATTTTTGCATCCAAACTTGACCTTTAGAGTAATGTTGCTATTATGTTCTAATCCGAACGGATGGGGACGATAATCAATGCCCGATGAAAAAACCCCTTCGATCAATCGTACGGCATTCGAAGACCTGAAGCGCCTCAACGACCACAGCGCCGAATATTGGTCGGCGCGCGAACTCCAGCCGTTACTTGGCTACACCCAGTGGCGGCGCTTTGCCGATGCAATCACGCGCGCCATGGCGTCGTGCGAGCAATCGGGGAACAATGCGACACATCATTTCGCCGGCGCCGGCAAAATGATCGGAACCGGAAAAGGTGCCGTGCGCGAAGTCGCGGATTACCACCTCTCGCGCTTCGCTTGCTATCTGATCGCGCAGAATGGCGATCCCCGCAAACCGGCCATTGCGGAAGCGCAGAAATATTTCGCGGTTCAGACGCGGCGGCAGGAATTGTCCGATCACCACGCCGCCGATGTCGAGCGGATCGAACTGCGCAAACAAACCGGAGAGGAATTCAAGACACTGTCTGGGGCTGCGCGCCAATCGGGGGTGGCGGATCGTATGTTCGGCGTGTTTCACGACGCTGGCTATAAGGGGCTGTATGGTGGGCGGGGAATGGAAGCGATCAAGACGCGCAAAGGCATTCCCGAAAAGGAAAAGCTGATGGATCGCATGAACGCGACCGAGCTTGCCGCCAATCAATTCCGCATGACACAGACCCGCGACAAACTGGCGCGTGACAACGTGCGCACGCAAAACCGGGCCATCGCCACACACGAAGCCGTCGGCAAGGAAGTCCGCAAAGCTATCGAACAGATTGGGGGCACCTTGCCCGAAAACATCGCGCCTGCCGAACATATCAAGTCGGTCGAAAAGCGGATCAAGTCAGCCACGCCCAAACTTGCGCTCGATAACCGTGACGCTTTGGGGCTGCTTGGCATGCAGGAAGCGGACGAACGGTGAGGCCTTTCCACGCAAAGATCTGTGTAGGAAACCTTCGTGAACTTCGCATCCTCGCCAGGCCTCCCATCCCCGCATTTCCGCGAGTCCTTGGACTAACTTTTGACTAACTTTTGAATGCACAAAAAAAGCCCGGCCTCTGTTCGGGGCCGGGCTGGAGTTTGGGGTGGATCGTCCAACGCGAACGATCCCGAGAGGTCACGAAGGGCAAACCGCACTTCCGAGAAAAAGGTCCGCGTCCGTAACAAAAAAATTTTGGCGGTACCGATAACGTGCCTCGCTCTTGTGCATCGCAATATTTATGCGCAGTCTGTGCGCGATGGCGAAAAAAGTCTTCGACGAAATCTGGGGAAACAGCCGCGAGCGAAAAGCGCGGGCGTGCTTTGCCGAGCTTGGCCGCTGGATGGCGGAAACGCCGCAAACCGAAATGGCCCGGCGCCAAGCATCGGCCGAAGCGACCTTCCGGCAGCTTGGCATTACGTTTGCCGTCTACGGCGATGACGATGCCGCCGAACGGATCATCCCGTTCGACATCGTCCCGCGCATTTTCACGGCATCCGAATGGGCGAGGCTTTCCGACGGGCTGGTGCAGCGCGTCGAGGCGATCAATGCGTTTCTGACCGATATTTACGGCGCGCGCAAAATCCTCGACGATGGCGTGTTGCCGGCCGAACTGATCCTGACCAATCCGCAATTCCGCCCCGAAATTGTCGGGTCTTCGCCGCCGCACAATATCTGGTCGCACATCTGCGGCATCGATCTTGTGCGCACCGGGCCGAACGATTTTTATGTGCTCGAGGATAATGCCCGGACACCGTCGGGCGTGTCGTACATGCTCGAAAACCGCGAAGCGATGATCCGCCTGTGCCCCGAACTGTTCCGGCACTATCATGTCCGGCCGGTCGACAGCTATGGCGATATGCTGCTCGAGATGTTGCGCTCGGTTGCTCCGCTGGGCGCGGGTGCCGACCCGGTTTGCGTGATCCTGACGCCGGGGCGGTTCAATTCGGCCTATTACGAACATAGTTTTCTGGCCGACAGTCTCGGCATCGAACTCGTCGAAGCCGTCGATCTTGAAGTCGATGATGATTTCGTCTGGATGCGGACGATCACGGGCCGGGTCCGCGTCGACGTGATCTACCGCCGCGTCGACGATGATTATATCGACCCACTGGTTTTCCGGCCCGATTCAATGCTCGGCATTCCCGGATTGATCGCGGCGTATCGCGCCGGCCATGTCGCCATCGTCAACGCGCCCGGCACGGGGATCGCCGACGACAAAGCGATCTACAGTTATATGCCCGATATCGTTCGCTATTATTCGGGCGCCGAGCCGCTGCTGCCGATTGTCGAGACGTGGCGCTGCCGCGAACGGCACGCGCTCAAATATGTGCTCGAGCATCTGCCCGAATTGGTGGTGAAGCTCGTCGACGGCTCGGGCGGCTACGGAATGCTCGTCGGGCCGACGTCGACCAAACAGGAGATCGAGGATTTTCGGGCCGCGCTGATTGCCGAACCCGAACGCTATATCGCGCAACCGACGCTGGCGTTGTCCACAGTGCCGACGTTGTGTGAAAACGGCATTGCGCCGCGCCACGTCGATTTCCGGCCCTTTGTCTTGACGGGCACGAACGGCGTGAAGATCGTGCCGGGTGGGCTGACGCGCGTTGCGCTCAAGGAGGGATCGCTGGTGGTCAATTCGAGCCAGGGCGGCGGCACCAAGGACAGCTTCGTCCTGGCAAACGACGGGGAGGGGTAGTGCTTTCGCGCACCGCTTCCTCGCTTTACTGGCTTGGCCGCTATGTCGAGCGCGCCGAGTTTACCGCCCGGTTGGTCGAAGCCACCGTGCGCCTCGACGCCATGTCATCGCGTCCGGCCGGTGAAGCGGCATGGGAAAGCGCATTGTCGGTGATCGAAGCGAATAAGGCCTTTGGTGAGACCGGCGAGAAATTGACGCCGCGCAATGTCGCGCGGTTTCTGACGCTGTCGACCGACCACAAGGGGTCGGTCGTCGCTTGTCTCGACCGTGCCCGCGACAATGCCAAAGCGGTCCGCACGGCGCTGAGTCGCGAAGCCTGGCAGACGATGAACCGCGCGTGGCTTCTCTTTCACAATCGCACAAGCCCCGGCAACACCGAAGCGACGCTTAGTCTGGTCAACGAAGCGCAAGCCGAAACGCGCGGTTTTGAAGGGGCGATCGGGCGGATGCTGCGCAATCCGGCAAGCTGGTTCATCCGGCTGGGGGCGACGATCGAGCGGGCGGACAACACGGCAAGGCTTCTCGATGTCAAATATCATATCCTGCTGCCCGAAGGTGAGCGGGTCGGCGGGACTGTCGACCGCGATCAGTGGACGACGATCCTGCAAACCGTGTCGGCGGTGAATGCCTATCGCTGGCTCTATCGCGAAGGGCTGAAGCCAGCGCTGGTCACCGAACTGCTCATGCTGCGCCGTGAATTGCCACGGTCGCTGGCCGCCAGTGCGGAGGAAGTCGTGCTGCATCTGAATGCCCTTGGTAAACAGACCGGATTGCAGGGTGAAGCGGACAGGCTGGCGCGGTTTCGCCATGCGCGGCTCGGCGAGACACGGATCGAAAGCGTGATGAAACATGGCTTGCATGAATATCTCGAGGATTTCCTGACCGAAAACGCTGCCATCAATGCCGCCATCGCGCGGCAGTTCCGGTTCGTCTGATGCGCCTGTCGATCGATCATCACACGGTCTACCGGTTCAGCCAGCCACAGGCGCGCGTCGTCCAGCTGTTGCGCGTAACGCCCAATGACTATGCGGCGCAGACCGTAATCGACGGGCGGATCGACGTCGATTGCGATGCGCGGCTGCGCACGGGGCGCGACGGCTTCGGCAATGCAACGACCATGCTGTACCTCGACGGCCCCATTTCCGAAATCGCACTGACGGTGCGCGGGCAGGTCCTGACCGAAGATATGGGTGGCATTGTCGAGGGCATTGCCGAAACCTTGCCGCCGATGTTTTACACGCGGACCACGGCACAGACGGCCGTCGATGCGACCATCATGGCGCTTGCCCGCAGCGTCGGCAGTTCGGACAGCCTCGAGCAGGCACACGCGCTGAATGCACTTGTCGGGGGTGCGATCAAGATCGTTGGCGGGCGCGGAATTCCCGGGCGGGCGCCCACGCAAGTGCTCGAC
>JBGSMP010000162.1:0-1924 GCA_041740105.1 Sphingomonadaceae bacterium
GCTGATCGGCGACCGCTTGGGCGCAGCCGCGCGCGTTTCACGGGCAACCTCGGTCGAAAACGTGTAGCGCGCGTCGGCACCACCGGCAGGAAAACCGAGCGCCGCCAGTTCACGTGCAACCGCCGCATCATAAGCGGCGCGTTCGAGACCGGGTTCCACGACAACCGGTGCAATCGGCGCTCGGGCGATATCGCTACCGAGGTGAAAGCGCGTCACCTGAACCGGCGGAATGCTGGCAGCGCACCCACCGAGAACAAGAGCGGTGGATAAAAACAGCGTGCGCGTCATCATGGTCTTACTCCTTGAAACTGTTACGCCTATAACATGCGACATCGCACCTTGTGCCGCATTCGTCTTGACTTCGCCAGCCTGCCTGCCTAGGCGCGGCGCTCGCATTTTCTCTCGAACAAAGTCTGCTGCCATGAAGATTCGTAACTCGTTGAAGTCCCTCAAGGATCGCCACCGCGACAATCGCGTGATCCGTCGTCGCGGGCGCACCTATGTGATCAACAAGACGAATCGCCGGTTCAAGGCAAGGCAAGGCTGAATTTGTGCGACGCTTAGCCATGCTAAGCGCGACACAAATCAGCCCGGCCGGCGGCACCCCGTGACGACCGACGCCAACACGGGCTTTGCCCGTGTTCATTCCCCTCCACCCGTGAAGGCCGTCGTGTTCGACGTCGGCAATGTGCTTTTCCAATGGTCGCTTCGCGCCTTATTCGCGCCGCGCATCGCCGATGTCGATCAACTCGACTGGTTTTTATGTAACGTTGTCACGCAAGAGTGGCATTTCCAGCATGACGCGGGCCGCGATGTTTCCGACATCGTTGCCGAACGCAAAGCGATGTTTCCGAAATACGCCGCGCTGATCGACGTCTACGCCAACCACTTCAACGAGAGCATCTTTGCGCCTGTTCCCGGATCGCTGGAAATCGTTCGCGAATTGGCCAACCGCGGCGTTCCCATTTTCGGGATTACCAATTTCGGCGCGGAATTCTGGGCCAACTTCCGGGTCACACAGCCGATCTTCGATCATTTCGAGGACATCGTCGTGTCGGGCGAAGAGAAAATGATGAAGCCCGATCCGGCGATCTATGCGCTCGCACTACGTCGCTTTGGTCTGGCACCCGGCGAAGGCCTGTTCGTCGACGATCGCCTCGAGAACGCCGAAGCGGGTAGCGCCAACGGATTTATTGGCCATCATTTTAGCGATGCGGCGACCCTGCGCACAGCACTCGAACAATCAGGCCTGCTTTAGCCGCTCTTATGCCCCTTGAGTTCGTCGCCCGTCAGACGAACGACATGCAGCACATTGGTCGATCCCGGCGTCCCGAACGGGACACCGGCCATCACGATAACGCGGTCGCCTCCCGCCGCGAGTTTGTGTCGCAAAACCATCCGTTTCGACTTGGCGACCATATCTTCGAAGCTGTCGACGTCGCGGGTGTGCACGGCATGGACCCCCCACAACAGCCCCGAACGCCGTGCGGTTTCGGCTTTGGGCGTGAGCACCAGCAGCGGAACCGACGGGCGTTCCCGCGATATGCGCCGCGCGGTCGACCCTGATGATGTGAAGCAGATGATCGCCTTGGCCCCGACCGTCACGGCAATTTCGCGCGCCGCCCCCGCCAGCGCATCGGCGGTCGTTGGGTCGGCCTTGGTTTCGGTAAAATGCAGCCGCGCCGCGTAACCCGGATCGGCCTCCACAGTCATCGCGATCCGGTCCATCATGCTGACCGATTCGACCGGCCAGGCACCGGCTGCACTTTCCGCCGACAGCATCACGGCGTCCGCGCCATCGTACATGGCGGTCGCCACGTCGGACACTTCGGCGCGTGTCGGTGTGGGCGCGGTGATCATCGATTCGAGCATTTGCGTGGCCACAACAACAGGTCGCCCATAGCGCCGCGCGGTTTCGACGATG
>JBGSMP010000163.1:0-5007 GCA_041740105.1 Sphingomonadaceae bacterium
CCTAAAGGCAGCGTGCTGGCTTGTTGGGAAACCCGCCGCGCGATATACGATGGCGGACGTGCTGGGATTGTGAAGAAGGCTGATATTTTCGAGTTCTACCGCCGCCTTGCGGAAGCAAATCCCTCGCCCGAGACCGAGCTCGAATCAGTAAATATTTACACGCTGCTCGTTGCCGTCGTGCTGTCGGCGCAAGCGACAGACGTCGGCGTCAACAAAGCCACGCGCGCGCTCTTTGCCATGGCGGACAATCCGCAGGCCATGCTCGATCTCGGGCTCGAAACCGTGCGCGACCACATCAAGTCGATCGGGCTGTTCAATAACAAGGCAAAGAACGTCATCGCCCTATCGCAAATCCTTGTTGATCGTCATGAAGGGATCGTGCCGACGGACCGGGACTTGCTCGAGACCCTCCCCGGCGTCGGGCGCAAGACGGCAAACGTGGTCCTGAACGTCGCGCTTGGCGCAGAGACATTTCCCGTCGACACGCATGTTTTCCGGGTTTCAAACCGCACGGGCCTCGCCAAGGGGAAAACGCCGCAAGCTGTCGAGAGAATTCTCGAACGGCAAACCCCGCACCCGTTCCGCAACGCCGCGCACCACTGGCTGATCCTGCACGGCCGCTACCTTTGCAAAGCGCGCACGCCCGAATGCTGGCGTTGTCCGGTCGTCGATCTGTGCGCGTTCAGGTTAAAGTCAGCCGGTCCGGCGCAGGCTCATTCAAATCCATCGAAAGGCCTGCCAGATGCGTAAACTTGCCATTGCCAGTCTCCTTCTGATCGCCAGCGCCGCGTCGGCGCGGGATCGCAATACCGTTCCCGAAGCGACGCCAGTCGGCGAGGCGATCAGTTGCGTTAATCTGCGCAGTATCCAGTCAACCCGCGTCCACGGCGACAGCACGATCGATTTTCACATGGGCGGCGGCAAGGTTTACCGCAACACATTGCCCAACAGCTGCCCCAGCCTCGGCTTCGAGGAGCGCTTCCTTTACAAAACATCGCTCAGCCAATTATGCTCGGTTGACATCATCACGGTCCTGCAATCGCCCGGCCTCTCACAAGGTGCGAGTTGTGGCCTCGGCAAGTTCCAGCCCGTCAAGCTGGTGTCGGCAAAGTAAGAGTGGCGAAGCGGTACTTCGGTTGCTAAGGCGACCGCCAAGCACTCGTAGCTCAGCTGGATAGAGCACTGCCCTCCGAAGGCAGGGGTCGGGGATTCGAATTCCTCCGAGTGCACCAGAAACTTTATCGGCTGGTTGTCGGCTCGCTGCCCAGCGCGCCAAGTTCGCCGCTTTCGCGCGCCTTGCGGCCGTAAAATGCTTCGAACAGCGGGCTTGCCATCATCGTGGTGACTATCGCCATCAGGACCATCATCGAAAACAGCGTCGGGCCGATGATGCCTTTCTGCAGGCCGATGTTGATGATGATCAGTTCCATCAGGCCGCGCGAATTCATCAGTGCACCGATGCCGAGTGCTGTCCGGTTGTCCTCGCCCGCCACGCGCGCTGCGAGGTAACAGGCACCGAATTTAGCCAGAATCGATGCCGCAAGGATGCCAAGCGCGATCAGCAGCAGCGGGACGGTGTTCACCATGTCCATGCGCGTGTTGAGCCCGGAATAGGTGAAGAACATCGGCAGGAGCAGGACGACGGCCAGCGGCTCGATCTTCTTTTTGAGTTCAGCGGCAAAAAGCCCGCGCGGCATGACGACGCCGAGAATAAACCCGCCGAAAATGGCATGAATGCCGACCGCATCCATGACGAATGCCGAAAGGCAGAACAGCGCCAGCGTGACGCCGAGGACGGTCATGCTCATTTCGCCCTCCCGTTCGACGATCCGGCCGAGCGGTGCGAGCAGCCTGCGCCCGAACAGGATGACGAACGCCGCATAGGCAATGCCACCCCCGATCGCGAGAACGGCAATGCCGGGGCCGCCGCCAAAGGTTGCGAGCACAACTGCCAGCACGCACCACGACACCGCATCGTCGAACGCGCCTGCCGTCAGCGTCAACGTGCCGAGCGACGTTTTTGCCAGCCCGCGTTCGTTTATGATCCGCGCGAGCATCGGAAACGCGGTCAGCGCAATGCAGGCGCCCATGAACAGTGTCGCATTGAACCGCGATATGCCGTCGGCAAACAGGCCGGGGACTGTCAGGAGAAACGGCGTGATCGCAATCGCAATCAGGAACGGCGCGATAATCCCGGCGAGCGAAACGCCGATCGCGCTTTTCGCCTTTGCCTGAAAATGGTCGAGCTGCAGCGTCGTGCCGACCAGAAACATGTAGAGGCCCACGCCCAGCTGCGCCCCGGCATACAGCACATTCTTGGTCGGTCCGGGGAAGACCGCCGCCTGCGCATCGGGCAGGAACAGGCCGAACAGCGACGGCCCGAGGATGACGCCGGCAATCATTTCGCCGACGACCTGCGGCTGGCCTAGCAGCTTCTGCCCCAGGTGCCCCACGACCCGGCAGGTGATGATGATGATCGCCAGCTGCAGAAAAAAATGGACGCTGAAATCGTTCGGCGTGAAACTTGTGGCGCTCGCCGCCACTGCCGCGCCGTGCGGTTCGAGAACGCCGGTCAGCGTTTCGATCGCACTGTCGATTATTTCAGGCAACCCGGCCTCCCCCAAACAACCCAATGCTTCCCTTGATCGGTGACAGCAACTGCAATGACCAGCAAGCTTGCATAATCACTGGACACCACATTATGAAATGTCGCGGGTCCCGCGGACGCCCGTCGAGGCCATTTTGCCCAAGTTCCGCTCCATTTGCCGTGCCGGCGGCAGGAGCGACGCCAATGCAGACCGACTGCCAGGATTCTTCACGCGACGACCAAGCTTCGCCGCAATCGTTAGGCCTGATGGCTTTGTTCCTGCTCTTCCTTCGCTTCGGCAGTCTGGCTTTTGGTGGCCCGGTTGCGCAGATCGCCATGATCCGGGCCGAACTTGTCGAGCGACGGCACTGGATATCGCCCGACCGGTTCAACCGGTTGCTGGCGGTTATGCAGGCCCTTCCGGGTCCCGAAGCGCATGAGCTTTGCGTGCACCTCGGCATTGTTGCCCGGGGACGAATCGGCGGGCTCCTCGCAGGGATCGGTTTCATGGTGCCGGGTTTTGCCTTTATGCTGCTGATCGCATGGGCTTATCGCGACTGGCTGCAAGGAAGTGCACAAGTCGCGCCTGCGCTGTTTGGCATTCAGATCGCGATGTTGATCATCATCGCGCGCGCCGTGCAGCGAATCGGGTCGCATATATTGACCGCTCCATTGCCGTGGCTGCTGGCGGCCCTCGCTTTTGCAGCCACGCTTTTCGCTGTCCCCTTCTGGATCCTGCTGGTGGCAGCCGCGTTGATCAGCGCGGCGGCACAGCGCCCCGCGATCGCCGTAGGAATCGCGTGCTTCGCCGTCGGCGTTGCGTGGACATTCGCAGTCGTTCCAACGTCGCCGGCACCGACGCTGGCGACGTCTATGGTCGGCGTCGATGCACCTTCCTTGTTTGTGGCCGGCCTGAAAGGAGGGCTGCTGACGTTCGGCGGTGCTTACACTGCCATTCCCTATGTCCGCGCCGATACAGTGCAGCGCGGCTGGCTTTCCGACGCAGCGTTTCTCGATGGCGTCGCATTTGCCAATGTCATCCCTGCGCCGCTCGTCATCTTTGCGACGTTTACCGGATTCGTCGTCGGCGGCTTGCCGGGCGCCCTGGCGATTACGGCGGGAATGTTTCTACCGGCCTTTGCTTTCTCGATGATCTTTTTCGAACGGCTTGAAGGTATCGTCGATCATCCCAAGCTGACGAATATGCTGAACGGCATTGCGGCAGCGGTCGTCGGCGTGATTGCCGCCACGCTGATCCAGTTTGGCGCGGCAACAGTGGCGCGCGTGTCCGATATTGGTGCTGCGCTTGCCATCGGTACTGCCGCGATCATCGTGATGGCTCGTATCCGCAGCAAATGGGCCACGCCCTTGTTGGTTGTCGGCGCAGGCGCTGCGGGGTGGATTTTGACACCCTGAACCTTCTGGCCGCACGCCCGGTTCGTGTCGGCTCATCGCGTCGCTGATTAAGCGCCGCGGCGGAACATCCGTCGCACGCCGCGGTTGCCCGATTTCACGCTTATGGAGAGTGAAATGAACAGCAATCTTGTATCAGCCGTTTTCGACAATCAGACAGAGGCAGAGCGCGCCGTCACGTCGATCCGCAATGCGGGTATTTCGGACAGCGCCATTTCGATCATCGCGCAACATGACGGACGGAACATGACGACTGACGGCGGCGGTGCCGAAGCAGCGACCGATGTCGTCGGCAAAGCGGCGCTGGGCGCAGGCGCGGGAACGCTCTTGGGCATTGCAGCGCTTGCCATTCCGGGCGTCGGACCGCTCGTCGCGGCGGGCGCCATCGCTGCTGCTGCGATTCCCGGCGTTGCCTTAACAGGTGCCGCGATCGGCGCGGCAGCGGGTGGCTTGGCTGGTTTGCTGACCGATCATGGCGTGGATAGCGACGATGCCGATTACTACGAAAGCCGAATCAACAGCGGCGGCGTGTTCGTGTCTGTCGATACGCAGGGCACCAACATGGATGAGCATAGCGTGCGCCAGATGCTCACTTCCGCCGGTGGTCGGGTAAGAAATTCCGAAAGCATGACGTCCGGCTAGTGATCCTGACGCGCGTCGATTTATTTATCGTGCGATGCCGCTTCGACCTGGTCGGAGCGGCATTTGCTTTTTTGGGGCGCGTGTCGGAATTTGCACCGTCGTGGTGACCCCTACGGGAATCGAACCCGTGTTTCAGCCGTGAAAGGGCCGCGTCCTAACCGCTAGACGAAGGGGCCGCTGCGATGCGAGCCAGCGCCCATAAGCGAGGGTCGGGACATGGTCAAGACGAGACTCAGGCTCAGTCGCACCATGCCGCATCATCGAGGTGCAGTTCCGCCGCAGGCCGGGCACCCCAGTCATCGATCTTGGCGCGCCCGGCCACCCACAACCGCCGGTCGCGCGGCGCGCCAAGAAGCGCCTGCCCC
>JBGSMP010000197.1:0-2311 GCA_041740105.1 Sphingomonadaceae bacterium
TTCCAGCCTGTCGGCCGGACTGACCTGTACCCGGTTTATCGGACGGCTGGCGCCTCGTTGGCGACAATCTCGTCTCGCTTTTCCTGCGTCATCGTTGAAACATTCCTGTCGGCAGCGGTAATTGCGTCGGAACGTTGCTCACCGTTGGCCCGTATGGCTGCCGCCTCACTGTCGAGCGCATCGGCCTTCTTTTCCAAGGCGTTGGCGCGCTGGTCGGCAGCAGTATCGACACGTTCAGCGAGTTTTTCTGAAGGACTCTCGTTGCAAGCAGCAAGCAAAAATAAGCAGATCGACGTAGGGACCAAATATACCTTAGACATCGGGACTCTCCTTGTTCACATTCTCAAAATAATGTTTGCGGCAGACATTCTTATATATGCAGCAATAATAATATAAAACGCGGTTGAACAACATAGGTTCCATCGCGTTCTTCACGATCATTGCCCATCGAAGCTCCTCAGAGATCTGCTGCGATCTAGCCCATTGAAAAGGTATCTCACGCGAATTAGCTGACGCGCCATGAGCCGACCGCCGGGTTCCGGGCGGCGAGATAGGCATAGCTGCCTTTCGTTTTGTTATGTCGTGTTGGGATGCAGCATCATCAGTGCTATAAAATGCTTCGGCCTTGGTTGCGCATGACCTCGGCATTGCATCGAAGGGACAAGCCCTGATTTTCGCGGGAGGGGGAGAAATGGGCGCCTTGATGCGCGCCCATGACTGGTCGGCTTCCCCGATCGGACCTCCCGACACATGGCCCCAAGAGCTGCGAACAGCAGTGGGAATGATGCTGCCCAGCAAACACGTCATGTTCGTTGCATGGGGTCCCGACCTCGCGTTCCTCTACAACGATGCCTACCGACCCGTATTCGGCAAAAAGCATCCCTGGGCCCTTGGCCGGCCCTTCCGGGAGGTGTGGTCGGAAGTCTGGGATGAGATCACCCCGCTGGTAGAAACAGCGCTTCGCGGTGAAGCAACCTGGTCCGAAGACCTGCCACTCGTCCTCGAGCGCAACGGCTATCCCGAAGACTGCTGGTTCACCTTTTCATACTCGCCGCTGTTCGATGACAGCGGCAACATCGCCGGCCTGTTCTGCGCCGCGGCAGAGACCACCCAGCGCGTGCTGGCGGAAAAGCGCCTGATCGCCGAACGCGAGCGGCAGCGGCTGCTGTTCGAACACGTGCCCGGTTTCGTGGGAATTTTGCGCGGCTCCGACCATATTTTTGAATATGCGAACGACGCCTATGATCGCGTTGCCGGCAAGCGGGGCTTTGTCGGCAAGACCGTGCGTGCGGCGTTTCCAGAGCTTGCGGGCACTGGCCTGTTCGAGGCGCTTGACCGTGTTTTCGCAACCGGCGAGCCCTATGTGGCACGCGATGTCCCGCTCAGCCTGCAGCGCACGCCCGGAGCCGAACCCGACCCGGTCTTTCTCACCTTCACCTACCAACCGATCGTCGACGAGCGCGGCGATGTCACCGGAATCTTCGTCCAGGGCCAGGACGTTACCCAGGAGCACGCGGCGATGGCCGCAGTGCGCGCCGAACGTGACCGCCAATTGATGCTCTTGCAACAAATGCCAGGCTTCGTCGCCGTTCTGGTCGGCCCTGACCATGTCTATGATTATGTGAACGACGCTTATGTCAACATGCTGGGGCCGCGTGATTTCATCGGGAGAAGCGTTCGCGAGGTGCTTCCCGAGCTCGAAGGCCAGAAAATCTACCAAACGCTCGACAGCGTGCACGCGACCGGTGAGCCGGTTTTGGCCAAGGCCGCGCCGTTCCGCCTCGCCGGCGAGACCAGCGATCGTTTCATCGATCTGCTTTATCAGCCAATCCGGAATGCAGAAGGAGTGGTTACCGGTATCTTTGCCGGTGGCTACGACATCACGGAGAGCGTCCGCGGTGAAAAGGCGCGCGCCACGATCGAGGCGCGCGTCGATGCCTTGAACAAGGACATCGAACGGAGCATCGTCGAGCGGGCAGACGATCGCAGCCTCGTGTGGAGGCTTAGTCCGGACCTGCTCGGCGTGTTGCGGGCGGACGGCTATTTCGAAACCACCAACCCCGCATGGCAAACGACGCTCGGCTGGACCGAGTCCGAAATCATCTCGATGTCGATCTTTGAGCTGCTGCACCCCGAGGATGCCAAGCGGACGCTTGGGGCTTTCAATCATATTCTCGCCGGCAATACCGTCGTCAATTTCGAGAACCGCTATCGGTGCAAGGACGGGAGTTACCGCACGCTGTCTTGGGTTGCCGTGCCGGAACTCGACAAGATCTACTGCATCGGCCGCGACATCACCACCGAGCGGGCC
>JBGSMP010000210.1:0-27664 GCA_041740105.1 Sphingomonadaceae bacterium
GCGTGGGCCGCGACCAACCCGCAGCGGCGCGCGCGGGTGATGTTCGAATTCAAGCGACTGGTCGAGCGCGAGATCGATGCGCTGGCGCACCTTTTGTCATCCGAACACGGCAAAGTGCTTGCTGACAGCAAAGGCGATATCCAGCGCGGGCTGGAAGTCATCGAATTCTGCTGCGGCATCCCGCATGTGCTGAAGGGCGAATATACCCACGGCGCGGGTCCCGGGATCGATGTCTATTCGATGCGTTTGCCTGTCGGCATTGGCGCGGGGATCACGCCGTTCAACTTTCCGGGCATGATTCCGCTATGGATGTGTGGCCCTGCGATTGCGACGGGTAATGCCTTTATTATCAAACCGAGCGAGCGCGATCCGTCGCTGCCGGTGCGCCTTGCCGAGCTGTTCATCGAGGCAGGGCTCCCCGAAGGAATCTGCCAGGTCGTTCACGGCGACAAGGAAATGGTCGATGCGATCCTCGATCATCCCGATATCGCCGCCATCAGCTTTGTCGGTTCCTCGGACATCGCGCATTATGTGTATCAGCGTGGCGTCGCGGCCGGCAAGCGCGTCCAAGCAATGGGTGGGGCGAAGAACCACGGGATTGTGATGCCCGATGCCGATCTCGATCAGGTGGTCAACGATCTGGCCGGTGCCGCATTCGGTTCGGCGGGAGAGCGTTGCATGGCATTGCCTGTCGTGGTGCCGGTGGGTGAGAAGACCGCGATCGCGCTTCGTGAAAAAATGATCCCGGCAATGGCGGCGCTGCGGATTGGGGTCTCGACCGATAAAGATGCGCATTACGGGCCTGTGGTGACGGCCGCGCACAAGGCAAAGATCGAAGGCTGGATCCAGAAAGGTGTTGATGAAGGGGCCGAGCTTGTCGTCGACGGCCGCGGGTTCAAGTTGCAGGGGCATGAGGAAGGATTCTTCATCGGCCCGAGCCTGTTCGATCACGTTACGCCCGACATGCAAGCGTATAAGGAGGAGATTTTCGGCCCCGTGCTGCAAATGGTCCGCGCGCCCGATTTCGAAACCGCCGTACGGCTTCCCAGCGAGCATCAATATGGCAATGGCGTCGCGATCTTTACACGCAATGGCCACGCCGCACGCGAATTTGCAGCGCGCGTGAACGTCGGCATGGTTGGCATCAATGTGCCGATCCCGGTGCCCGTCGCCTATCACACGTTCGGCGGCTGGAAGCGCAGCATGTTCGGCGACACCAATCAGCACGGCATGGAAGGCGTGAAGTTCTGGACCAAGGTCAAGACGATCACGCAAAGGTGGCCCGATGGCGGCGTCGGCGATGGCGCCAATGCCTTCGTCATTCCGACGATGGGATAAGCGATGAAAATAGCATTTATCGGCCTCGGCAATATGGGCGGCGGCATGGCTGCCAACCTTGTGAAAGCGGAGCATGTTGTGCAGGCGTTCGATCTTGCGGACACCGCTTTGGCCGCTGCAACAGCGAGTGGCTGCAGGCCGTTTTCGACGGTGCGTGAGGCCGTCGCCGACGTTGACGCCGTCGTTTCGATGCTGCCAAATGGCGCGATTGTCGAGAGCGTCTACGGGATGGACGTGATCGGCCATGCGCCGGTTTCGGCGCTGCTGATCGACTGCTCGACGATCGACGTTACGACCGCGCGCAAAGTGGCGGGGGAAGCGGCCGGAGCAGGCTATGCGATGGTCGATGGACCGGTCTCGGGGGGCATTGCGGCGGCGCATGCCGGAACGCTGACGTTCATGGTTGGCGGTGATGACACAGCCTTCGCACGCGCCAAGCCAATCTTGTCGGCGATGGGCAAGGCCGTCATTCACGCCGGCGACAGCGGCGCGGGGCAGGCAGCGAAAATATGCAACAATATGCTGCTCGGCGCATCGATGATTGCGACGTGCGAAACGTTTGCCTTGGCCGAAAAGCTGGGGCTCGATCTGCAGACATTTTATGATATCTCGTCGAAAGCATCAGGGCAGAACTGGTCGATGACGAGCTATTGTCCGGTGCCCGGCGTCGGGCCGCAATCGCCTGCGGACCAAGATTATGCCGGCGGCTTTGCAACCGCACTGATGCTCAAGGATTTGCGGCTGGCCATGGCGGCAGCTGATGACGTTGACGCCGATGTGCCGATGGGGACGCGCGCAGCAGCGCTTTACGAGGAATTTGCGGCAGCAGGCGCGGGTGGGCTCGACTTTTCCGCGATCATCAAAGGATTTCGCGATCCGCGATAACGGGGCCCTGCAAATAGAATGCGGTTGCTCGTATCGTCCGTCTTGCTAGGGCGACATAATGCTGTCCGACATCGAGATTTCGCGCGCCGCAGCGATCATGCCGATCCAGCAGGTCGCGGACCGCGCGGGCATTCCGGCCGCTGCTGTCGAACCTTACGGGCACTTCAAGGCAAAGATCGACTTATCGCGCCTCGATGCGGCGGATGCCGGGGGCAAGCTGATCCTTGTGACAGCGATCAATCCGACGGCGGCCGGCGAAGGCAAGACGACGACGTCAGTCGGCCTTGCGGATGCGCTAAACCGGATCGGCAAGCGGACGATGCTGTGTCTGCGCGAACCGTCGCTCGCCCCCTGCTTCGGCACAAAGGGCGGGGCCGCTGGCGGCGGCTATGCGCAAGTCGTGCCGATGGATGACATCAACTTGCATTTCACCGGCGATTTTCATGCGATTACCAGCGCGCATAATCTCCTTGCGGCGATGATCGATAATCATATCCATTGGGGCAACGCGCTGGAGATCGACGTCCGCCGGATCGTCTGGCGCCGCGTGATGGACATGAACGATCGCGCTTTGCGCGACATCGCCCAGTCGCTTGGTGGTCCCGCCAACGGATTTCCGCGTGAATCAGGCTTCGATATTACCGTTGCATCGGAAGTCATGGCGATCCTGTGTCTCGCTGACGGGCTCG
This sequence comes from Sphingomonadaceae bacterium, assembly GCA_041740105.1. GTDB lineage: Bacteria > Pseudomonadota > Alphaproteobacteria > Sphingomonadales > Sphingomonadaceae > Sphingomonas_O. The sequence continues at coordinate 2,913 of JBGSMP010000210.1, forward strand.
CCGATCTCGAGGAACGGCTCGGCCGGATCGTGATCGGCTATACGCGTGAAAGTCGCGCCATCACCGCATGCGATCTGAAAGCAGACGGCGCGATGGCCGTGTTGCTGAAGCAGGCCATCAAGCCCAATCTCGTGCAGACGCTCGAAGGCAATCCGGCGCTGGTCCACGGCGGCCCGTTTGCCAATATCGCCCATGGCTGCAACTCGGTGATCGCAACGCGGACGGGGCTGAAGCTTGCGGACTATGTCGTGACCGAAGCAGGCTTCGGCGCGGACCTTGGCGCAGAAAAATTCTTCGACATCAAGTGCCGACAGGCGGGCTTGCGCCCGGCGGCTGCGGTGATTGTCGCAACGGTCCGCGCGCTGAAGCTGAATGGTGGCGTTGCAAAGGGCGATCTGGGCATTGCCGATGTTGGCGCAGTGCGGCGTGGCGGTGTGAACCTCGTGCGCCATATCGAAAATATCCGGCAGTTCGGGGTCCCGGCCGTTGTGGCGATCAATCGGTTTCATACCGACAGCGACGAAGAGCTTGCCGCGATCGCAGACATTGCCGCCACGTACGGATCGCATGCAATTGTCTGCACGCACTGGCGCGATGGCGGTGTTGGTGCGGAAGCGCTGGCTCGCCGCGTGTGCACCATTGCCGAGACGCCTTCGCGGTTCGCGCCGCTTTACGACGATACCGTGTCGCTGTTCGACAAGATCAATATCGTTGCGACACGGATTTACCGGGCCGAGGCTGCGATCGCGGGCCCGACAATCCATGCGCAACTCGCGCGTTGGGAGGCCGAAGGATATGGGCACCTGCCGGTCTGTATCGCAAAAACACAATATAGTTTTTCGACCGACCCATCGGCATTCGGCGCGCCGAGCGGACATACCGTCCCCGTCCGCGAAGTCAGGCTGGCCGCCGGTGCGGGATTCATCGTGGCAGTATGCGGTGACATCATGACGATGCCGGGGCTGCCGCGCGTGCCAGCCGCTGAAAACATCCGCATCGATGCAGATGGAATGATCCAAGGCTTGTTCTGACAGGCAAAAGCGGGGGCAGGCAAGCTGTCACGCTGGCCTGCCCCGATTTTGTTACGATGCGCGGTTAGACGAGATCGGCTTGGCCGTGATGTCGAAACGGTCGGCGTTCATGACCTTGACCCATGCCTTGACGAAGTCGCGCACGAATTTCGCTTCGTGCCCGCGCTCGGCATAGACTTCAGCCGTCGCCCGCAATTGCGAGTTCGAGCCGAAGATCAGGTCGGTGCGCGTCGCACGCCACTTTTCGTGTTTGCCACCGCGGTCGTAGCCGATAAATTCTTCATCGCTGCTGGTGTCGACCAGATCCCAGAAGGTTTCCATGTCGAGCAGGTTCACGAAGAAGTCCGTCGTCAGCTGGCCCGGGCGTGTCGTGAGCACACCTTCGGGCTTGTCGCCATGGTTGACACCGAGCACGCGCAGGCCACCGAGCAGAACAACCATCTCCGGACCCGACAGGCCGAGGAGATGCGCCCGGTCGAGCAACAATTCTTCGGTCTTGATCGACTGCTTGGTTGCAAGATAATTGCGGAAACCATCAGCCTTGGGCTCCATGGGCTCGAAGCTCTCGACATCGGTCCAATCCTGCGTCGCATCGCCACGGCCGCCGGTGAACGGCACTTCGACATCGACACCGGCATCCTTGGCTGCCTTTTCGATGCCGACCGAACCCGCAAGAACAATGGCATCGGCCAGCGATAACGGCCCGCGCAGTTCATGGAGCTTGGCGAGAACGGAAGCCAGTTTCTCCGGCTCGTTGACGGCCCAGTCTTTCTGTGGCGCAAGCGCGATGCGAGCGCCGTTTGCCCCGCCACGATGATCCGACTTGCGATAAGTCGACGCCGACGCCCAAGCCGTCTTGACCATCTGACCGACTGTCAATCCGCTGTCGAGCACCCGCGCCTTGAATGCGGCAACGTCGGCATCCGACGGCATGACGCCTTCGGGGATCGGGTCCTGCCAGATCAGGACTTCTTCGGGGACTTCGGGTCCGACATAACGGACGCGCGGGCCCATATCGCGGTGGCACAGTTTGAACCAGGCGCGCGCGAAGGCATCGTCGAGTGCTGCCTGATCGTCGCGGAAGCGCAGCGAAATCTCGCGGAACTCCGGATCGAACTTCAGTGCCATGTCAGCCGTCGTCATCATCGTCGGCACGCGCTTGTTCGGATCGCGCGCGTCCGGTGCCATATCTTCGGGCTCCGGATTGACCGGCTGCCATTGCCGAGCGCCTGCCGGACTTTCGACCATTTCATAATCATATTTGAACAGCAGACGGAAGTAATCGCCCGTCCACTTGGTCGGATTGGGCACCCACGATCCTTCGATGCCCGACGTCGTGATGTGGCCCTTGCCGATTTCGTCGGCATCGGTCAGCCAGCCGAGACCCTGCATATGCATGTCTTCGGACTCGGGTGGCTTGCCGAAATTGTCCGCGGGCTTCGCGCCGTGCGCCTTGCCGAAAGCATGGCCGCCAGCTGTCAGCGCAACGGTTTCTTCCGAATTCATCGCCATCCGCTGGAAGGTGACTTTCATGTCGTGCGCCGACTGGAGCACGTCCATGTTGCCGCCGCGACCTTCGGGATTGACGTAGATCAGGCCCATCTGGATTGCCGCGAGCGGCATTTCGAGGTCCATTTCCTTTTCAGGCTGGATGCGGGTTTCGACGCCTTGGCTCACCCAAAGCTCTTCGGCACCCCAATAAGTGTCGCGCTCGGCTTCGAACACGTCTTTGCGACCGCCAGCGAAACCGAACACCGGCCCGCCCATCGACTCGATGCCGACGTTGCCCGCCAGAATGAATAGATCGGCCCAGCTGATCTGCGGCCCGTATTTCTGCTTGATCGGCCAGAGCAAACGCCGTGCCTTGTCGAGATTGCCATTGTCCGGCCACGAATTGAGCGGCGCAAAACGCTGCTGGCCGCTCGACGATCCGCCACGACCGTCGGCCGTGCGATAGGTGCCGGCGGCGTGCCATGCCATGCGGATCATGAAGGGGCCGTAATGCCCGTAATCAGCAGGCCACCAGGCCTTGCTGTCGGTCATCAGCGCCGTCAGGTCGGCCTTCAGCGCGGTGTAATCGATCGACTTGAATGCTTCGGCATAATCGAAATCGGCGCCCATCGGATCGGGCGATGCACCCGCCTGATGCAGGATTTCGACGGGCAGCGAGTCGGGCCACCAATCCTTGTTCGTCCGGCCAAGCAGCGAGCGCACGGCGGCTGGCTTGTGCACGGGGCAACCCGGAGCGGCGGCTTCATCTTCATAATCGGCCATAATTTCATCCTCTTCTAAATCAGTTTTCCGATAATCGTCGATCGTGTCTAAATTGTCCAATCGATTAGTTAGAATTCAGTAATCGTTTTAGCCGAGTATTTCTCAAATAATCGCGTTGCGCAGGGTCTGAGCGAACAAACGAAATTCATCGCGGCGCGCGCTGCCCATGCGCCAGGCAAGCACCACTTCGCGCTCCGCTCCTGACCCGAGCGGCGTAACATCGATCGCCCGGCCATCAAGCAGGCCGGCGTTCACCGCCATTTGCGGCAGAAAGGTCGTCCCCATCCCGGCGTCGACCATCTCGACAAGCGTCTGCAGCGACGTCGCGACCATTGCGGCGCTGCGCACGCGCGGAACGCCGCAAGCGATCAGGCCATGCTCGTTCAGGCAATGTCCCTCTTCAAGCAGTAACAGCGACCCGGGATCGGTCGGCGCCGCGTTCCAGCCTCTCGGCGTCGCCAGAACAAGCGGATCGCAAAGCAGCTGTTCATGTTCGATCGGCCCACAATCATAGGGGAGCGCCAGCACGACGGCGTCGAGCATACCGCGGCGCAGTGCCGCGCAGGCGGCTTCGCTGGTCTGCTCGCGCACATAGAGCACAAGCGCCGGAAATGCGGCGCGCAATGGCGAAAGGATGCGCGGTAGCAGAAACGGTGCGACCGTCGGAATGATGCCCAGCCGGAGCGGTCCGGTGAGCGGTTGTGCCGCTGTCGCCGCAAATTCGCTGAGTTCGGCCGCCGCTGCAACAATGTCCCGGGCGCGCAGGACAAACGCCTCGCCGACGTCGGTAAAGCGCACCGATCGTTTCGTCCGTTCGACAAGGACGATGCCGATCAACCGCTCAAGCTCTGAAATGCCCGCAGACAGTGTCGATTGCCCGACGCCAATGGCGGCTGCCGCGCGACCGAAATGGCGTTCGGTGTCGAGCGCGACGAGAAACTTTAACTGACGAAGCGTGGGATCGAAAACAGTCATGCCATCTGTTACTGCCGATTGTGGACGGCGGCACCGTTTTTTGTTGGCACCCAGCGAAGCGTCTTGCCAGTGCGCACGGCTTCGCGCAGTCTTGCGATATGCATTATTTCCTGCTCGCATTTTTCCTGCTGACCTCGGCCTGCGCCGGTCCCGAAGCGCGCGTTCGCGTGGCGTTCGATGCGGCAAGCGTAACCAGTGTTGCAACCTCGGGGCTTGCTGACCGCACGACCAAGCGGCGCGTCACAGCCGACGATCCGGTGCGCGTGGCGAGTATCACGAAACTTGTCGTGGCACTCGGCGTCATGCGCATGGTCGAAGCCGGGTCGCTCGATCTCGATCGTGATGCTTCGGACTATCTCGGGTGGCGACTGCGCAATCCGGGCTTCCCCGATGCGCCCGTGACCCTGCGGATGCTGCTTTCGCACACATCCGGCGTGCGCGATGCGAATGATTACCGTGTGCCGTTGGGAAAAACAGTGCGGGCCGCACTGGCAGACCCCAGAGCGTGGGAAGCAAAGCACGCGCCGGGACAGTATTTCGCTTATTCGAACCTTAATTTTCCCATCATCGGGAGCGTGATGGAAAAAGTGTCGGGCGAACGCTTCGACAAGCTGATGCAGCGCCTTGTCCTCAAGCCGCTCGACATCGACGCCTGTTTCAACTGGCCGACCTGCAGCGCGGATCGCGTCGCCCGTGCGGTCGTGCTCTATCACGCCGATGGCAGCGTGCGCGGCGACGATCTGCGCGGCAAGCAGCCCGATTGTCCTGTCTTTACCGAAAGCGGCTGCGACGTCACGACTTATCGACCCGGCGACAATGGCGCACTGTTTTCGCCGCAAGGCGGTTTGCGAATCTCCGCGCGTGATCTGGCAAAGATCGGGCAGCTGTTTCTGCGCGATGGCGCGGGCTTTCTGACACCTGCATCGATCCAGACGCTGGTCAAGCCGCTGTGGGTTTTCAATGGCAGCAACGGGGATACCGAGAATGGCTTCCTGTGCCATTACGGCCTCTCGGTACAGATCCTCGCCACAGCCGTTTCAGGGTGCCGTGACGATCCCTTCGCTGACGGTCGCCCGCGCATCGGCCATGCCGGTGAAGCTTATGGTCTGCGCTCGGGCCTTTGGATCGATCGCACCTCAGGACAAGGCGTGGCGTTTTTCGCAACGGCGGTTCCGGACGAAATCGCAAAAGGCAAAAACTCGTCGTTTACAATCGTCGAGGAACAACTCGCGCGCGGGCGTTAGGGCCGCTATCGCCGCGCCATGGCAAGAATTCGTGCCGATCAACGCCTGTTCGATTTGGGCCTTGCCGACAGCCGAACGCGCGCACAGGCCCTGATCCTATCGGGCAATGTCTTTGCCGGCGATCGCCGGATCGACAAGGCTGGACAACTGCTCGCCGACGATGCCGTCCTCATCGTGAAGGGTCGCGATCATCCATGGGTTTCGCGTGGCGGCGTCAAACTTGCGCATGGCCTTGCGCATTTCGGGTGGGACGTAACCGGTGCCATCGCGATGGACGTCGGTTCATCGACAGGCGGCTTTACCGATGTATTGCTGACCAGCGGCGCTGCCAAAGTCTATGCGATCGACTCAGGCACCAATCAGCTCGCGTGGAAATTGCGGCAGGATAGCCGCGTTATTGTCCACGAACAGACCAGCGCGCGCATCTTGACCGAAACACATATCCCCGAGTGCATCGAGTTATTTGTGTGCGATGCCAGTTTCATTGGCCTCGCAAAAGTTCTCGAGAGGCCGCTGAGTTTCGCGACGCCGTCTGCGCGATTGATGGCCCTGATTAAACCGCAATTCGAAGTCGGGCGCGAACAGGTCGGCAAAGGCGGCGTCGTGCGTGATCCCGCGCTGCATGCGTTGGCCTGTGCAAACACGCAAAAATGGATCGAGGCCGAGGGGTGGGTCGTCGACGGGATCGTCGAAAGTCCGATCAAGGGACCCGAGGGCAACATCGAATTCCTGATTGCCGCGAATCGGATGTGTTGCCGATAAGTCACAGCCAAGCATTTACCATCGCTTGACCTTGAATAGCGGCCATGTCAGCCAGTCAACATGGGGCCAAAATCGCGCATAATAGTTGGTGCTGCTGTTGTCGTGACGCACCCTGCTTATGCGCAAAAGGCCGATAACAATGCCATTACCGCCGCCGAAGACGCATTCGGGAAAAGTGTCGGCGATCAGTCGATCGGCATCTACAGTGATTCGAGCGTGCGTGGATTTTCGCCGATCGATGCCGGTAATGTCCGCATCGAAGGGCTCTACATCGATCAGCAAGGCAATCTGAACAGTCGCCTCGTCAGCGGATCGACCGTGCGCGTCGGCATTTCGGCCCAAGGGTACAGCTTCCCCGCGCCAACCGGCATCATCGACTATGACTTGGCTAAACCGGGCGACAAGCTGCTGACGTCGATCCAACTGACACAGGGGCCTTGGCGCGGCGTTTCGGGCGAGATCGACCTGCAAATTCCAATTGTCGGAGACCGGCTCGGCATTGCGGCCGGCGTCGACCGTTTTCATAACGGGACGCAGTTCGGCACGATCAACGACAGTATCTCGACGGCGGTCTCGGTGCGCATTGCTCCGCGCGACGGCGTCGAGATCGTGCCGTTTTGGAGCCAGCAGCGAGATTGGAGCTTCGAGGCGCTCCCGACGATTTTCACCGGTGGGCTGACACTGCCCAAGCGCGCGCCGCGAAATGTCTTTATCGGACAACCGTGGACCGGTTATGCCGGTGTCCAGTCAAACTATGGTGTTGTCGCGCGGGCCGATCCGTTCGGTTTCGACGTCCGGTTGGGCGTGTTCCGGTCGCGTTACCGGATCGACAGCGATGCGGCAGACCTGCTGGTCGGGACCCTCGCTGACGGCTCGGTTGCATCGAGGCAGCTCTACTTGATGAGTGGCGATACCGGCGCGTCGACCTCGGGTGAACTGCGCATTGGCCGCAGCTTCACCGAAGGCAAACGCCGCCACACCGTTACCGCGTCGTTCCGCGCACGCGGGCAGGACCGCAGCTACGGTGGCGAAGATTTCATCGATCTGGGCGCAAGCCGCAGCGACGTGCCCGATGTCCGGCCCGCACGCATCGCCGCGATCGGCCCGAAGACTCGTGATCGCACGACGCAGACAACGTTCGGTGTTTCGTATGAAGGCAAATGGCTCGACGTCGGTGAGTTGACGGTCGGTGTACAAAAGACGCGTTACGCCAAGACGGTGACGGATCCGGCGCCCGCGCCCGCCAATCCGGTTACGCGCGATTCGCCAGTGTTGCTAAGCGCTGCCGGTGCGCTTTACGTCACGCCGCATCTGGCCGCCTACGGAGGCTATACGCGCGGGCTCGAAGAAAGCCCGATTGCTCCAAGCGACGCATCGAACCGCAATCAGGCACCGCCCGCAATCCGGACTGTGCAAAAAGACGCGGGTGTCCGGTGGAAAATTCGCGACGGTCTTACAGCAGTTGCCGGCGTTTTCGACGTCTCGAAGCCGTTCTTCGAAAACGACGCCGTCGGGCGCTTCGCCCAGACCGGCAACGTCCGCCACCGGGGTATCGAATTTTCGGTCGCGGGCAAGGTTTCGCCTGGTTTGACGATGGTGCTGGGCAATCTGCTGATCGATCAGAAATTATCGACTGGCCTTCGTCCGCGCGGGGCAACGCGGCGCAAAACGATCCTCAGTCTGAATTACCGCCTGCCGAAAAATCCGGCATGGTCGTTCGATTATTATTTCGAATCGACCAGCAGCCGCAATGCCAATCGCAGCAACACGCTAACGATCCCGGCGCGGGCCATTGCCAATATCGGCGCGCGCTACCGGCTGAAAGTGGCCGAACGTCCCGTCGTCATTCGTGCGCTGGTCAGCAATGTGACCAACACATTCGGCTGGAACGTCAGTGAAGGTGGCGGCTTTACGCCCAATGGTACGCGCCGTTTCACCTTGAGCCTGTCGACCGACATTTGATACTTTGTGCGCTGCGGCAATGCCGCTAAGGCGCGGACATGAGTGAACTCGCTTCGTCTTCGCAGATCCGCATGTCGTTCATTCGGTGGGCATTGGTGACCGTCCCGACGATTTTGTTTCTGGGCTTTTTCTCGGGACGGATGGCGAACTCGGGGTTTGAGAATCCGTGGTATGACGCGCTTCTAAAGCCGGCGATCCAGCCCCCGAGCTGGGCATTCGGTGCGGCTTGGAGCGTGATCTACATCCTCATCGGCATTGCGCTGGCAATGGTGCTCAACGCGCGCGGCAATCGGTATCGTGGTTACGCGGTTGCTCTGTTCTCGGTTGCGTTCATAGCCACGCTCGCCTGGTCGCCCTTGTTTTTCGCGGCGCACAAAGTGTTTGCAGCGTTTTTCCTGCTTCTGTTCATTCTGGCGTTTGCGATCGCGACGACGATTGCTTTCGGGCGGGTGCGCAAGGCGGCAGCATGGCTGATGCTGCCTTATCTGCTGTGGCTGAGCTTTGCGTCGATCCTGAATTGGCAGACGCATGTTCTCAATCCGGATGCGGAGACACTTGCACCAGCGCGTCCGGTGACCCAGATTGATGTTTGAAATTACGGGAGCCCGACCATGCAGACCGACAACAAGCTATTCGATGACCTCGCCAAATTCGTGAACGGCGCGGCGGGCACGATTGCCGGCATGAGCCGCGAAGCCGAGGCGTCCGCGCGATCAAAAGCAAAGGACTGGATCGGCGGCCTCGATTTTGTCAGCCGTGAAGAATTCGACGCCGTAAAAGCGATGGCAGCGGCTGCGCGCGACGAAGTCGATGTGCTGAAAGCTCGCCTTGATGCGCTCGACGCAAAACCCAAGCCGAAGCCCAAAGCCTGACGCGTTATCCACAGAAATTTGGTGCGCGCGCTTGCGATGTTGCGCGCGCCGCGTCACGCGTGGGTTCATGAGAGTGGTGCAGATCGACGAAGACGGCGGGGCTGCAGCGCCGATCGACATGCTCGAAGCATGGTTCGAAGCCCATGGCTGGTCGAACGAGCGTGTCGGCGATGAGGAAATCGTTGCTTCGACGAAGGGCGCTTGGGGCAGTTACGAGCTTCGCGGCGTCTGGCGTGATGACGACAATGTGCTGCAATTTCTTGGCTTTCCCGATATCACCGTATCGGGACACCAGTGCGCTGCGGTTTACGAGACGATCGGTCTGGTCAACGAGCAGCTCTGGCTGGGCCATTTCGAATTATGGGCCACCCCGGGCACCGTGCTGTTTCGCCACGCGGTGCTGCTCGATGGCGACGAGCCGGGCCTTTCGCTCGATCAGGCCGAAACCCTGATCGAGTCGGCCGTTGACGAGCTTGACCGCTTTTATCCCGTTTTCCAGTTCGTGTTGTGGGGCGGCAAATCGCCCAAGGACGCAATCGCGGCCGCTATGGTCGAAACGCGCGGGGAGGCGTGACCACGATCTGGCTGGTTGGCTGCGGCAATATGGCGGGAGCGATGCTTTCGCGCTGGCTCGATACCGGGTTGGATCCGGCGCGCGTGATGGTGATCGATCCTGCCGCACCGCGCACCGACGTGCGCGTGCTGTCGGCTGTCCCCGACGAACATTCGCCCGATATGCTCATGCTCGGCGTCAAGCCACAGATGCTCGGCGACATCGCACCGGGGCTGCAATCGGCGACGAGCGGTGTACTGCTTCTTTCGATTCTGGCGGGAACAACGACGGCGACGCTTGCCGCAACGTTTCCGCAATCGCGCGCGGTTCTTCGTGTGATGCCCAACCTGCCTGTTGCGATCGGTAAGGGTGTGGTCGGGCTCCACGGCACGCTTGACGATGCCGATACGGCTGCCGTCGTGGACCTGATGACGCCGCTCGGGCTCGTCGAATGGATCGCGGACGAGGTGCTGTTCGATGCGGTCACCGCATTAAGCGGTTCGGGTCCAGCCTTTGTCTACCGCTTCATCGATGCGCTGGCGCGTGGCGGTGTGGCGCTTGGCCTTCCGGCGGATCAGGCGGCCCGGCTGGCGCTGGCAACGGTCGAGGGGGCAGGGTTGTCGGCTGCAAACGGCGATGTCTCGCCTTTTGAGCTGGCCGAGCGCGTGGCGAGCAAAGGCGGATCGACGCGCAAGGGGCTCGATGTTTTCGATGCTGGCGATGCGTTAATCCAGCTGGCGACGGCCGCATTGGCAGCGGCCGAACAGCGCAATCGCGAAATGGCAAAGCTCACGCGTTCCGGCTGAGATCGATCGCCAGCGCGCGATCTTCGGGCGGGATTAACCCTTCAAGCACATGCCAGAACCCCGTTACCGAAGCCTGACCCGCGTGACTATATGCCGTGCCGAGCCGCTCTCTGAATATTTCGAACAGTTCGGTTTCGAGGGCGGCACCTGCAGGCGTTAACCGGAGGAGTTTTTGGCGGCGGTCGAACGGTCCGGCACGCGTCTCGACCAGCCCGCGCGTTGTCAATTCAGTCAGCACCCGCCCCAGCGATTGCTTGGTAATCGCGAGCAGCCGCAGCAACGCACTCACGGTCAAGTCAGGCTGGCGCGCGACGAAATACAATGCGCGGTGGTGCGCCCGACCCAGACCCTGCGCTTCGAGCAACGCATCGACACTACGCGTCAAGTGGCTGTATCCGAAATAAAGCAGCTCGACTCCGCGCCGGATTTCGCCTTCGCGCAGAAACAAGGGGGACGCTGCAGGCGTTTGGACAGCCATATTGACGTATTTTGCGGCATTGCCTAACCAAAGGCAATGGATTTTGCTCTGCATCCGCACCCTGCACCTGTCGCCGAGAGTGATCGCGCCGCCCTGCTCGTCAATCCTGGCTTCGGTCGTGTTTTCACCGATCACATGGCGCTGATCCGTTATGACGAAACCCACGGCTGGCACGATGCGCAGATCACAGCGCGCAAAGCCCTGATGCTCGATCCTGCGACCGCTGTGCTGCATTATGCGCAGGAAATTTTCGAAGGGATGAAAGCCTATAAGCTCGCCGATGGTGCGATGGCGCTCTTTCGCCCCGATGCGAATGCCGCGCGCTTCCGTGCCTCGGCACAGCGGATGGCAATGGCCGAACTGCCCGAAGCGCTGTTCATCGAATCGGTGAAAGCGCTCGTCCGCGCGGATGCCCAATGGTTCCCCGATGTCGCGGGCGGGTCGCTCTACCTGCGCCCGTTCATGATCGCGAGTGAAGTGTTTCTCGGCGTGAAGCCCTCAGCCGAATATCTCTATCTGGTCATTGCTTCGCCCGTCGGTGCCTATTTCAAAGCGGACACGCCGGCCATCTCGCTTTGGGTTTCGCAGGATTATACGCGGGCGGCACCCGGTGGCACCGGCGCGGCGAAATGCGGGGGCAATTATGCCGCCAGTCTTGTCGCGCAGGCGGCCGCGATCAAGATTGGCTATGATCAGGTCGTCTATCTCGATGCCGTCGAGCGGCGCTGGGTCGAGGAGCTGGGCGGCATGAACCTGTTTTTCGTTTTCGACGACGGTTCGCTCCAAACGCCACCGCTGGGGGGAACGATCTTGCCGGGCATTACCCGCGATGCGTTGTTGACACTGGCGCGCGATGAAGGACTGACGGTGCGCGAAGCGCCCTATGCCATCGACCAGTGGCGCGCCGATGCGGTATCGGGACGTTTGACCGAAAGTTTTGCGTGCGGCACGGCAGCGGTCGTTACGCCGGTCGGCAGTGTAACCAGCAATGAAGGCAAATTCACGATCGGTGCCGGCGGCCCCGGCCAGACGACACAACGCTTGCGCGACCGCCTTGTCGGCATTCAGCGCGGCATCATGGCGGATCCTTATGGCTGGGTGCAAAGGATCGACTGACATGATTGCAAAGCGCCCGGAGGCTGCGTAAGGCCGCGGCTCGCGCGAAAGACACACTGGGGCGTCGCCAAGTGGTAAGGCAGCGGCTTTTGATGCCGCCATTCGTAGGTTCGAATCCTGCCGCCCCAGCCAGTCGTCTTTTCCAGAGTCTTGACGGGCCAGTCCCGAGCGTGTTTGCCGTCTGCATGACACCCGAACTCGGCATTATCGAAGGCTATTTCGGGCGCTGCTGGTCGCATGAGGAGCGGTGCGCGGTGATCAGTCCGCTCGGGGCTGCGGGCTATCGCTTCTTTCACTATGCACCTAAAATCGACATGTTCCTGAGGCGCGACTGGCAGCAGCCCTATCCCGAGGCTGCGATCGACAGGCTTCGTCAATTGTCGGTGCATTGCCGCTCGCTCGACGTTCGGTTCGGCGTTGGTCTGACGCCTTATGGCGCGCATCTCGATTTCGATGCACCGACGCGCGCAGCGCTCAAGACGAAGCTGGCAATGCTCGATGCGGTCGGCCTCGACGATCTTGCCATCCTGTTCGACGACATGCGCGGCGATATCGTCGATCTTGCGGTGCGGCAGGCCGAGATCATTGCCTTCTGCCTCGACCACAGCCGGGCGACGCGCTTCTATACCTGCCCCAGCTATTATTCGGATGATCCGGTGCTCGACCGCGTCTTCGGCGCACGACCCGTCGATTATCTCGAGGACTTCGGTCGCCTGATCGACCCCGCGATCCACGTTTACTGGACGGGTGAGGAAGTCTGCTCGAAGGCCTACTCGCCAGGACATCTGCGCGATGTTGCCGAACGGATCGGGCGCAAGGTCTGCCTGTGGGACAATTACCCCGTCAACGACGGCCCGCGGATGAGCCAATACCTTCATCTGCGCAGCTTTACCGGGCGTGGCCCTGACATTGCGCCGTGGCTTACGGGCCATGCGATCAATCCGGCGCTGCAGCCGACGCTCGGGTGTATCCCCGCGCTGACCTTGGCGGCGGCCTATGCGCAAGGGGACGCCTATTCTTATGGTGCGGCGTTCTTGGACGCGGCAGTGGCGGTGGTTGGCCCCGCGCTCGCGGCGATGCTGCAAGCCGATATGTTGACCTTCAGCGATAGCGGGCTCGACCGGATGTCCCCCGAGCGGAAGGGCGCCCTGCGCGCGCGCTATACCGCGATTGACCACCCGGCGGCGCGTGAAGTCGTCGACTGGCTCGACGGCGGCTATGCGATTACGGGCGAGATGCTCGAGACGCAGTAGCGGCGGCACGGCATTTCAAAAGTTAGTCAAAAGTTAGTCCAAGGAATCCCGGTTTTCCGGGAATAAGGGCTTTTTGGGGGGCGTTGTCGCTGTGGGCGCGTGCGCGCGAAGCTGACAAAGTTGGCACGGTGGCGGCAGCGCGAAATTTCGCCGCGAGGGTCATTGGGGGCGATAAGCACAAGGGCGGCGTGCGAAATAGAGGATGGCGGCAAGCGCGAGCCCGAGCGCTATCGACGTCGTCGGATGCGCCTCGACCCAAACCCGAATCCGACCGGGGATCGTTCCGCCTTACTGCTTGGACCTTATATGCCTTCGCCGACCAAAACAGTGGGTGCCAGCGTTTCTCATGAGAAGTCGGGCTTTCGCTTGTTCAGAAACGCGTCAACGCCTTCGCGGAAATCGCGGCCGGTGAAAGCGCCTGCAAACATTCCGCGCGTGTCGTCGTCATCGCTGACCTGCCCGTCGAGGATGCGGCGGACCATGGCTTTGCATTCGCGCTGGCTGTGGCCGGAAGCGGCGGTCAGCATGTCGATCAGGACGTGGGCATCGTCGGCGATCTCGTCGATCAGGCCGATGCGCTGGGCGTATGCCGCGTCGAAAAGGGTGCCGGTGAACAGGATGCGCTTGGCTTGGGCCGGACCGACGAGATCGACCAATAGCTTGGTATCGTGCAGCGGATAGACGAGGCCAAGCTTGGCCGGCGTGATGCCAAAGCGCGAGCGCGCAGACGCCACGCGAAAATCGCAGGCCAGCGCAAGGCCGCATCCGCCGCCGACGCAATCGCCGTCGATCAGTGCAATCGTGGGCTTTGCCGCGCGCGTTAGATCGTGCTGTGCGCGATTGATCGCGGTCTGATTGGCCAGCAACCAGTCGGGGTCGGTCGCATTGGCGGACAGCTCTGCAATGTCTGCCCCTGCGCAAAACATGCCGGGTGGGGCCGAGCGGAGAACGAGCACGCGCACTGCATCGTCGGCCATTGCTTGTGCGACAAATGCGGGCAGGGCGTCCCACATCGTCTGATTGAACGCGTTGCGCTTTGCTGGCCGGTCGATGACCAAATGCGCGACACGGCCATGAATTTCGAGGCGGAGTGTCAAACCGTGCCTGCGCCGCGCAACTGCGCGATTTCCGCGGTGCTGTAGCCGATTTCACCGAGCACGGTGTCTGTGTCGTAGCTCAGTTTCGGCGCGGCGCGATTGGGCAGGCGCGCGCCGTCGATTCTGATCGGATTGGACAGCACGCTCAGCGGCCCCTGCGGATGGTCGACCGTATCGATCATGTCCGCAACCAGCGGATTGTCGAGTGCCTGTGCCAGATCGTGGACGGGCCCGATGGGGACGATGCCGCCGAGGACGGTCAGCCAATACGCCGTCGGGTGTTGCAGGAAAATGCCATCCAGGATGGTCGTCAGCGCATCGCGGTGGTCAAAACGTGCAGGTGCAGTTTCAAAACGCCGATCGTCCTTCAGGTGCGGCGCGCCGATGGCATCGACAAGCAGCGTCCAGAATTTGGGTATTTGCGCCATGACGAACACCCAGCTGTCCGCCGTCTGGAACATTTGCGACGGCACAACCGTGGGGTGACCCGAACGCGGAATCCGTCCCGTGACATGGCCTTCGTTCAGATACCACGTCGCCGGATAGCTCGTCTGGTGCAGCGCGGCATCCATCAGGGCAACATCATAATCGCGGCCCCTCCCGGTCTTGGCAGCGTCGATCAGCGCGGCAAGTGTTGCGGTGGCGAGCATGGTGCCCGTAATGAAGTCGACCATCGAAAGGCCAAAGCGGGTTGGCTGCGCGCCGAGCTCGCCGGTCACCGACATGAAGCCTGCTTCGGCCTGCATCAGATAGTCGTAGCCGGGCCATGATGCGCGCGGGCCGGTGCGGCCGTACGCGCTGGCATGGACGCAGACGATGGCCGGATTGATCAGGCCGAGCGCGGCATAATCGAGGCCGAGCTTTGCCGGGAGATCACCGCGCGCATTGTTGGTGATGGCGTGCGCCGTCGTGACGAGGCGGTGCAGGATTTCGCGGCCCGTATCGGAGCGGATATCGAGCGTGATCGATTTCTTGTTGAGATTGAACGTCTGGTAAAAAAGGCTGTCATCGTCGCCAAGGAAATAAGGGCCCATGCCTCGCGCGGAATCGCCGCCGTTCGGGGGCTCGATCTTGATGACTTCGGCGCCCAGTTGCGCAAGGAACATCGTGCCATAGGGCCCCGCACCATATTGTTCGGACGACAAGACGCGCGTGCCGGCAAGGGGAAGGGCCAATGTCATTCCGTCTCCCCGCTCGCGTTCCGCGAGTCGACCCTCTTTCTTGCAGGGAGAGGGTGACAGTCATCCTCTCCCTGCAGGGGAGAGGGTCGACTCGGCCTTGGCCGAGCGGGGGGAGGGTCTTTGAGCGCTGTGAGAATTGCTTCGAGAACCGCCTCCGTCCGCGCTAATACATCATTGTTCCAGAAGCGGATCACGCGGTAGCCCTGCTGCTCGAGGAACGCTGTCCTGCGCGTGTCATAGTTGGCCGCGTCGACATGCTGGCCGCCATCGAGTTCGATGATCAGCTTTGCGCTCGGGCAGACAAAGTCGGCGCGATAAGAACCGATTGGAATTTGGCGTCGGAATTTGTGACCGCCCAACCGGGCCGCGCGCAGGTGGGTCCACAGAAAGCGTTCAGCTTCGGTTGGGTCTGATCGAGCAGCCCGGGCACGCTCGAGGTAGAGGTCGGGGGTTTTGCCGCGTCTTGAGATGCCCTCTCCCCGCTCGCCTCGCGAGTCGACCCTCTCCCCTCCAGGGAGAGGGTAGTGGGCGCGTTCCACCGTCAAATCTTGTTGGCTTTCAGCCATTGTTTCGCGACGATCATGCGCTGCATTTCGTTGGTGCCTTCGCCGATGCACATGAGCATCGAGTCGCGATAAAGCCGCTCGATATCGTTATCCTTCGAATAGCCGTTCGCGCCGAAGATCCGCATCGCTTCATGGCTGTTTTCGAACGCTGCTTCGGACGCGAAATATTTGGCCATGCCCGCTTGCATGTCGCAACGCTCGCCTTCGTCATAGGCGCGGGCGGCATCGAACGTCAGCAGGCGCGCGGCATGGGTGCGCGTGATCATTTCGCCGAGTTTGAGCTGGATCGCCTGATGCTCGGCGATCGGCTTGCCCATGGTGTGGCGCAGTTGCGCATAGTCGCCCGCGAGTCGGAGCGCGCCTTCGGCCACCCCGACGCCACGCGCCGCGATGTTGATCCGCCCGAGTTCGAGGCCGCTGGTCGCCTGAAAAAATCCCTGCCCCTCGACGCCGCCGATCAGGTTATCGGCAGGCACGCGATAATCGTCGAAGAACAGCTCGGCTGTGTCGATCGCCTTGTAGCCCAGCTTGCGGAACGGCGGGCTGACGGTGACGCCCGGGCCCTTGGGCGCGATGAACAGGCTCATGCCCTTGTAACGCGGGTCGGCGGCGGGATCGGTCTTGACGAGCAGCGCGAGGCACGACCCATTGATGCTGTTCGTGATCCAGCTTTTCGTGCCGTTGATGATATAATCGTCGCCATCGCGGACGGCTGTGGTGCGGATTGCCTGAAGGTCGGTCCCGGCGCTGGGTTCAGTTAGTCCGAGCCCGCCGCGGATTTCGCCCGATGCGAATTTGGGCAGCCATTTCGCTTTCTGGGGCGGCGTGCCGAAGCGTTCGACGGCGCAGGCCATGATGAGGTGCGAATTGAAAATGCCAGTGATCGCCATCCAGTAGGACGAAATATTGGCGACGATCTTGGCATAAGTGACGCAGGGCAGACCAAGGCCGCCATATTCCTGCCCGATCGTGGCCCCGAACAAGCCCATGTCGGCCATCTGCGCGACAAGTTCGGCAGGCCAGATGTCGTCATGGTCGTGTTTCATGACGACCGGGCGGACTTCTTTCTGCACCCATTTGTCTATGCTGTCGAGGAAAGCGCGCTCCTCGTCGGGGTCCATTGCGGGGCGATAGGTGTCGAGTGCAGTTGCCATGATTTAGCTATCCATGGGGCCGAAGCCCTTTTTCCAGACGAGTATTTGACGTTCGAACGTGCAGACGATGACACCGTCCTGGTTTTTGCCGATGGTCTTGACTGTCACGATCCCCTGTTCGGGGCGCGATTTGCTTTCGCGTTTCGTGATCACTTCGGATTCGGCATAGAGCGTGTCGCCGGGAAACAGCGGTGCGGTCAGACGGATGTCCGACCAGCCGAGATTGGCGACGGCCTTCTGGCTGACGTCGGAAACACTCATGCCGACCATCAGTGCAACCGTTAGCGGTGAACAGATCAGCGGCCGCCCGAACTCGGTTTTCGCGGCGAAATTATAGTCGAAATGCACCGGATGGGTGTTCATCGTCAGGAGCGTGAAGCTGATATTGTCATGGTCGGTAATCGTCCGGCCGGGGCGATGCTGATAGACGTCGCCTTCGACGAACTCCTCATAATAGCGCCCGTAATTTTCGCGAAAAACGCGCGGGGCGACTTCGATGACACCATCACGCATCGGCCTTCTCCCCCTGCGCCCGGATGCGGCGATAGCGCGCCATTACGGGCGCTTCGAGCATTTTACCGTTGAAGCGCACGGCGGATTGGCCCGCAGCGGCATAGGCGGCTTCGGCTTCGTGCGCTTCGGCGATTTCGGCTGCGGTCGGGCGCATGACTTGGTGCACGACCGCGACATGTTTGGGGTGGACGACCGATTTTGCCGCAAAGCCCATCGCTTTTACACGCTCAACGTTTGCAGCAAGGCCATCGAGATCGTCGAGATCGAGCCAGGGCGCATCGACCGAGGGCACGCGGGCGGCAGCGCAGGCCATGACGATCGTAGTGCGCGCCGCGAAAAGTGCATCCCACGACATGGCAACGCCCAATTCGCCGGCAAAGTCAGCGCCGCCAAGCATGACCCCGCAGATGCCGGGGGCGGCCGCGATAGCTTGCGCCGCATTCAAGCCTTTGACGGTTTCGACGAGTGGGAGCAGGCCGACGTCAGGCCCAAGAATCGCGTGCGCGATTTCGATTTCGACAGACGATTCGACCATCGGAATCATGATGTAGGGCACGCTGGTTGCGGCCAAAGCGAGCAAATCGGCCAGCCCCTGCCTCGTCCTGAGGCCATTGATGCGGATACCCAGCTGGGGATCGCCAAGCGCGGCGATGGCGGCTTCACGGGCGCTGTCCTTGTCAGCAGGCCCGACCGCGTCTTCAAGGTCGATCACGACGAGATCGGCACCACTCGCGAGCGCCTTTTCAAACCGCTCGGGACGATTGCCCGGCACGAACAGCAGGCTCTGGAAATTGTCGGGTGCGCTCACGCCGCGTCCATCTGCCACAGGAAAAATGCAAACTCTTCGGCGGTCTCGCGCAGGGATTCAAAGCGCCCCGATTTACCGCCATGTCCTGCGCCCATGTTGGTCTTGAGCAGCAGGATATTGTCGTCGGTCTTGGTTGCGCGCAACCGTGCCGCCCACTTCGCCGGCTCCCAATACTGTACGCGCGGGTCATTCAGACCACCAGTGATCAGCATCGGCGGATAATCCCGCGGGGTAACATTGTCGTACGGACTGTAACTTTGGATCAGGTCGAACGCCGCCTTGTCAATAATAGGATTGCCCCATTCGGGCCATTCACCCGGCGTCAGCGGAAGTGTGTCGTCGAGCATGGTGTTGAGCACATCGACGAACGGGACATGCGCGGCGACGGCGCCCCAAAGGTCGGGATCGGTGTTGGCAACGACGCCCATCAGCTCGCCGCCTGCCGAGCCGCCCGCTGCACAGATTTTGCCTTGCGACGTGTAGCCCGCAGCGATCAGACCTTTGGCCACATCGACGAAATCGTTGAATGCGTTCCAGCGCTTTTCAAGCTTGCCTTCGAGCTGCCAGCGCTGGCCAAGATCGTCGCCGCCGCGGACATGCGCGATGGCAAACGCGAAGCCGCGATCAAGCAGCGATAAGCGTCCCGTCGAAAAGCCGGGCGGAATGGCAACGCCATAGGCGCCATAGCCATATAGATAGAGCGGGTGGCTGCCGTCCTTTCTAAACCCGGCCGGATAGACAATGGAAACCGGAATGTCCGTGCCGTCGCGCGCCGGGATCATCAGGCGTTCGGTGGCGTATTTTGCCGGATCGTAACCGCTCGGGATTTCGAGCGTTTTGAGCGTGGTACGCGCGCCGGTGGCGACATCATAGTCTTCGATCAGCGAGGGCGTGACCATCGATTCATACGACAGGCGCAGCGTGGTGACGACATATTCGGGGTTTTCGTCGAGGCCAGCGGTATAGCTGCTTTCGGGGAAAGCGATTCGCTTGACCGATGACCCGTCGAATTGATGGATCTCTACCTGATCGAGGCCGTTCTCGCGGCCTTCGACGACAAAGAAATCTGCAAAGATGCCGACATCCGTAAGATAGAAATCGGCGCGCGGTGCAATCCGTTCGGCCCATTCGCCGGGCTTGTCGAGCGATGCCGTGCACAGCCGGAAATTGGTATCGGTGTCGTTTGTGACGATGAACAGCGTGTCCTCGTGCGTCTCGACATCATATTCGACGCCTGCCTGCCGCGCGCGAACGAGCATCGGTGTGGCCAGCGGATCCTTTGCCGGGATCAGCCGCACTTCGGATGTCGTCTTGTCGCCTGCCGCCACGATGATCCACCTGCGGTCGTGCGTCATGCCGACGCCGCACGCAAAGCCGATGTCGGCTTCGTGGTAGATCACGACATCGTCGGCAACGTCGGTTCCGATGCGGTGCGCCTTGATCGTGTCGACGCGCCAGTTTTCGTTGACGAGTCCGTAGAAGAGGTGCGTGTTGTCGGCGCTGAATGTAATCGCGCCCAATGTCCCTTCGATCGTGCCGTCGCCCCATTGGCCACTCGCGCTGGCAATGGCATCGGGCAGGTCCGCACCCGATTGCAGATCCTTGAAGTGCACCGTGTAACGCTCACCGCCATTGTCATCGACCGAATAGGCCATGAAGCGGCCGTCTTCGCTGATCGTCAGCGCACCGAGGCGGAAATATTCCTTGCCTTCGGCCAGCGCCGGTTCGTCGAGGATCAGCTGGTCCGGACCGCCTGAAACAGGCCTGCGCCACCATTTGCGATATTGCCCGCCGGTCTCGAACGCGCGCCAGTAGAAATAGTCCCCGTCCTTTGCGGGGACCGACTGGTCGTCTTCCTTGATGCGGCCTTTCATTTCCTGAAAGATCGTTTCGACCAGCGGCAAATGCGGCGCCATGGCGGCGTCGAAAAAGGCGTTTTCGGCCTTCAGATAATCGAGGATTTCGGGGTCGGTGACGTCGGGGTATTTCGGATCACGCAGCCAGGCATAATCGTCGGATAGCGTCGCATCGTGGACGGTCTTGGCAGAAGGCTTGGTGGCGGCGATTGGCGCTGGCATGGGATCGTGCATGCGATGCGCATAGCAAGCGGCGCGCGCGGAACAAGGAAAACTCTCGACAGTCGCGCGCGCGGCGGGAATAGGAGAGGGGATGACCGACAAGCGCACTTTCGCCGACTGGCAAGCACTCGCCGCCAAGGAAGTGAAGAACCGCGACCTGACGTGGGGCACGCCCGAGGGGATTGCGGTCAAACCGCTGTATACCGCCGAAGATGCAGGCGATCCAGGATTGCCGGGCTTTGCGCCTTTCACGCGCGGGGTGAAGGCCAGCATGTATGCGGGGCGGCCGTGGACGATCCGACAATATGCGGGATTTTCGACCGCGGAAGAATCGAATGCTTTTTACCGGCGCAATCTGGCGGCAGGGCAAAAGGGGCTGAGCGTCGCTTTCGATCTGGCGACGCACCGGGGTTACGACAGCGACCATCCGCGCGTCGTCGGCGATGTCGGCAAGGCAGGCGTCGCGATCGACAGTGTCGAAGACATGAAAATCCTGTTCGACGGCATTCCGCTCGATCAGATGTCGGTGAGCATGACGATGAACGGTGCGGTCATCCCCATTCTCGCGTTTTTCATCGTGGCAGGCGAGGAGCAGGGCGTTTCGCAGGACAAGCTCGACGGAACGATCCAGAACGACATTCTGAAGGAGTTCATGGTCCGCAACACCTATATCTATCCGCCCGAACCATCGATGCGGATCGTGTCGGACATCATTGCTTACACCAGCGCCAACATGCCCAAATTCAACAGTATTTCGATCAGCGGATATCTCATGCACGAGGCCGGGGCGACGGCGGTGCAGGAGCTCGCCTTCACGATTGCCGACGGCAAGGAATATGTGCAGCGGGCTTGTGCAAGCGGGCTCGACATCGATGCATTTGCGGGGCGGCTCAGCTTCTTTTTCGGCATCGGCATGAACTTCTTCATGGAAGAGGCGAAGCTCCGCGCGGCGCGGACGCTGAGGTGGCGCGTGATGGACGGGCTGGGCGCAAAGGACGAGCGCTCGAAAATGCTGCGCACGCATTGCCAGACGTCGGGCGTGTCACTGCAGGAAGCTGATCCCTATAACAACGTGATCCGCACAACGATTGAGGCGATGGCCGCAACGCTGGGCGGCACGCAGTCGCTGCACACCAATGCCCTCGACGAAGCGATCGGCCTGCCGACCGAATTTTCGGCGCGGATTGCGCGGAATACGCAGATCGTTCTGGCCGAAGAAAGCGGGATCACGCGCGTCGTCGATCCGCTCGGCGGGAGCTATTATGTCGAAGCGCTGACCGCCGAACTGGTTGATCGTGCGTCCGAAATCATGGGCCAAGTCGATGCGCTGGGCGGGATGACCAAAGCGGTTGCAAGCGGCATGCCCAAGCGGCTCATCGAGGAAGCGGCCGCTGCAAGGCAAGCGCGGGTGGACAAAGGCGAGGACGTCATCGTCGGCGTCAACAAATATCAGCCGGTCGATGCCGAGCCGATCGATTTCCTGAGCATCGACAATGACAAGGTCCGCGAAGGGCAGGTCGCGCGGTTGCGGGCCACCAGGGCGGTGCGCGATGAGGCGGCTAGTTCGGCCGCACTCAAGGCGTTGACGGAAGGTGCGATGGCTGATGCCAATTTGTTGGCCCTTGCCGTCACCGCTGCCCGCGCCCGCGCCACGCTTGGCGAAATTTCCGACGCGATGGAAACGGTGTTCGGCCGTTACGCCACGACACCCGAACCGGTGCGCGGCATTTACGGCAGTGCGCATGAATTCGACAAAGCGTGGGCGCAAGTGACTGATGGCGTCGAGGCTACCGAACGGCGCCTCGGCCACAAGCCACGCGTGCTGATCGCCAAAATGGGGCAGGACGGGCATGACCGCGGCGCGAATGTCGTGGCCAGTGCCTTCGCCGACATGGGGTTCGACACGATCAGCGGGCCGCTGTTCCAGACGCCCGAGGAGACTTTGGCGTTGGCGCTCGAACGCAACGTCGATGCCATCGGCGCGTCGTCACTGGCAGCGGGGCACAAGACGCTGATCCCCGAACTCATCCGGCTTTTGCGCGAGGCCGGCCGCAGCGACATCAAGGTCTTCGCCGGCGGCGTCATCCCGCCACAGGATTACCAGATGCTCCGCGACGCAGGCGTTGTGGGCATTTATGGGCCCGGCAGCAACATCGTCGAATGCGCAGCGGATGTGCTGCGGCTGCTGGGGCATAACATGCCGCCCGAGGGACTGAGCGAGGCGGCGGAATAGTCCCTGCAGGACTCGTAACATATCCGTAACTATGTTATCGACGCTCCGTCAAACGGGGAGAATGACATGATCAGCAAATCTATCGCCGTATGCGTATGTGTTGCTTCCGCCGCCCTGTTCACTGCACCTGCTGTCGCGCAAGAGATGAAAGTCGAGCGCGAAGAGAACGCCCAATATTACCGAGTCGAAATGGTTAAATTCACGCACGGGAAGCGCGCCCGTGCCGCTGAACTGGTCGATAAATATTTCGCGCCGGCCGACCGTGATGTCGGTGGCACGGTCATCGATCTGCATCTGATGACCGGCGACTGGGATTTCATCACGCTGTTCCCGATGTCGGGCGGCCCGGCCGACCTGACCTACACGACGTCGCCCGATGACGTGCGCTGGATGACAGCCCTCGGGAAACGCGCCGGCAGCATGGCCGCCGCTAAAAAACTGACCGACGAGTGGGATACGCTCGTCGCCAAGCGCGAATGGCATATCGGGCATACGCACAACGCGCCGAAGTAGGGGCGGGTCGCCGCAAGCTGTGCCTGCTTGCGGGATCGGTGAAGGGTGGGCATGGGGGGCAGATGGTCGCTCGTGCCCGCCCCCTTCGCTGTGTGCCGCTGGAGTCCCAGTTCCTCCGCGATGCGGGCGTGGTCGGCATTTATGGGCCCGGCAGCAACATCGTCGAATGCGCGGCGAACGTGCTGTGCAAGCTGGGGTGTAATATGCCGCCAGAGGGTTTGAGCGAGGCGGCGGCGTGAGCCGTTGGCGCCCCCACATTTTTGCGGTCCTTACGATCTGCATGAGCATCGTGTTTCTGTGGAACCTAGCATTGGTCTTTGCGCCCGACATTTTCGAATGCGGCGATGAGTGGCCGAGTTGCTCCAGCTGGGAATACCGGAAATCATTCCTACTGGTCGTCGCAGCTCCGCTAATCTGGCTGACTGCGGCCTGGGCGCTTTGGAAGACTGGGGCGGGTCCTAATGTTCACTAAAATCCTGATCGCCAACCGGGGCGAGATTGCTTGTCGGGTCATTCGCACTGCAAAGAAAATGGGCATCGCGACCGTCGCGGTCTATTCGGACGCCGACGCGCGGTCGCCGCATGTGCTGATGGCGGACGAGGCGGTGCATATCGGGCCTTCGCCTGCGGCCGAGAGCTATCTGGTCGCCGACAAGATCATCGCCGCGTGCAAGGCGACGGGCGCGGAAGCCGTGCATCCGGGCTATGGGTTTTTGTCCGAGCGCACCAGTTTCGCGCAGGCACTGTCCGATAATGGCATCGCGTTCATCGGGCCGCCGATCAATGCCATCGCGGCGATGGGCGACAAGATCGAGTCGAAGAAGCTCGCGCTGAAGGCAGGCGTCAACGTCGTCCCCGGCTTTGTCGGCGAGATCGACAGCACCGAACATGCGGTGCGGATTTCGGGCGAGATCGGCTATCCGGTGATGATGAAAGCGTCGGCGGGCGGCGGCGGCAAGGGGATGCGGCTGGCCTATTCGGAGGCCGACGTCCGCGAAGGGTTTGAAGCGACCAGGCGCGAAGGGCTGGCGAGCTTCGGCGACGACCGCGTGTTCATCGAGAAATTCATTCTCAATCCGCGCCACATCGAAATCCAGATATTGGGCGATCAGCACGGCAACATCCTCTACCTCAACGAGCGCGAATGCAGCATCCAGCGGCGGCACCAGAAGGTTGTCGAGGAAGCGCCGTCGCCGTTCGTCACGCCCAAGATGCGCGCGGCGATGGGCGAGCAGTGCGTCGCGCTGGCGCGCGCGGTCGGTTATTACAGCGCGGGCACGGTC
>JBGSMP010000235.1:0-9364 GCA_041740105.1 Sphingomonadaceae bacterium
ACGTGGCTCGCCGGCACGACCACCGAGGAGGCCGTCACCGTGGCGCAGCGTATCACGGCGCGAATGCGGGCGATGAACGCGCAAGCGCAACGCGCCGCGCTGCAGCGCCAACAGCGCGAACCGCTGTCAACTCTGGCCGCAATCACGCAGGCTGTCCCCGATGGCGCATGGGTTCAGCGCTACTCATGGGACGGCGCAACCCTTCGGCTGACCGGTTACCGTTCACGCGATGCCGATGTTGCAAGCGCGCTTCGGAAACTCCCTGGATTTGCTAACGTCAAGAGCACGCAGACCGACTCGATCGCAGAGACGGCAACGGGCCAGCCGTTCGATCTCGTTGCCGAAATCGGACAGCGCTGATGGCTTTTGTCGAAGCCCGCAGCCTTTCACCTCGCGAGCGCAGCCTCGTCGCGATCCTCATCTTGGTGGCAGTGGTTGGACTGTTCTGGATGGCAATCATTGGTCCGATCTTGTCCGGTTTCAGCGATCGTTCCGCGCAGCGCGCGTTGTTGACCCGACAATATCAGGCCAACCAGCGTATCATCGGCTCGATCCCACGGCTGCGGCGGCAAGCCGAGCAACAGCGCGAGCAGGTTCGCAACATTGTCGTGACCGCACCGACCAAGGCAGCAGCGCTTACGCGTCTCCAAGACCGCGTCCAGAAGACGATCGAAAACGCCGGCGGTGAAGTCCGCGCGGTCGATGACGCGACAAATGACGAGGCGGCGGTGCGCACGCGGGCTTCCGCGCGCATGACTCTCGGACAATTGACGACGGTACTGACACGGCTCGAAAACGAACCGCCCTATCTTGCCGTCGAGTCGCTCGATATTTCTGCCGATCAGGCGGTGATCAGCGGTCGCCTGGACTTAATGGAGGTTGCCTTTGACGTTTCGGTTCCCGTTATCCTTTCCCAGTCGCGCTGAGGGCACGATTCTGCCCGGCGTGTTGGCCAGCGTGCTTGTCATCGCGCTCGTGATTCAGCTTGTTTCGGCCGATCGAGAGCCCGACTTGCCGCCGGTGCTTGCCATCGGCGCAAGTCGTGTCGATTTCGACATGCCTGCCGTCCCGCCGGTGAGCACCCCCCCGGTTATTTTCGACCGGCCCTTGTTCGCGCCGCGCCAGTCGCTGGTCGCCGGACCCAGCAATAAGGCGCTGCCGCTCGGCGGGGCTTTAGTCGCAGGGACGGTCGCGATTCGCGGGCGCGCCTTCGCGGTTATCCGGCGCGCCAACGTCACGGTGTCGAACATCGCGATCGGTGGCGCGGTCGATGGTTGGCGCCTGATCGCGCTGCGCCCCGAAGGTGCGGTCTTCGTCAAGAACAACGTCCGCCACCAGATCGCTTACGGTGCAACGCGCTTTGCCGCGGTCGAAGAAAATGCGCCTGACGAATGAATCGCCGCGGCAAATTGACTGCTGGCATCCGTCCAGCGGCCCAAGCCGGGTACGCCCTCGTTGCAGCCGTTTCGACCATTTTGTTTTTTGCGATCGTCGCACTGGCGGCGCTGACCCTGACGCGGCGAATCTACGTCACTGGCAGCGCCGAAGTCGAAGCGGCACGCGCCAGTGCTGCGGCCGAGGCCGGGATTGCGCTCGCGCTGCGCGGACTTTTGGCGTCCGACTCGACGAACGCGTTTCCTGTCGATGGCACACCGCGTCGTCTTATTTTCGATGATGGCAGGCTCGAAATTGTCGTGCGCGACGAGCGCGGGAAGGTGCCACTTAATCTCATCGACGAAACACAGCTGGCGGCGCTGCTCGAATACGCCGGATTGTCCGGCGAGCCATTTCAAGTTGCCCGCGATTCGTTTCTGGACTGGATCGACGAAGGCGATGAAGCACGACCCAATGGTGCCGAACGCGCATTTTACCGCAAAGACGGCATAGCGCCGCGTAATGCACCGTTGCAAACGTTTCGCGAACTCGGGCGTGTCCGTGGGTTTCCGCCGGAGGTGTTCGCAAAAATCGCTTCGGTTGCAACGACCGACGTCGGTAACGGCGCTTTCGATCTACAGTCGGCAACACCGGCGGCAATCGCCATCATGTATCCCGCAGGCGACGCCGCCGTCGATGAAATCATACGCGGCCGCCAAGGGCAGGGGCAGGTCACCGCGCTCGATTTTGTGGATAAAACGAGCCGGGTGGCGCGTCCTTTCACAATTTCGGTGACGGCATCATATCCATCAGGCGCCGTGGCGACCCGCAGCTGCGTTGTCGAACTAACCGGCGCTGCACGTCGACCCTATTTGATCCGGTATTGCGCATAGGGCCGTCGATTTGCGCGACCACAGCGGCAGATCAATTTACCAACATCACCCCTGTTCACGCAATCACAACGTATTTTGAAATATACGTCACGCGATATGCTATGATGTTGCAAATCGATGACTCCTGTGTCACGCTGGGACAAATTTGGTGATGCTTATTAGGTCGAGTGAGTTGCGCGATAATAAAATGGTGCATGACAGAGGCATTGTCGACGTGCCGTTGATTGAGAGAGATGCCGGAGAGGATTTCGCAATGTTGCGTTTACAGCACGCTGGAACTGCAGCGGACCAGCGGCCTATTTCACTTACCGGATGGGTGGCAGGTACCTCGGTAGGAGCGGCTTTTTGGATCGCGTTTTTCGTATTCGCGTTCTAATTGCTTTACCGTTCCTTGACCGCTTCGGGTATCAGTAGGAGCCTTTGGCCCACAGGACGGCAGGGCCGGTGCGCAATAAAATCGCCAAGTCGAGCAACACGGACTTGTTCCGGACATAGTAGCAATCGATGCTGACGCGACGGCGATAGGAAACATTGTTCCTTCCGCTGATTTGCCACAGGCCGGTCAATCCCGGTCGCACGGCACAATAGGCGTTGATATAGCCGCCGTAGCGCGAAACCTCTGACGCTATGATCGGGCGCGGCCCGACCAAGCTCATCTCGCCCTTAAGAATGTTGATCAATTGGGGAAATTCGTCGAGGCTGAACTTCCGGACGAGCGCGCCCAGCCTCGTGATCCGAGGGTCGGCGCGAAGCTTTTGGTCACGCGCCCATTCAAGACGCGCCTCGCTGGAATTGGACAAATGCTGCTGGAGCGCCGCGTCGGCATCCTTGCACATCGTGCGGAACTTGATGCACGAAAATTCGCGTCCGCCGCGGCCGATCCGGCGCTGTATGAAAAACAACGGCCCCGGACTATCAAGTACCAGGGCGCATGCAAGCAGGCACAGGAACGGGAGGGCAATGACAAGGATCAGCAACGCGCCGACGATATCGATGGCACGCGAAAGTCGCGACATCGAAACCGACGGTTCCGATAGCCACGGGCTGCTGCGGAAGCTGTTCATCCAGCGATCACGCGAAGGTCCGCGATCATGGTCGCGCATCGGTTTAGCGTAGGTGCCGACATCGCCTTCGACGTCCGGGGTATCGCAAACCGATTGACTGACGAGCGTCATCAAAGTCCCCAACTTCAAAGTGAGCGATTCCCCCTGCAGGAACCGTTAACAAAGTCTTTATGGGGCCTCTATGTCGCCTACGTTACAAAAGATGGCCGCGGCGCAAAAGACAGCGCACAAAAAATTATGTCAATTCCGAGACACAAAAAACCTTATCTAACAATTACTTGATAACTGCTTCAACATCGCGCCCGCTGTGCAGGCGTATCGCAAGCAGAAAAATATTGCTGCAGGGCAGCAAATTCATATGTCAAAAATAGCGTTCGCCGATCCTGACTGTGTCGCCAGGTCGAATCAGGAGCTTCGCGTCGAGCGAATAAGCTTGTTCGGCCGCACCCTTTTCGCGGTGGATAAAAACGATCTTCTGGTTTGCACGATAGGTGAAACCACCCGCTTTGGCGACAAGAGCAACCGCGGTCAGCCCCTCGGAATACACGAATTCGCCGGGACGCGCGACCTCCCCTAAGACGTAGACCGGCCGGTAATTGATCACTTCGACCAGAACCCTGGGATTGCGAACAAACTCTGCGCCTAACCGCAGCGCGACTTGATCACGCACTTCAGCTGTCGTCTTCTCCGACACATCAATCGATCCCAGCAATGGATAGGCAATCGCCCCTGTGCCATCCACGGCGAAATCGCCGCTAAGGCGCGGCTCATCGAAAACCGATATCCGCAACCGATCCCCCGTGCCCAGCCGGTAGACAAATGACGTCGACACGTCGCCGGATTGGAGCATGACAGGCGCGCAGCCGGCGGCCAGCAACACAAGGATGAGTGAAATGATCCGGATCATGGGAAATTGCTGCCTGTGCCTGTGCGCGTTGTATAACTTTTAGCGGCAAATGTCAGATTAGTGCAACCAATGACGTGCAGATCAGGGTGCGGCGGGACACGGTTTGGGAACGGCTGCACGGCAATGATAAGAAGTGCAGCCATGTTGGCTTTGTTGATCGTTTCAATCACGTCGGTGGCCGTTCGTGCGGAAATTGCGCCAGTCGTTTCGGTTGACGAAGCAGGCGATCGGCAACGTGCGATCGGATGTTTGGCAAGCGCAATTGCCTATGAAGCAGGATACGAGCCGACCGAAGGACAACAGGCCGTTGCCGAAGTGATCCTGAACCGCGTGCGCCACGCTGGCTATCCCAAATCGATTTGTGGCGTCGTGTTCAGCGGATCGCATCGCCGCACGGGCTGCCAATTCAGCTTTACTTGCGACGGGTCTTTGAAGCGACGCCTTTCGGAAGCGGTATTAGCGAACACGCAGATGATCGCAGCGGCGGCATTAGACGGATTAAACCCATCACGCGTGCCCGGTGCGACGCACTACCATGCCGATTATGTGTCCCCCTATTGGGCACCGAGCCTGATTCGGATTGCCAAAATCGGTGCCCATATCTTTTACCGGGGCGCGGGGACGAGCGACGTGAAAAGTCCCGCGCGCACCTATTCGCCGTTTGCGGAGCCAATCATGGTCCGAGCAGACGGGCTCGCCCCGGTGGTCGCAAAGACGGGGGGAACGGCGCAGCCCGCGACAGGAGCAGCCACCTCGGCTCGATCCGCTGTCGTCTTTGCACCTTGGGGTTTGCCGCCTGGAAGATGACTACCCTGTGCACGTTCGGCACGATTGGCGCGCAACGCATAAACAAAGTCCAGCCAACTCGTTGGGCTTTACGGGCCTTTTATGGTGGGCGTGGCAAGGATTGAACTTGCGACCCCTGCGATGTCAACACAGTGCTCTACCACTGAGCTACACGCCCACGCTGGAAACGCCCTAGCGCCCGCCTTTGTCGCTGGCAACCCGCGCTGCCTAAAGCTCGCTGGCGTTCGGCGTGGCGAAAATCCGGTCGACCTCCATGACAAGGTCGCGAAGATGAAACGGTTTCGACAGCACTTTTGCTTGCGGCAGTGCCTGCCCGGCGCGCAGCGATACGGCCGAAAATCCCGTGATGAACATCACGCGCATGTCGGGCGCGATCACCGCCGCTTTCTGGGCGAGCTCGATGCCATCCATCTCGGGCATCACGATATCGGTCAAAAGCAGATCGAAGCCGCCGCCGTTTTCGATCAGTGGCAGTGCTGCCGTGCCGCGATCGACCGCAACGACCGTATAGCCCGACCGTTCGAGCGCGCGGACGAGATAGGCGCGCATCGCGTCGTCATCTTCGGCAAGCAATATGCGCGGCATAGATCGATCCCTTGCGCAAAGCACCCGCTTTGCGATGTCCGCCAGCATCTATGCCTGCGACCCTTAAGATTTTCCAGCACCGGAGCGATGAAAGTTGCTGTTCTATAACCAATGGGTCGTTACGGCGGCTGGCAATGACGACTCAACCGTTCATTGCGCACAATTTTGATCCGCCGTCCGGGCCGGTCATCCTCTCCGTGCCACATGCCGGCCGCGACTATGACCCAGCTGTTTTAACCGCGCTGCGCGTTCCGGTTTCGAGCATATTGGCGCTTGAAGACCGATATGCCGATCGACTGGCAGATGCAGCCATTGCTGCTCGCGCACCGACGATTATTGCAAATATTCCCCGTCTCATGATCGACCTGAACCGTGCGCCGCACGATTTCGAGCCCGAATCAATTCGTGGCGGGATTGGCAGCGGGGTTCCGGTGTCGACGAAAGCACGGGCTGGACTGGGCTTGATACCGACGCGGCTGTGGGGCGTCGGTGCTTTGTGGAAAACGGCGTTCCAACCCGAGCTCGTTGCCGATCGGGTGCGCACGATTCATGCGCCATACCATGCGGCGATCGCAGCGGCCGTCGATTCGGTAAGGGCCAGCCATGGGTCGGCGCTGCTGCTCGACATTCATTCGATGCCGCCGGTCCACAGCGACAATGCGCCGGACATTGTGATCGGCGATTGCTTCGGCAGAAGTGCGGCCACACAGGTTACCGCGCGTGCCGAAGCGATATTGAAAGGACTCGGCTTTCGAGTCGCCGTCAATGCCCCCTATGCCGGTGGCTATATCGTAACGCGCCATGCGGCACCGCACACCGGTGTACACGCCCTGCAAATCGAGGTTGACCGGCGACTTTACCTTGACGACGCGTTCGATCAGCCTGCCCAAGGCGTCGCGCGGATGCAAAATGCTGTGCTCCAGCTGGTCAAGCTGTTGCGCGACGCACTGCCGGGACAATTCGCGGCCGCGGCGGAATAAGGCCGATAAAAAACCACCTCGTGC
The DNA here is from genome assembly GCA_041740105.1 of Sphingomonadaceae bacterium. GTDB lineage: Bacteria > Pseudomonadota > Alphaproteobacteria > Sphingomonadales > Sphingomonadaceae > Sphingomonas_O. The sequence continues at coordinate 6,635 of JBGSMP010000235.1, forward strand.
TTTCGCACGAGGTGGCCAGGTTCAGGGAGGGACACACCCGCAGGCGTGTCGTCCAAAGCGCGAAAGGGGGAACGCGCCCGGACGTCTTTAATGTATGTGACCGACGCAGTGGTTTCAAGCGCCATCGTGCGACGACGCCTGCGGTCGAACCGGCGTTCTAAACGGCTTGGGGTTGCGGCATTTTGCCTTGAGCAATCTGACGACCGAAAAGTTCGCGCATGATGCCAAGTGAAAACAGATGCGCATGGATCAGTGGCAGCATGCCCGACTGTGACATCTTGCGTAACTGGTCACCGCGGAGATCGCGCAATTTTTCCTCGTTGACCATCTGGAAACCGCGGTAGACGAAGGGCGGTGTCGCTTCATCGGTCTGGATCGAGACTTCGCCGTCCATAAGGATGTCGAGCGCTTTCAACTCCTGCATGAACGCGCCCGTGCGCTGGCCGGCCTGTTCGAACTGTTCGCAGAAAGCGAGAATATTCTTGGTCGCTTCCGAGGGCTGATCACCGTCGAACACAAGGTCGCCTTCATCATATGCGCCCATCGTCTCGTTTGTCGGATCGACACATAGCGACAATTCGTCGGCATCGGGGCGGAGCTTGGCAAGCAAAAACGGGTAGCGACGCACATAGGCAGGGACATAGGCTTCCTGCACCATCTTGCCGTCCTCGCCGATGAACGTATTGACGCCTTCGTTCAGCCCCATCAGCGCGAGCGGCACCGGCTGATCACCGACAGTAAAAATAATCGGATAGAAGCGCTGGGCAATCGAAAATTCCTCGACTGTGACCGGCACAGCGTGCTCGGTGTGCAGAAACGGCGCGGCATCGTTGGTCTTGTAGCGCCACGTACCATGCTCTTGCTGCGAGATCGGGACGAGATCCTTATAGAGCAGCGGCAGGCTTGTGTTTTGAGGGGCCGTGCTGGCCATCGGGACTCTCCGGATTTGAATTGGGGTTGATGTCGCGCGCTGCCCTATGGCGCTAGCGCGACGGACGCAAGCACGAGGCCATTCATGCAAGCAACATCTTTTAGCGCTAGGGCAACGCAGACAAGTTAATCACGCATTCAACCGTCGGCCCGCATCGACCGATCGCCATGGATATTTCACTGTGTATTCACTGATTCTCGCGCTGATGTCGGCAACGGGCAGCGCGAACCTCGCGCCAACGATGAGCGGTACCGAATTCGCACAACTGACGATCCAGCAACGCGTCGTCGTGCGTGTGCCGCTGGTCCCGGTGCAGACTGCACCGCGGGCGCCCATGCAATGGGTTGAGAAAAAAGGCCCGAAATGCGTCAATCTGAACAGTCTGGCCGGTTTCGTTGTCCGGGGGCCGCAAGTCGTTGATTTGTTCCTCCGCAATGGCGCACGCGTACGCGCCCAGCTCGAAAAACAGTGTGCGGGTGTCGATCTCGGTTATGGTTTTTATGTCAAGCCGACAAGCGACGGACAACTCTGCCGCGACCGCGACATGGTTCATGCGCGCACCGGCGGCCAGTGCGAGGTCAAACGGTTTTCAACGCTCGTTGCCGAACGCTGACTTGACTTTGCGACGCCTTGTGCGCACCGCAAATACCACTCCCCAACGGACATTTTCATGAATTTTGCCGATCTCGGCCTTTCCGATCCCTTGCTCCGCGCCGTCACTGATTCGGGTTACACTGTCGCGACCCCGATTCAGGCGCAGGCAATCCCGAGCGTGCTCATGATGCGCGATCTGATCGGCATTGCGCAAACCGGCACCGGAAAGACGGCAAGCTTTGTATTGCCGATGATCGATATTCTCGCCGAAGGGCGCAGCCGCGCGCGGATGCCGCGATCGCTGATCCTGGAGCCGACGCGCGAACTCGCGGCGCAAGTCGCTGAGAATTTCGAGAAATATGGCAAATATCACAAGCTCTCGATGGCGCTGCTGATCGGTGGCGTGCAGATGGGCGATCAGGTCAAGGCACTTGAAAAGGGCGTCGATGTTCTGATTGCGACACCCGGCCGTCTGATGGATTTGTTCAGCCGCGGCAAGATCATGCTCAACGATTGCACGCTGCTGGTTATCGACGAAGCCGACCGGATGCTCGACATGGGGTTCATTCCCGACATCGAGGAAATCTGCACCAAGCTGCCGACGAACCGCCAGACCCTGCTGTTTTCGGCAACCATGCCCGGGCCGATCAAGAAACTTGCCGACAAGTTTTTGAGCAATCCAAAACAGATCGAGGTTTCACGCCCGGCCAGTGCCAACCTCCAGATCGAGCAACGCATTGTCGAAGTGTCGGCACGCGGCAAAAAGGATGCCCTGATCGAGATTTTGCGTGCCGCCGACGTCACGACAGCGATCGTCTTTTCCAACCGCAAGACGACCGTGCGGGAATTGTCGCAAAGCCTGTCGCGCGCCGGTTTCAAGGCCGGGCAAATCCAGGGCGACATGGATCAATCCGAACGGATCAAGGAACTCGACCGGTTCAAGAACGGCGACATCATGGTGCTGGTCGCGTCCGATGTCGCTGCCCGTGGCCTCGACGTCAAAGGCGTAAGCCATGTCGTAAACTATGATGTGCCCTGGCATCCCGACGATTATGTTCACCGTATCGGTCGTACGGGCCGTGCGGGGGCGACCGGCAAGGCGTTCACGCTGATGACGCCCGAGGATGCCGAAGCGGTAGCGCAGATCGAAAAGTTGACCAGCACGAAGATCGAACGCGTCGGCAAGGCCGCGATCGCCGCGGGCG
>JBGSMP010000239.1:0-2487 GCA_041740105.1 Sphingomonadaceae bacterium
ACCAGCACGCGCCGCTTGAATGTTTCGCTGCCCAATGCCCTGCCGAGCAGCCCACGGATGCCGACCAGCACGACATAGGCAATCGCCATCGCGTACAGCGAGTTCGACCGCCACAACGTCGCACCCGGGATCGCAAAATACACCATCGACAGGAAAATTACGCCAAGGCAGATGGCGACAAGCAGCCGCGCCGCTGCAAAACGCAGCGACTGCACCGAATCGACGCCGTACACGCCGACCGCGATCATCGCGCACTGCAGCGACAGGGCAAAGCTCAGCAGCGGGATCAGGCGCGTGACCGCTGGATCGATGAACATATCGATCTGCCGCGCGCGGATCACCCAGGCGAATTCGGCCGCGCCCAGCAAAAGGACGAAATCGAACAGCGCAAGCAGCAGCACGGCGTTGGGCACATAATGTTTGAAGACCCTGAACATGGCTTCGCTTGGTATCGCCCCTCATGCGAAAGCGTCAAAAATCCCGACACCCAATCCCTCTGTCGGACAAATTGACAAAAATTTCCTGAAAATTGCGTTCATTATTGTTATGGGCGGCCGCTATGGCCGAAAAAACACGCATAATCCCCGTTATATTGTCCGGCGGTTCAGGCACGCGCCTGTGGCCGATGTCGCGCGAAGAACAGCCCAAGCAGTTCCTTTCGCTCACGGCGGACGAAACGATGTTCCAGTTGACCGTGGACCGCGCAGCCGATCCCGCGCGCTTTGCCGCGCCGATGATCGTTGCCAATGCGCGGCATGCCGATCTGATCGAAAACCAGCTCGGCCCGCGCGCCGCCATGCTCATTCTCGAGCCGCTGGCGCGCAACACCGCCCCGGCAATCGCGCTGGCAGCACTGGCCGCAAACCCTGCCGATCCATTGCTTGTGATGCCCAGCGATCATGTGATTGCCGACGTGCCTGCTTTCATGGCCGCCATCGACGCAGCCTTGCCGCTGGTCGAGCGCGGCTGGCTGGCGACGTTCGGGATTACCCCCGATGCGCCCGAAACGGGCTATGGTTATATCCAGACCGGCGAAGAAGTGTCGCCGGGCACATACCGCGTCGATCGCTTCGTCGAAAAGCCCGATTCTGCCACGGCGCAAGCGATGCTCGCGCAGGGTGGCTATGTGTGGAACGGCGGTATTTTCCTGTTCCGTGCCGATGCCTATCTTCGCGCACTCGGTGAATTTGCGCCCGCGATGCTCGATGCGGCGCGCCCTGCCATGGAAAGCGCCGTTCGCGATGGTCAGCGCATCTTGCCCGATTATGACGCCTTTGCCGCGAGCCCGGCGGACTCGATCGACTATGCCGTGATGGAAAAAGCAGAGCGCGTGGCTGTCGTGCCCGTTAGCATGGGCTGGTCCGACATCGGCTCGTGGGACGCGCTCCATGCGCTCAATGCCGATGCCAATGGCGACGCGCATTCGGGCGACATCATCGCGCTTGATACGGCCAATTGCCTGCTCGGCAGTGATGGCATCCGCATCGCAGCGGTCGGTGTTTCCGACCTGATTGTTGTCGCCAGCGGCGATAGCGTTCTTATCCTGCCTCGTGGGCAAAGCCAGCATGTCAAACGCGTCGTTATGGCACTGAAGGAGCGCGAGAGCGACTTGAAGACGTAACCGACGCGGGATAGTTAATTAGCGCTTACCTATGGTGGTGAGTCGCCTGGCTGCCTCAGCGGGAGCTACAGGCTCTGACTGAAAGGCGTCGCCATGAAGTTCTTTTTGCCAATCGCTGCTGCCGTTGCGTCTGTCGCGATGCCGGCCCAAGCTGCAACCTTTTACACGACATTGTCCGGTGCAAATGAAACGGTTCCAAACGCGAGCACGGCAACCGGTACCGGCACACTGGTGCTTTCGGCAGACCAGAACACCGTCGACATATTCCTCAACTGGGCCGGACTGACCGGACCCGCCGTGGGAGCCCACATTCATTGCTGCGCCGCACAAGGCGCAGATGGTCCTGTCGCAATCGACTTCGGACCACCATCTCTCGCGACCGGATCGTTGACACGCAACTACAACCTTGCGTCGCGGACAATCTACGGAGCCGGTTTCATCAGCGCAAACGGCGGCGCTTCGGCAACCGGCGATTCTCTCCGTGCAGTCTTTCTGACGGGGCTTCTCGGCGGCAGGGCCTATTACAACGTCCACACCAGCACATTCCCGAGAGGGGAAATCCGTGGCCAGCTCGCACCGGTTCCCGAAACGGCGACATGGGGCATGATGATTGCCGGGTTCGGCATTGTCGGCGGCGCGATGCGTTTGCAGCGGCGCAAGGCTGCAATCGCTTGACAGCTGGCGCCTAATCCCCCGCAAAAACAAACGGGCTGACCCCCCGCTCGCGCTCGTTGAAAATCAACGGGCGTGATGCGGGCGGGGCGGCACGTTGCGGGCAATCGGGCCGCGTACACGCACGGCATCCAAGGCCCACGGCTGTCGCCTGACCACGATCGAGATCGAATCCGCGCGCGGCGGCAAGCGGC
>JBGSMP010000246.1:0-10469 GCA_041740105.1 Sphingomonadaceae bacterium
CAGGGTTGAGAACAGTCACCTGCCGTTCTGACGACGAGAGCGGGCAATGCTGCGGTTTCGACAAATGAAGTCACTGCAGAAATTCGCTTCGGTCCATGCCAACGTCACCAACCACTTCAATCTCGAACGCCATCTCGTCAGCCGACAAGAATACAAATCACGACGCTTGGCAGCCCTTGCCGAGTGGAAGTCCCTCATGGCCTAGGCCTTTGTCGATCTGGGGATCAGTGCGTCAACCAGAGACGAGTTCGCACCCGACTGACAGCACCAATGGCGGCAGCTTTGCGGCCATCAGTAGCCGTTAGACGCGCCCTTCGGCGATCTAGAAAGCAGCCGGCAAACAGCGCCGCCGCGAGCGTCATCTTGTGGTAGTTACCCGACGTCGAAAAGCGCTCCCAACGCTGTGTGACGGTGTGGCGCCTTTCTAGCTAGTTGTTTCTGAGCGTTACAGGATCACAGGCTCAGTAGCAGCGGATGACCTTGACCCGGCGGCCTAACTCCAGCGTATAAACTTCCGGCGCCACGCCCTTGCGATGCACCGAGAGATGCATCGCGCTGCCGTCCAATCGGCCTGAAAAGCGAGCTTGGACCATTGCCGGCGGCGTGTCGGCCGCCACCATGCCGCCGCCGTGAATTTCGTACCGCCCCATAACGTCGAATCTTCCCGTCGCGTCCGGGCGAAGGGGTGCGCTAATCGTAGCCGACGCGCATGCCAAGGTCATGACGCCGCCAGTGGGACCAAGCACGAGCTTTGCTTGAGGACCACCCCATTCCCCGGTGAGCACGGAGAGTGGCGTGACCGCACTGTTTGCGGCGCTGTTGGTCAAAACGGCTCCTGACACAAGGGTGAAAAGGACACGAACACATCGTCCAGCTAGCAACATCTATTCTTCGCCTCCTATGGCGTAAGACCGGAGAGTTTAATTAACATAACCACCTTGGTCAACGACATTGAGCAAACTTGATCTTGGCGCCCCTGGTGAGGCTGTAGCGATACACCTTTTTGTCATAACGACGCATCATCAAGACCATTCGGTTGCCGATCACCTTCCCCTCAAACTGCGCTGCCTTGTCTCATGGCAATACGGCCAGCGTTATTCGGGAGGTCTAAAGATTGAAATAGCCAGCGACCGCAAATGCGCCAACACTATTGAGAAGAATTGGCCGAGAAATCTTTCCCGAACCGCATATACCTTGTACCACTGTGCCCGATGGAACCGAGCGCATGACAAAGCCTTCGCCCGCCCAAGCACCCGTCAGCCGTTGTGATGCGGTCGCGGGGGCCGCCGCGGTCAGCATCAGCGCCATAACCAGTCGCAGTTTGAATTTCACGCTACAGCCTCGCACGGCAGGGACTTACGGGGCAATGCTTGGCAGAAAAAGGGGCGGGACCCACGGTCCCGCCCCGATTATCCTAGTTAGGCGCAGATCAGGCTGCGACAGCGGTCCGACGCTGACGACGGACCTGCGCACCGACAATACCAAAGCCGACTATCAGCATCGCCCAGCTTGTGGGTTCAGGAACTGCGCCCACTGCGCTCACGTCGATTGCCGCGATATAGGTGCCCCAGCGCGATCCGCCGGTGCCGCCCGGGTGGCCGAAGATTCCGAGGTTGTATTCGCGGGCATAAGTCCCGGTCACCCAAAATGTCTGCGCGTTGGTCGGGTCGAGCGTTACCGACGAATAATCAGCCCAGCGCTGGCGGCCGGCGGCCGGCTGCCCGTATAGCGCGCCATTGTGATAGTCATCGGTATCGCTGACGCGCAGGACGATTTCCTGGCCGCTCTGGACGAGTTCGCCGGTCGAGGTGGTGCGGAAGATTCGCGCTGCTAGGGTGATGTTGCCGTCGTCGCCGACCGGATTGAGCCCCGATCGGTTATACGAGATCACCACGTCGCCGGCCGCGTTGACCGCCATCGAACCCTGATAGAAATCATAGTCAACGTGGCCGATGCTGCCTTCATCGAGCACCGCATTGGTTGCAGTATCGAGAACCGTGTAGCGGACGACCGTCCGGTCGGTGCCATTCTCGGTGACGGTGTGGACGCTGTAGATTCGGCCATTGCTTTCGAAGGCACTGCTGCTGATCTGGTCGCCGAAGCTGTCGACGATGCGGCGATTGGCGGCGATGCCGTTTGGCAGGGCCGGATTACCAACTATCGCATCGGCGGCCGGCTGCCGGGCAGCGTTGTTGAACGTATAGTCGGTGCCGATCGTGGTGCTGGCGGTGACGGTGCGAACAGCGCCAGCGGTGCCGGCGTTGAGCACGTCGTAGCGTGTCAGGCCGAAATCGTTGATCGACGCGGCGATGATGTGGCCGATGCCGTCGGTGCTTTCATTGCTGTTGACACCTTGGATGGCGAAACCGCGGGTGAAATCATCAGTCGCAGCACCGGTGAAGGCGGTACGAAACTGGACATTCCCGGCAACGGTCGGCCCGCCGACCGCGAGAATGCTCGACAGCGGAATGACGTTGAGTGTGGTCCCGCGAAAATTGGTCGGCCCACCGACAAAAGCCGCCCCGAAATCATTGGTGCCGATGTAGACGGCGTTGTTGTCGAACGCCAAGGTTGGATAATCGGCGAGCGTGCGTGCGCCAGCCGCCAATGGCGCAAAGCCCTCGAACTTTGTCGATTTCCAGGTGCCGGCGGCGTTGCCGGTGTCGGAAACGGCGACAATCAGATCCTTGGTGTCGGGGCCGAAGCTCAGCGCAATGAACTTGTCGGCGCCGGGGTTGTAGATGACGCGTGGATCGCCATTCGGGATGCCCGCCTGGCCGGCGGCATTCCAGAACGCTGTGTCCGACGTGAAGGTCGTGCGCGCTCCGGTCGCCTTGTCGAAGACGGCATAGCCGCCGTTGGTGAACTGGATGTACTGGTTAAGGCCAACGGCGCCGATCGCATCGGACGGGATGAAATTGCGACCGACCGAGGCAATGTCAAACTGGCTGATCCCGTCAAAGGCGATCTTGATCGGTCCTTTATTGGTCACGATCGATGATGGGCCGAAGCCGCCGAGCTCAATTGGCGTCGCAGGCGGCTTCGGGTCGCCCTTGGTCAGTCGATATTTCTGTTCCGTCAATTGCGCGGACGCGATTGAAGGTACCATGGCAAGCATAGCCGAGGCTACACCCGCCAGAATCATGCTGCGCGAAACGAAGTTACGCATAATCATATCCCCCCAAATAACCCGGGCATTGCTCGAGTCGACTGCAGATATTGTGCTGGTTAATTGAGCATTAGCAATGCAAATTTCAGTCCCGTTTTGGGAACAGTCGCGGAGGTTTTCGCGGAGGTTTTAATGTCTGACTTCGCGATTATACGACACTTCTCTCATGATCATGATCGTCACGTGACCCGAGCAGCTCGAAGCACGCGTAGGCGAGGTCGGCCCAAGCCTCCACGAAGCGCCATGGATCGCCCGAGGCCATCGTCCCGGATGGCTTGCGCTCCTACCGAGCAGCGATGGTGGAACTGGGTAACGAGGACAAACAGAAGGTCGGACGCTGGGCCAACAACAGGGTTGAAAACAGCCATTTGCCATTCCGACGACGAGAGCGAACCATGCTGCGATTTCGACAAATGAAGTCGCTACAAAAGTTCGCTTCAGTCCACGCTAACTTCCACAACCCCTTCAACCAGGAACGTCATCTCGTCAGTCGTCAGGAATACAGATCACGACGCTCGGCAGCCCTTGCCGAGTGGCAAACCCTCATGGCCTAAGCTTTTGCCGATTTAAGGATTAGTGCGTCAACCAGAGACGAGTTCGCATCGGACTGACAGCACCCACCGAGGGGCGCCATATCGCCATGCTCGGTGCGGTCCAAGTAGCGCTGCCCGAGGTTATCGGACGCTCTCTGCCCATCAACATCAATGGCGCGATCCCGGCAGTCATGCTCGATCCCGGATTCCCCCTTGCGGCGCACAAAGGCATATCGCTGCTTGCGCCCACGGCCAGCCTGATCGCGCATCTTCAGGAGGAAAGCGAACGCCCGATCGGCTGCATCATGTCCGGCGCGGCCGCAGAACGGATCGATTTCAGCGCACCGTCCGTCAACGCCGAATGACGCTATCGCTGCTGGATTTTTGCGGCCTCGTCCGCACATGAATATTTCAGGCCGGGTTCGCGGCAAAAATCCGGCCATTGCCGACGTTTGACCCACCAGCGGACCAAGCCGAGCGCGGCCATCTTGCGAAAAAACGCAGGCTCGGTTCGCAGCCCGGCGGCATCGGGCCAGAACAGCAGCGACCATTGCTGTTGCGCATCCTTGACGGGCGCACGTTCAAGCCATGCCATCGCCGCGGCCCGATCGCCCGTTCGCTCATGCAGTCTCGCCAGCAAATAGGCTGCAAAAGGCTCATCTTTGAAACGATTCTCGATCTCGCGGATCATGTCGAGGTCACTTTTGCGCAGCACAGCGCCGGGTTTCACGAGACGCGCGCGAGTCTCCATTGCCATCGTGTGGCCCGGCCACAGTCGGTCGTTTTCTTCTTGTAGCTGCTGCGCCTCGGCAACTTGGCCCGCGGCAGCCAACCGCCGAACAGCGACGTCGCGCGTGTATAGAAAACTGGGATTGTTGCGGTAGGCGTTGATCGCCGGCGCGACGCTGTCCTGAACATAACCAAGATTGAACAGAATGACGCTGCGTCGACTGAGAAGCCATGGATGGTCCGGATGCTTTTGCAAAGCTTGGTCGGTCATTGGCAGCGCCTCCGGATCGGACGATGCGATGCCAGTCGCGGCCGTCAGTGCCAACGAGGTCATCGCGTTGTCCGGCGCTATCTGTCTTGCGCGTTCGGCATTCGCGCGGGCGTCGGCAAGCAAGGTTGAGTCCCCTTGTTCGTCGAGCAAATTCCCTTGAATGACCGCGAGCAGCGCCCATCCGATCGCGAGATCAGGCCGTTGCAAGGTTAGCCGCCGCGCACGGGCTCGGGCAGCAGCCATATTGCCATCCTCGAAATCCTGGCAGATCGTCATCAATTGAGTCAGCTCAACGGTCCGCGCCTTTCGCTGCTCGCCTTCGAGGCCGCCAAAGCTGCATTGCAAAACGCCAACGATGTTCGCGGCAACGCGGTCGCGTAACATGGAGAGGACAGGGTCCACTTGCTCGAAGCGACGCGACCAAACGACCTCACCGTCTTTTACAGCACTATCGGTTAACGCCGGGGGTTGGCGCAGCCGCGTTACCAGCGTGGGGTAACGTCCAGCCCTTTGTGCTGTCGTCGGCAAACGAAGTGCCGGTTGGTCCGCCGCCCACGTTGGGCAGTGCCGAATATGCCGCTGCCTATAACGAGGTGAAGGAAATCGGGTCGCTTAGCAGTTTGACGCGGACTGTCGATCAAACCAACAGCGCGCTGTTCTGGGATGTTTCGAACGGCGGCACCTGGATTCGTGCAGGACTCGTGGTGGCCGAAGACGAGGGGCTCGACACCCTGGGGTTCGCCGGGGTTTTCGCAAACCTTGCGGTCGGCATCGCCGATGCCACTTGGACCTCATTGTTCGCGGCGCCGGGCCACCCCTCTTATGTTTCCGGTCATGCGGGCATCTCGGGCGTGGCTTCGACGATATTGCAACCATACTTCGGCGACACTGAGGCATTTTCCTTCAGCATCGGTTCGGACAACCGATCGTTCACAAGTCTCAGCCAAGCCGCACAAGACGCCGCTGACAGTCGCTTGTGGGGCGGAATCCATTTTAGGTTCGATAATGAGGTTGGGCTTGCTTCGGGTCAGCAGGTCGGGACGAATGTTCTGAGACGTGGAATTTTCGCCTCGGTGCCCGAACCATCGAGCTGGGCGATGATGATTTTCGGCTTTGCACTTGCCGGGTGGAAGCTGCGGTCATGCGCGCGGCGTCAAGAACCTGTGCTTGCACCGTAGACGCTGAATCTGCGGCATCCGCTGGTTTAGGCCGGCCGTATCGAAACGAGCCCTTAAAAATCCGATTGGCTATGCGGCGGTTGTCGGCCGGATTGCGCCGGCCAGCAGGCTCGCGGGGATTTCGGCCGGATCGAGCGGAAAGTGGAATTCGACGCCGAAATAGCGTCCGTCGACCCAGGTGACACGGCAGCGTGACTCGAGGTCTTCATGAACCAGGTGAATATCGACGCCGACCAGTGGCGGCTCACTGGCTTCGAGCCGCGCGCCGTTGATCGACAGATCGAGCACGCGCACCTCGAACCAAATGTCCTTGCGCCGCGCCTGCGTCATCAAGCGCACGCGCGATCGGCGGTTCGTTCGTTTGGGTATAATCGGGTTGAGGGACAATATGAACTCCGACGCTAACTGGCGCCACATTTGTCACTGATGTGCTAATCTTAAATGAAGGGCAGCGCGTGAATAATACGGCGCTGGCGATTCAGCTTGAGTTCGTGCCCCCAAGTCCGGCAAAGCGATCACGCGCGAGGCTTGCGCACCGGGGGATCACGTGACGCAGCAGAAAACGCAGATTGTGGTCGTTGGCGGCGGCGCCGGCGGCCTCGAGCTCGTGCGCAAGCTCGGGGCACGCTATGGGCGCAAGCAGCACGACATCATACTGATCGATCGCAATCTGACCCATATCTGGAAGCCGCTGCTTCACGAGGTTGCTGCCGGCTCGCTCGATGCCAATCTCGATGAAGTCGGCTATGGCGGACATGCGGTGCGCTGGGGCTATCGCTTTTTCAATGGCAGCATCGAGAGCATCGATCGTGTCGGTCGGACGATCACAACAGCACCGTTGATCGATGAGCGTGGCGAGGAAATTATCGGTCGCCACAGCATTCGCTATGACTATCTCGTGCTGGCAATCGGCGGCATCTCGAACGATTTCGGCGTCCCCGGCGTCCGCGAGCATGCCATGTTTCTGGAAGACCGCCCGCAAGCAGACCGGTTTCGCCAGAAGCTGCTGAATGCCTGCCTGCGAACCAATCACGCCAATCAAACCGGGGATCATGCGGCGCGGGTGCGCGTGAGTATCGTCGGTGGCGGTGCGACGGGTGTCGAGCTTGCCGCCGAACTCTATAATGCCGCCGCATCGCTCAGGAACTATGGCCTCGAGGTGTTCGACGAAAGCAAACTCGAAGTGTCGCTCATCGAAGCCGGACCGCGGATCCTGCCTGCGCTCGATGAAGCACTCGCGACGACGGCAAAGCACGAACTGGGCAAACTGGGAGTCCGCGTTCTCGACAACACCCAAGTCGTCCGGCTGGCTGACCGGGTCGTCCATACAGGATCAGGCGCGGCAATCGATGCCGAACTCATCGTCTGGGCAGCGGGCGTGAAAGGCGGCGACGAAGTAACGGCAATGAGCGATCTCGAACTCACGCGCGGTAACCAGTTTGTCGTGCGACCGACGCTTCAATCGACCATCGACGACCGGATCTATGCGCTCGGCGATTGCGCGTCTTGCCTCCTTCCCGGGCGCGACCGCCCAATCCCGCCACGCGCGCAATCGGCGCACCAGATGGCGAGCCTGATATTTGCCAATCTCGTTCGCACGCAAGAGGGACGGCCGCTCCTCGATTTCAGATATCAGGACCACGGGTCGCTTGTGTCGCTCAGCCGGTTTTCCACCGTCGGCAACCTGATGGGCAATCTGGTCGGTGGGCGGATGCGCGTCGAGGGCCGGATCGCGCGCGCGGTTTATACGTCGCTATACCGGATGCACTTGATCGCAATTCACGGCTGGTGGCGCGGGGTCGCGCTGATCATGATCGGCCATGTCAACCAGATCGTCCGGCCGAAGTTGAAACTGCATTGAGTTTGCAACAAGTCCCGATTCGGGCGACTAAACGCCGGCCAGCGCCGGTCGTTTGGCGAACCAGCCGAAGCCGGCGATAATTGCGTAGCACAGCGCGGGCAGGATGAGCGATGTCGTCAGACTGCCCGTGGCATCGGCGATAACGCCGGTCAGCAGCGGGACGACCGCACCGCCGAAGATGGCGACATTGATGATCCCCGACCCGTCGGCGGCGCGCGGCCCCAAGTCCTCGCATGCAAGACTGAAAATGGTCGGAAACATGATTGCGTTCATCAGGCCGATTGCCAACAGGCTATAGCCGGAAACCGAGCCCGTTGTTGCCGAGGAAATGGCGATCAGCGCGATCGCACCCACCGAGACGCACGCGAGAACCAGCCCGGGGCTGACCAGCCGTAGGACTGCCGAACCGATGAACCGGCCGATCATGGCACCACCCCAGTAAATGCCGATCAGCTTGCCTGCATCTTGCTCTGCAAGCCCCATAACCTGCGGCTGCATCAGGTAATTGACGACCAGCGAGCCAATGGCAACCTCGGCACCGACATAGAGGAAGATCGATAAGGCACCGTAGCCAAAGCGCGGGCGCTTGAGCAGATCGAGCCCGGCCAAACCCGCGCTTGCTTCATGCTTCTCGCCCTTCAGCGCATTGCGCATCAGCCAGACGACGGCTGCAACCACGGCGAGCGCAACGGCGATCCCCAGATAACCATTGACGATCGCCTGACTTTCCGCGGTGCGATAGGCATCAAGTTCCGCGCCTGAAAGCTGGCCGGCGCTGACGCTGGCGAGACTGCCGAGGATCAGGATCGAGCCGACAATCGGAAAGATCGTCGTGCCCAGCGAGTTGAAAGCCTGCGCAAATGTCAGGCGGCTGTGCGCGGTTTGCGGCTTGCCCAGCATCGATATCAACGGGTTGGCGACGACCTGGACGATCACCACGCCACTGGCCAACACGAACAGCGCGAACAGGAAAACGCCATAGGTGGCCGTCTGGCTGGCCGGAATAAACAGCAGGCAGCCAACCATCATCGTCAGCAAGCCCGCAACGGCCCCGCGCATGTAACCGATCCGCTTGACCAGCCGCGCACCGGGAATTCCAACGACCAAATACGCCGTGAAAAAGCAGAACTGCACGAGCATGGCTTGCGTATAATTTAAGGTGAACAGCTCTTTGAGCTTCGGAATGATGACATCGTTCAGGCTGGTGATGCCGCCGAAAATGAAGAACAGTGCCATAACGAACAGCTGCAATTGCGGCGCGTCGATGTGCGTCCCGGCTTGCCCGGAGCCGCTGCCCGACGCTGAAGGTGCCATTGCCATGCTGTCGATCTCCCGCGTGTTCGACGATTAATTCGTTGATGGGCGCGCGAATGAGGTCGTCGCCGCCACACGAAATGTCAACTCTTACCCAGGCGTTTCCAAGTATAAGCCCTTCCTATAGGGCTCGCAGCGCCCGTGCCGGCCGTGCCGCGAGGATCGGCAGGCTGCCCAGCAGACCGATGATCATCGTAATGCCAACACCGGCCCCCAGCGTCAGCAACACCGCCGCGATGTCGGGCAACCATTCGAAATCGAACAACTGAACGACTACATACCATGCCGCGCCCAGACCCAGAGTCAGTGCCGCCACGGCGACGATCAGGCTGAGCAACGCATATTCGATGGCCTGCGCACCCAGAATTTGTGCACGCGTTGCGCCGAGAACTTTGAGCATGACCGCGTCATAAGTGCGCATTTCGCGCGCCGCTGCAATCGCGCCGATCAAGACGGCAATCCCGGCAAGGATGGCGACACTTGCTGCCGCCGCAATGGCCGTCGACAACTGGCGCACGACGTTTTGAACCTGCTTCAGCACATCACCGACTTCGATCACCGACACCGATGGAAAGCGGGGCAACAGTGCGCGCATCACCGCGCCTGTCTGCGCTGGCGGCATGCTTACTGTCGCCGACAGATTATGGGGAAAATCGGCAAAAGTCTGGGGCGAGAAGACAAGGACGAAGTTAAATCCCATCGTGTCCCATTGCACCGTGCGAAACGATGCGACGCGCGCTGTCACGTCCTGACCGAGCACGCTGATCGTTATCGAATCGCCAATGCCAAGGCCGAGCGCTTTGGCCTGATCGGCTTCGACCGAAACGAGCGGTGGTCCGGCGTAATTTTCGGGCCACCATTTGCCCTGCGTTAAGGTCGAACCAACGGGCAGACGTGCAGCATATGTGATGCCGCGCTCGCCGCGCAAAATGAACGCATCGGGCGGTATCGCCTCGAGATCGGCGACGCGCGTGCGGCCATAGGCGACGACAGTCCCGCGCAGGAGCGGGACCGTTGCGATTGTTGCGCCTTTGGCAACACCGCGAATCGTCTGCGAGAATTCCGCCACCTGGTCGCGCGGCACATCGAGCGCGAACAAAGCCGGTGCACGCGCCGGAACCGTGCGCGCGATATTGGCGTCGAGACTGGTCCGGATCGCTGCCAGCAGAACGAACAGGGTCAGGCCGAGACCGAGTGCGACAACCAGAGAAATTGTGCCCGCACCGGGCCGATGGAGTCCGGCGATCGCCAACCGAAGCAGCGGCTGACGCGAACGTGGCATTTGCGCAGCACCCTTGCGAATGAGCCACCCCAGACCGGCGAGCAAAAGCAGCGCAGCAGCAACGCTGGCGAGAAATGCAGCGCTCAACAGCGGTTGCGGCGTGGTCAGCAGAACCACAGCGATCAAGCCGCC
>JBGSMP010000248.1:0-2085 GCA_041740105.1 Sphingomonadaceae bacterium
CGGAACCAGCTGAACTGACCGCCGAATGCGCGCCCCTCGCCAAGCTGCCGCAAACCCGAAATCGTCATGCCGTAGCGATCACTGCGGTCACCGGCGCGGAATTCGAAGCGACTGGCAAGGCTCCAGCGATCGCCGCGATACGTCGCGCCTGCGGTCACGGCCGTAAAGTCTTCGGTCAGTGCACCGTCGGTGCCGACGAAGCCGCCCGAAGCAACCGGCTGTTCGGGGTTCAGCACACGCGCGCCGTCAATCCCGTTCAATGTCTTGTTGCCATCGACGGTAAAATCGACACTCCAGTTTTTGCCAATGGGAAGCGATTGCGACAGGCCGTAGGCGGCAAAGCTGCGCGGGCCGTATTCGGCAATGCTTTGCTGGTTGAGGCTCGAAACGAACCGTGCGCCGTCCCAGGGTTTAACATCGACGCCAACCCGAACAGTGCGGGCATCGATGGTTTCGCCCTTGGCGATCTCGTAAGCGCCGACAATCGCGATATCGCGGGTTACGGCAAAACGGGCGGTTGCCTTGTGCCGCGCAGGCACGTCGATGCTGGCATCCTTGCCGTCCAGTGCAAATTCGGTCTGGGCATCGAGCTCGAGCCGATTGTCCAGAAACCGCTTGGTCGCCCCGAGCTGCGCGATCGTCGAATTCGCCTCGCGCCCATCGTTCAGCCGGTCGTTCGCCACTGTTATGCCAGCGCGCAGGTCAATAGCTTTGGTGCGATATTCCATCCGGGCCTGTCCAGCCTGACGCCTGGCAAACCCGCCCAGATAACGCTCCTGCCATGCGCTGCCAACAAGCGACACATCGTCACCGAAGCGAACACGACCATCGAACCCGAATTTCTGCGTGCCGGTTTCAGCAGCGTTGGTCTGCCCCACGCCAAAGCCGGCCTGCTGCTGGCGGATGTAGGCAAGCAGATCGACCCCTTTGCCGTGATGCTCGACTTCGACGAGGTAGGCTGCCGCCGTGCCGCTATCGGTCGGCGTGGTTACGGTGCCACCGGTCCTGTCGCTGACGGCGAATTCGGCGCGGACTTCGCTGGCCGCATCGGGCTGGAATTTCACATCGATGCCGCCGACATTCGTTTTGGTTGTGTCGGTTTCGTCATGGATCACGCTCGTACCAACGGTCAGCGACTTTGACTTGTTGGTCCACGTCGCGCGGCCGCCGGCGTTGGTCACGCGCTGCGCGACGCCATCGACTTCATAATCCGCGACGATGACTTGCGGGTCAAGGAGCGACGAGCGACTGAGCACCGGCTCGCGGAACCGCAGCGTGCCTGCGACATAATCGATATCATAGTCGATATGCCGCGTTAGTGCTCTCGTTTCGACGATGCGATCCGAACGCAGGCGATCGCGCACTTCGATCGTGATGCGCTCGCTGTTCGGCAGGATATCGCGTGCGGCGAGTTGATAGGGCCCGCTTAAACCATTGCCCTGGATCTCGTCGCGGCGGTGACGGTAGGGCGTATCGGCGGCAAATGCCGTCGCTGACACCTGCTCGCTGCGGTATTGCGCTTTCACGCCGTTAAAGCTGCGGACGTATCGCGTCAGCTGCGTTTCGACCATGCCGGTTTCGAAATCGCCGAACAGCGCATAGAATTGCGGACGTTCGAGCCGGACATAAAGCTTGCGGACGGAAGCCGCGTCATAGCGCCGCTCGGTGCGATCGGCATAGATCGTGTAATAGGATTGCGGATCGATCACGCCGCCAAAACGGCTTTCCTCGCCGTTCTTGTCGCTATCATAGGCAAGTGTAAGTAGCCATTTGCCCTTGATCCGGCCTTTTGCATAAAGCGCCACGCGGGCATCGGTCAGCCAATGGTCGCCATTTGCGCCGAGCCCTTCGAGGCGGCCTTTCAGCGTGTTGAACCCTGCCGTGCCAGCGGCAAAGCCGACCACTGTCCACGGGCGATTGCCGGGCTCAAGCCAGGTTTCGATCCGCTGCGTCCGCGTGACCTGTCCGTCGCGGAACGGCAGCGTGATGGTCAGGCCGCCCGACGCCGTGGTGGGCTCAAGCTCGATGTAAGCAATTCCGTCGTCGCCATCGACGCGCCACACGGGGCGGGCACGCTCGAGCCCC
>JBGSMP010000064.1:0-6370 GCA_041740105.1 Sphingomonadaceae bacterium
GATCAGGCCTGCCGCTTTTTGCGAAGTCGCCATGACGGACAGAACGCGCGCCGCGGCCCGCGCGCGCGCCGCCATGTCATCGATCAAGGCAGTTGCATCCATCAGAAATCGACCTTGTTATAATCGGCGGGTGGCGCAATCACGCCCATCCGTTCGGCAAGAAGCGGGCGAAAACTGGGTCGCGATTTCAGCCCTGAATACCAGTTGCGCGTCTGATCGTGCGCGCGCCAGTCGATCCCGCCGAGATAATCGGCGACCGAGATATGCGCAGCCGCCGTCAGGTCCGCCAGACTGAGCGTCGCGCCTGCCAGCCAGTTGCGGTGATCGAGCAGATAATCGGCATAATCGAGCATGTTGTTGGCCGCTTTTATCGCCTCGCGCAGCGCCGCTGTATCGGGCGTCGCGCGGTGGACGATGCGTTTCAGCATCCGCTCCATCATCAGCGGTGCGACGACCGCCCCGTGAAATTGCTCGTCGAACCAGGCCGACAGGCGCCGGATTTCCGCCCGATTGATTGCAGTCCCCGAAATCATCGGCGCTTGTTCGACCGTTTCCTCGAAATATTCGCAGATCACGACCGAATTGATCAGCGTGATGTTCTTTTCACTTTCGACCAGCACGGGCGTTTGGCCGGCGGGATTCAGATCGACGAATTCGTCACGCCGCTCCCACGGATGTTCGCGGACCAGTTCATAGCCAATGCCCTTTTCGCCCATCAGCAAGCGGACCTTGCGCGAAAAGGGGCAGAGCGGAAATTGGTGAAGCAGCCACATGCCGGAGTCGATAGGGCAGCAAACGCGAAATCGAAAGAGCGTTGATCCTAGTCGGCGAAAACGGCGGCGCGCTTACCCATGTTGGCGGCAACCGCTTCCATCATATTGGGTTTGCCGATGACGGCCATCTGCTCGCGCGTTTCGGCTTCGAGCATGGTCAGCGGATCGGCATCGTGCGCCATGTTGCACAGCCGTTTCGCGCCGCGGATGGCGTGCGGGCTTTTTGATGCAATATCACTTGCCAATGCCATCGCCGTTGCATGTGGATCATCGGCGATGCGCGTGATGAAGCCGTGGTGCAGCGCTTCGGCCGCATCGAACTCTCGGGCCGTATAGACCAGTTCGCGCAAAACATCGTCGCGGACCAGCCCTCGCCAGATCACAAAGCCCGCCATGTCGGGGACGAGGCCCCAATAGGTTTCACGAATGGCAAAGCGCGTGCCCGGTGCGGCAATGCGGATGTCGGCACCCGACATGATCTGAAACCCGCCGCCGAACGCAACGCCGTGGACTGCTGCGATCACGGGCATGGGCAATTGCCGCCAGCCCCAGGTGACATGCTGCGGCAGGATCGACCCCTGATGATTGCGCGTCGCACTTGTCCCCGATCCGCCCGCAGCCATGCTTGCCATATCGAGTCCGGCACAAAAGGCTTTGCCGTCGCCCGACAGCACGACACAGCGCACGTCAACACGGTCGGCGAGCGCGTCGATCGCTGCGCCAATTTCGCTGAACATCGCCGGATCGATCGCATTCATCTTGTCCGCCCGCGTCAGGCGGACGTCGGCGATCTGGTCAGTGATGGTAATCGAAACGCGGTCGGTCATAACGTCTCCTTTGCCCAATAGGCATCGCGCAGCAGCCGCTTGTAGAGTTTGCCGGTATCGTGGCGCGGCAGTTCGGCCATGAAGTCGATCCGGCGCGGGGTTTTCACGCCCGACAGGCTTGTGCGGCAAAACGCAGTTAGTTCAGCGGCCAGCGCGTCTCCGGCGTCAGCCATGTCGGACGGTTGCACGATGGCCACGACTT
This sequence comes from Sphingomonadaceae bacterium, assembly GCA_041740105.1. Classification (GTDB taxonomy): domain Bacteria; phylum Pseudomonadota; class Alphaproteobacteria; order Sphingomonadales; family Sphingomonadaceae; genus Sphingomonas_O. The sequence goes on from JBGSMP010000064.1 coordinate 1,803, forward strand.
GTTCGCCCATTTCATCGTGAGGTGCGCCGATCACGGCGACGTCGGTAACCTTGGGATGTGTGATGAGCAGGTTTTCGATCTCCTGCGGATAGATGTTCACGCCGCCCGAAATGATCATGAAGCTCTTTCGATCGGTGAGGTAGAGATAGCCCTCTTCATCGACCCAGCCGATGTCGCCGAGCGTCGTCCAGCCATGGCGGTTGCGGCTCTCCGCTGTTTTGCCGGGATCGTTGTGATACTCGAATGAGCGCGGTCCTTCGAAAAACACCATGCCTTCGCTCCGTGGGGGCAGGTCATTGCCCTCTTCGTCGCAGATATGCAGCGTTGCTTCGCCGACCGCGCAACCGACTGACCCTTTGTGCGTCAGCCATTGTGCCGACTTGATCGCCGTGAACCCGTTCGCTTCGGTCCCGGCGTAATATTCCTCGAGAACCGGCCCCCACCAGTCGATCATTGCTTGCTTGACCGGCACCGGGCACGGCGCGGCGGCGTGTATCGCGACCTTAATCGACGAAACATCATAGCGCGTGCGCACATCATCGGGCAGTTTCAGCATCCGCACGAAATGCGTCGGCACGAACTGCCCCGCGTTGCAGCGATAGCGTTCGATGTTCGCCAATGTCGCTTCGGCATCGAACTTGCGCATCAGGACAACCGTGCCGCCGAGTTTGTGCACGGCCATCGTCCAGCCCAAAGGTGCGGCATGATAGAGCGGCGCGGTCGACAGATAGATGCTGTCGGGGCCGAGCCCGAAAAAGCCATGCGCGATCATGGCAAGCGGCGTCACATGGTCGATTGCCGGATCGGGCAGCGGCGCAGGCTTGATTCCCTTGGGCCGACCCGTCGTGCCGCTGGAATACAGCATGCCGGTGCCTGCGGTTTCGTCGGCGATCGGCGTTGCGGGCATGTCACGCACGGCATCGTCCCATGACGCAAAACCGGTGATATCGCCGCCCAGACTGTAACGCGCGACGGATGCCGACAAAGGCGCGGCGACATCCGACAAGCTGGCACTCGCCACCACGATGGCAGCGCCGCTGTCGCGCAGGATATAGTCGATTTCGCTCGTCGTCAGCTTGGTGGAAATGCAGATGAAAAGCATCCCGGCTCGCTGTGCGCCCCAGATAAGTGCATAAAAGTCAGGGACATTTTCGATCAGCAGCGCGATGCGGTCGCCGGCTTTCAGCCCGTTTGCACGCAGCAATTGCGCGACGCGGTTCGACGCCGCATCGAGTTCGGCATAGCTCGTGACCGCTCCCGTTTCGGCGACAATTACCGCCGCTTTGTTGGGCGTGGCTATGGCATGGCGAAAGGGGTGCATATGCGTGTCTCTCCTCGCCGCAACCTTAGTTTGCTTTACGCAAACGTAAAGCCGTGCTTAGGAGCGCCATGAGCGAATTCGATGCCGTCCGTTTTATTTCGGCCATGAGCCGGTCGGGGCATAATGGTATGCTCGGCATCGAGTATCACGGGCATGGGGCGGACTGGACCGAGTTGGCCTTGCCGTATCGCGCCGATCTCGTCGGTGATCCCGCGACGGGCATCTTGGCGTCGGGGCCGATCATCACGCTGATGGACATGGCGACAAGCATTTCATGCTGGCTGAAATCGGGCGAGTTCCGGCCACAGGCAACGCTCGATCTGCGCATCGATTATCTCCGGCCCGCCGAACCCGGCAAGACCGTGATCGGGCGCGGCGAATGCTACAAGCTGACGCGGCGTATGGCGTTCGTGCGCGGCGAAGCGCACGATGGCGATCCGGCACATCCGGTTGCGCATGTCGCGGGCACATTCATGTTTACTGCTGTTGACTGATTTTACGTCGCCTTATGCCGCAATACTGGCGCTGCGCCGCGACGGTGCGCGCGTGACGATGCCGTTCGCCGATGGTCTGACGGGTCGCCCCGGTTTTCTGCACGGCGGGGCGATATCGGGACTGCTCGAGAACACGGCGTGGGTAACGGTCTTGGCCGCGCTGCCGGATGGCGCGAAGATCAAGCCGATCAGCGTCACGGTCGATTTCCTGCGTGGCGGCGCGTCGGTCGAAACATTTGCCGAAGCCGAGATCGTGCGGCTCGGGCGGCGGATCGCGAATGTGCTGGTAACTGCTTGGCAAGATGACCGCAGCAAACCGATTGCGACGGCGAACTTGAAAATGATGATCGAACGGCCCGCTTAGGCGTCGATGCTCGTGCCCAATGCTGCATTAACAAGGCCGCCATCGACCGTCAGCGTGTCGCCGACGACATAATCACCCGCGCGCGACGCAAGGTAGATCGCTGCGGCCGCCATGTCCTCTGGTTCGCCAACGCGTCCTGCCGGAATGCCCTTTGCAACTTCGCCGCCATGATCGCGCGCGGCACGATTCATGTCTGACGGAAACGCGCCGGGCGCCAGCGACGTGACGTTGATATGATCCTTCACAAGCCGCGCGGCCATGCGCTTGGTGAGGTAAATCAGCGCCGCTTTCGATGTCTGGTAGCTATAGGTATCCCATGGGTTGAGCCGCTGGCCGTCAATAGATGTGATGTTGATGACTTTTGCAGGCTGGTCAGCGCGTCCGGCTGCTTTCAGAAGGTCGTGCACGGCCTGCGTCAGGAAGAACGGTGATTTGACGTTCAGGTCCATGACCTTGTCCCAGCCCTTTTCGTCGAACGTCTCGAACGGCGCGCCCCATGCCGCACCTGCATTATTCACCAATATGTCGAGCTTGGTTTCGTGCTCGGCCAGCTGTGCGGCAAGTGCTTGGCAACCGGCAACAGTCGAAACGTCCTGCGGCAGTGCGATGCAATTCGGCCCGAGTTGTTCGGCCATCGCGAAACACGCATCGGCCTTGCGCGACGAAATATAGACTTTGGCGCCTTGCTGGATGAACCCTTCGGCGATCCATGCGCCGATGTTGCGCGACCCGCCGGTGACGAGCGCGACGCGGCCGTCGAGGCGGAACAGTTTCGTTGCGTCCATTTATCCGCCCCTCTTGATTGTTTCGCGCGCAATGATCAGCTGCTGGATCTGGCTCGTGCCTTCGTAGATGCGGAAAATGCGGACGTCGCGGTAGAAGCGTTCGATGCCGTAATCCGCAACATAGCCCGCGCCGCCAAAAATCTGCACGGCTTTATCGGCGACACGCCCGACCATTTCGGAGGCAAAATATTTGGCGGCGGCCGCTTCCATCGTCACGTTTGCGCCGGCGTCTTTGTCCGCCGCTGTCTGGAGAACCATCGCCTTGGCAACGAGGCATTCGGTTTTCATGTCGGCAATCATGCCCTGGATCAGCTGATGCTCCGAAATCGGTTTGCCGAACTGGATCCGCGTCGTGGCGTAGGCGACCGAGTCCGCAATCAACCGTTCCGCCGCGCCGACGCACACGCCCGCAATGTGCAGCCGCCCGCGATCGAGCACCCGCATGGCGACCTTGAAACCTCCGCCTTCTTCGCCGAGCATATTTTCGGGCGGGACCGGCACGTCGTCGAAATGGACATCGCAGACATGTGCGCCTTGCTGGCCCATTTTCTTTTCAGGCGTGCCGACGCGCAAGCCCGGCGAGTCGGCGGGCACGAGGAATGCCGAGACGCCGCGTGCGCCCGGCTCGCCGGTCCGCGCCATCACTGTGAACAGATGCGCGCGGTCGGCATTGGTGATGTAGCGCTTGGTTCCTGTCAGCCGCCATTGATTGCCGTCGCGGACGGCGCGGGTTTTGACGTTGGCACTGTCGGATCCGACGTCGGGCTCGGTCAGCGCAAAGCTGGTGATCACTTCGCCTGACGCGATACCGGGCAGCCATTTCGCTTTCTGGTCGGGCGTTCCGGCCATCACGAGGCCTTGTGAGCCGATGCCGACATTGGTGCCGAATGTCGAACGCATCGCGGGGCTGGTCTTGCCGAGCGCCATGCCGACTTTGACCTCCTCGAGCATGTTCAAGCCCAAGCCGCCATATTCCGGATCGATCGACAGGCCGAACAGGCCGAGCTCTTTCATCTCAGCGACAAGCGTTGCCGGAATATCGTCGGTTTCGGCGACTTCGGCTTCGGCGGGACGCAGGCGTTCGGTGACGAACCGCTCGACTGTTTCCATAAGCGCGTCGAAAGTATCGGTATCGAGCATCAGTAGCCGCTCATTCGGGCCACCCGCTCCGCATGATAGCGTGCGTCGCCGAAAAACTCCTCGAGTGCGCGGTCGCGTTTCATGAACAGGCCGATGTCATATTCGTCGGTCATGCCGATGCCGCCGTGCATCTGGATGCCTTCCTGCACCGACAGGCGAACGGCCTTGCCGGTTTTGGCCTTGGCCACCGCGACGGCGATTTCGGCGCGCGGATCGTCGGCGTCGAGCAATTGCTGCGCTTTCAACACAGTGGCGCGCGCGACTTCCATTTCGCCATAGAGATGCGCCGCGCGGTGCTGCAGCGCCTGAAACTCGCCGATGAGCTTGCCGAATTGCTTGCGCTGCTTGAGGTAATCGACGGTCATGTCCATCGCCGCACCACCCACGCCGATCAGCTCGGCAGCGGCGCCGACCCGCCCCGCGTTGAGCAGCTTCGTGAGGACCGACCAACCGCCGTCGACATC
>JBGSMP010000290.1:0-4274 GCA_041740105.1 Sphingomonadaceae bacterium
TTCGACGCGTCCGAACCACCGCACTGGCGCTGGTTCGTCGGCGGGCGGACCAACGCCTGTTTCAGCGAAGTCGACCGGCATGTTCTCAGCGGCCACGGCGACGAGGCGGCGCTGATTTTCGAAGGCGACCGCTGGGATATGTCGGCCGGCGGCGGCAGCGGTGCGCCCGTCGATTGCTTCAGCGTTTCGCGCAAGCAATTGCTGCTCGAGACCGCAAAATGCGCGCTGGCGCTGGAAGCGCTCGGCTTGAAAGCGGGCGACCGCATTGCGCTCAACATGCCGAGCATCGTGCCGCAGATTTACTGGACGCAAGCGGCCAAGCGGCTGGGCATTGTCTACACGGCGGTGTTCGGCGGGTTCAGCGACAAGACATTGTCCGACCGCATCAGCGATGCCGGCGCGCGCGTGGTCGTCACGACCGACGGCAGTTATCGCAACGCGCAAGTGGCGGCATTCAAGAACGCCTACACCGATCCTGCACTCGACAATTTCGTGCCCGTTGCGGTTGCGATGTCGATTCTGGCCGATACCGATCTCGGTCTGCCGCAAGCGGATGCGGAAACGATATTGGAAACGGTACGCGAGACGCTTGCGGGCGAAGTCACGGTCGAGCGATCGGATGTAATGCGTGGGGTCGGGCGTGCGCTGTCGACGCTCGGCAAAGCAGGGCGGATCAGCGCCACCGATGCGGCGCGCGTCCGGATTGCCATCGCTTCGAGTCTCGTCACGCTGCCGCCACGCGTCGAGGCTGTGATCGTTGTCCGCCACACCGCGCAGCCGGATATCATCTGGCGGGAGGAACGCGACCGGTGGAGCCACGAGCTGACCGATGTTGCGCTGGAGACATTGCTCCGCAATGCGCGCGATGCCGGGTTTGCCGTGGCAACCCAGGCCGAGTTGCTCGCGCTGCCCGATCAGGACTTCGTCCGCGCGATCTGGGCGTCGTCAAAACCGCTGCCGGTCGACGCCGACTATCCGATGTTTTTTATCTACACTTCGGGCTCGACGGGCAAACCAAAGGGCATTGTTCATGCCCACGGTTATGCCGCCGGGGTCGCCCACACGATGAAAGTGTCGTTCGATGCACGGCCGGGCGATACATTGTTCGTGGTTGCCGATCCGGGCTGGATCACGGGGCAAAGCTACCTGATCTGTGCGCCGCTCATGACGCGCGTGACGAGCATCGTATCGGAGGGCTCGCCGGTGTTCCCGCATGCGGGGCGTTTCGCTTCGATGATCGAGCGGCACAATGTCACGATCTTCAAGGCCGGCGTAACCTTCCTGAAATCGGTGATGTCCGATCCGTCGAATCTCGCCGATCTCCAACGTTACGACATGCGCGGGTTGCGCGTCGCGACCTTCTGCGCCGAGCCGACGTCGCCGTCGGTGCAGGCGTTCGGCATGCAGCATGTCACGCCGCACTACATCAACAGTTATTGGGCGACCGAACATGGCGGCATCGCGTGGACGCATTTTTACGGCAATGACGACTTTCCCTTGAGGCCCGATGCCCACACCTATCCGCTGCCGTGGATCGTCGGTGATGTTTGGGTCGAAGATGCGGAAGCCGCGCCAACCGATGCGCCGTTTGCCCGCGATTGCGAACAAGGCGTGCCGTGGCGGCGCAGCGCAATGGGCGAAAAAGGCGAGATCGTTATCACGACGCCTTATCCCTATCTGGCGCGCACCATCTGGGGCGATGTCGATAATTTCGAGGTTGAGAATGGTAGCGTCCTGAATGGCTGGCGCGGCGATACGGCGCGCTGGTCGGATGGCTATTGGAAGCGGTGGCGCGGGGCTTGGGCCTACACCCAAGGCGATTTCGCGATTGCACACGACGACGGCTCGTTCTCGCTCCACGGGCGCAGCGACGACGTCATCAACGTGTCGGGCCACCGCATCGGAACCGAAGAAATCGAAGGCGCGGTGCTGCGCGACAAGGCGCTCGATCCTGACTCACCGGTCGGCAATGTGCTGGTGGTCGGGGCGCCGCACCGTGAAAAGGGGCTCACGCCGCTTGCGTTTGTCGTGCCGGTGGCCGGACGTAAACTCACTCTCGACGACAAGCGGCGTTTGTTCGATCTCGTGCGCACCGAGAAAGGGGCGGTTGCCGTCCCCGCCGATTTCATCGAAGTCTCGCAATTCCCCGAAACGCGCAGCGGCAAATATATGCGTCGGATGGTTCGTGCGCTGGTCGAGGGCGGCGATGTCGGAGACGTAACGACGCTGCGCAATCCGCAAGCGCTCGACGAACTGAAGATTGCGATCGATGCCTGGCAGCGCAAGCAGCGGCTTTCCGAAGAGCAGTCGTTGTTCGAGCGCAATCGCTATTTTCTGGTTCAGTATAATCAGGTTGCGCCGGGTAAGCGCGTCGCGACCGTCACGGTGACCAATCCGCCGGTCAATGCGCTCAACGAACGCGCGATCGACGAATTGGTGACGGTGGTCGATCATCTGTCGCGCAAAGACGATGTCGTTGCCGTGGTGTTTACGGGCGAGGGGACAGCTTCGTTCGTGGCGGGGGCCGACATCCGGCAAATGCTCGAGGAAATCCACAGCTTCGACGAAGCCATGGTGCTGCCCAACAATGCCCAGTTGGCGTTCCGCAAGATCGAGATGATGGGCAAGCCGTGCATTGCAGCTGTGCAGGGCGTTGCGCTCGGCGGCGGGATGGAGTTTGCGCTCGCGTGCCATTACCGCATTGCCGAACCGACCGCGCGTTTCGGACAGCCCGAAATAAGGCTGCGCCTGCTCCCCGGCTATGGCGGGACGCAGCGATTGCCACGGCTGCTTGCGGATAAGCACGGCGCGACGGGCGTCCGTGATGCGCTTGATCTGATCCTTGGCGGGCGCAGTATCGATGCCGATACAGCAGCCGAAATCGGGCTGGTCGATGTCGTGGTGGGTGGCGCGCACGATGCGTTGGCCGAGGCGCATGCCGCTGTTCGCAATTTCATAAAAGACGGCGAGGAAAGCTCGCTCGGTCCCGCTTTTGCGTCGCGGCAGGCAGCGACGCGGCGTTGGGACACGGCATCGACAATCGATCTCGACGCCATCCTCGACGATGATTTCCTCAAGCGCATCCGGCGTCAGCTCGATTGGGCCGGGCGCGGCACTGCTGGCGATCGCGCGCTGGAGGCCGTGCGCATCGGGCTCGAACAGGGCATGAGCGCCGGGCTGTCGCGCGAAGCCACTCTTTTTGCGCAAGCGATCATCGATCCCGATGGCGGCAAGACCGGCATCCGCCAATTCATGGACAAATTGAGCCCGCCGCTTCCCGTGCGCCGCGACGGCGTTTGGATCGACGACGAGCATGAACCGCGTGGGATCGAGCTGGAAGCCGCGGGCGAATTGCTACCGGTCGGCGCACCCTTTTATCCCGGCGTATCACGCATCCCCGAATGGCAATATGCCTTCGGTATTGCGCGCGATCCCGAGACGGGGCTGCCGCGCTTCGGTCCGCCCGCCACACATGAGCGCGAATTGATCGTCAAAGTGCCCGAGCCAGCGCCCAACGCTGCTTTGCTTTACATGCTGACGAGCGAAGTCAACTTCAATGACATCTGGGCGCTGACGGGCATTCCGGTGTCGCCGTTTGATGCGCATGAAGAAGATGTCCAGATCACGGGCTCGGGCGGGATCGCGCTCGTTGCTGCTCTGGGGAGCGAGACACGCGCCGAAGGACGGGTAAAGGTCGGCGATCTCGTCACAGTTTATTCGGGCACGAACGATCTGCTGAATCCGCAAGTCGGCAACGATCCGATGTATGCCGGATTTTCGATCCAGGGCTATGAAACCAAGACCGGAAGCCATGCGCAGTTCCTCGAAGTGCAGGCACCACAGATGCACGCCATCCCGCCTGATCTGACGCTCGAACAAGCGGGCAGCTATGTGCTGAATCTCGGCACGATCTCGCGCTGTTTGTTTACGACATTGCAGATCGCGCCGGGGCGGACGCTGTTCGTCGAAGGGGCAGCAACCGGGACGGGTCTCGATGCGCTGCGCAGCGCGGTGCGTACCGGACTTCAGGTCACCGGGCTGGTATCTTCGCCTGAGCGGGCGGCTTTTATTACGAGCCAGCAAGGTGCTGTCGGTGCAATCGATCGCAAAGACGCGCGCTTTGCCGGGCTTTTCACGACCATTCCCGAAGAGGCTCAGGCGGCGCAAATGTGGGAAGCGGCCGGGGCACCGCTCGTCGAGGCTTATAAGTCGCTCAACAGCGGGAAACTTGCCGATTACGTTGTCAGCCATGCCGGCGAAACGGCTTTTCCGCG
>JBGSMP010000305.1:0-1950 GCA_041740105.1 Sphingomonadaceae bacterium
GGTCCGAGTGGCGCCAGCACGATCGCGCCCGGCGCGACCGCCATGCCGTGCGGGACGCGGTAATCGAGCGGGCCAAGGGCCGAATTGAGCAGAAGGACACGGGCGCGTGACATGACATTGCCTTACCGGCTTTCGGACCGATAGCCATGGCGGGTTCATGTTGGCGACCTATTGAGCTGCCCATGCACCGTTTTCCGTCGATATTTGCGCTGCTCGCAAGCGTGGCTGCCTCCCCGGTTTTGGCGCAAGCGATCGAGGAAGAGCCTGAGATTATCGTAACGGGTCAACCGCAGCGCGGTGCCGTTGTCGGCGACATCGAACCCGAGTTGGTGCTCGGTCCCGCAGATATCCGCGCACGCGGCGTCAGCAGTGTCAGTGAACTGATTGCTGACCTCGGTCCGCAATTGCGCAGCGGGCAGGGAAGCGGTCCGCCCGTCGTCTTGCTCGAAGGGAAACGCATTTCGGGCTTCCGAGAAGTCGCAAACCTGCCGTCCGAAGCGATTGCGCGGGTCGATATTCTTCCCGAAGAAGTCGCGCTGAAATACGGCTATCCCTCGGGACAGAAAGTCGTGAACATTGTTCTGCGCCAGCGTTTTCGGGCCTTTACCGTCGAACTCAGCGATCGCTTTGCAACAGCTGGCGGCGGGAACGAAGTCGAAGGCAAGTTCGATTATTTGCGCATACAGCGCGACGGTCGTTTTACCGTCAGTCTCGAACGCGAAGCTGTCGGCTACATCTTGGAAAGCCAGCGCGGCATCGATGACGCAACCGGTTCCGGACAGTTTCGCACGCTGGTTCCGGCAAGCCAGCAATTCACGTTGGGCAGCACGCTTAGCCGGACATTCGACGACGTGACGGCCACAATCAACGGGGAACTGAAAACCGAAGCCAGTCAAGCAACGTTCGGTTTGCCCGGCACAGGCCTTTTGCCGCCGGGTCGCAACAGCGGCAACCAGTCGGCAAGTGCCGGTGCGACGCTTAACGGCGCTGTCGGAAAAGGGTGGCGCTGGACGTTCACGGGCAATTTCGACCATGCGGAATCGACGTCCTTCATCGATCGTGGCACGTCGACGACGGGCCTGCTCATAGCGGACCAAGCGCGCAGCGTATCTGACATTGGCGCATTGGATTTCGTCGTCAACGGCTCGCCGCTGAAGCTGCCGACAGGCGATATCTCGACAACGCTTAAACTCGGCGCGTCATTCAGTGGTTTTCGTGCGACATCACTGCGCGCCGGTATCCCCCAAGCCGGTCGCGTCACGCGTGATATCGCCGATGCCCAACTTAACGTCGATGTGCCGCTAGCCAGCCGTCGCAGGGGCGTTCTGTCCGCGATCGGTGATTTGTCGCTTAACGGCAATTACGCCGCCCGCCGTTTGTCCGATTTCGGCTCGCTGCGGACCTTGGGTTATGGTTTGAACTGGTCACCGCTCAAGCCGATCGATATTATTGTATCGTATAGCGCCGATGATGTCGCACCGACCGCACAGCAGCTTGGCAATCCGGTCGTCTCGACGCCCGACGTTCGCGTGTTCGATTTCGTGCGCGGCGAAACGGCATTTGTGACGCAAATTACCGGCGGCAATCCTTCAATTTTGCCCAGCGATCGCAATGTCTTGAGGATCGGCACGACGCTCAGACCCTTCGTTGACACCGACATCACACTCAGCGGAGATTACACGAATACGCGCACCAAAGGCGGCATTGCGGCGTTGCCTCCGGCGAGTGCTGCCGCACAATCGGCATTTCCCGATCGCTACGAGCGCGATGCCATGGGCGTACTGATCCGTGTCGATAGCCGCACCGTCAACTTTGCGCGTGCCGATGCATCGCAGTTTCGCTGGGGCTTGAACTTTTCGCAGCCGCTCAAGAATTCGCAGGCTCAGGTCGATGCCATGCGTGCGGCATTTCAGGCGCGCAATCCGGGTGGTCGGCGCGAAGGTGCCGGAC
>JBGSMP010000097.1:0-1884 GCA_041740105.1 Sphingomonadaceae bacterium
CATTTGTCGTTGGATTCATGGAAGCGACCGCGGTGACCTCAGGTGCCCTGTCCGCCCTCGGCCTTGTCGTCGCCGTCCTCGATAGCAGTGCGGTCGACAAAGGCGCCCTGATCGCGGGCCTCGCCCTGATCGCGTTTATCGCAACGCGTCTGCTCGAAATTGCGCGCGCGCTGCATGCGCACGTCGGGGGGACAGTGGCGCAGCGTCGCATTGCGCGGCTGCTGGCCGATCCTGCCGATGATGGAGGTTCGGTCCGATGACAATCCGGTTTGTCGAGGCGAAACAAAAAACCGTCCCCGACTATTTTATTGCCGATCGCGGACGCGGTGCGAAACTGCTCGTCGCGGTCCACGGCATTTCTCGCAACGCCGCTGAAATTGCGGCTCGCTTTGCTGCCGATCCGCGGTTTGGCAATTATACGATCTGCGCACCGCTTTTCGAACGGCACAGGTTCGGCCAGTATCAGCAACTTATTGCCAGGCGCGGGCGGGTTTCCGCCGACCTTGCTTTGATCGACTTGCTTGCGGTTCTCGCACGCGACGTTGGTTGCAAAAGCAGCAAAATTTCGCTTTTCGGCTTTTCGGGCGGTGCGCAAATGGCGCACCGCTTTGCCATGCTCCATCCCGCGCGTGTGGAGCAGGTCTTCGCTGCATCGGCGGGCTGGTATCTGATGCCCGACGCCGACACTGCCTATCCCTATGGGCTTGCGAATGACCATCGTCCCGATAGTGCGCCGGACGCATTCCTGAAAATCCCGATGACGGTTGCGGTGGGCGAGCGCGATACGCAGATCGATGCCAGTGTCCGGCAGTCCAAATGTATCGACGACGTGCAGGGGCCGACAAGGCTGGCGCGTGCGCGCAGTTGGGTATCGGCGATGCAACAATGCGCAACCGATCGAGGCCTTATGCCACAGGCGCGGCTCGTCATGCTGCCAAACGGCCTGCATGATTTCGGTCAATGCGTGCGTGACAGCGGCCTGATTGACGCCGTCGCGAACGCTTTTAATTGCGGTCATTTAGGTGACATCGAAACAATTTAACGACTTGCCGGGGTTGGGGACCACACAGATGCATAAGATGCCACGTCGATATATGTTTGCGGCTTCATGCGCGGCGCTTGCCATAGCGAGTCCTGCGCATGCGGAATTGCCGCAGTTGCGGGTTCAGACCGGGGGTTTTGACTTCTGGCTTCAGGCCGGTGTCGCGGGGCAAGTGGCGGTCTTCGATGAAGACAGCAACACGGCCAAGTCACCCGACGGCACCGTCGATATCTTTGCGCGACTGAATGCCGCATGGACGTCACCCGGCGGCGTCATCATCGGTGCAAACATCGAGCAGACCAACCAGAACCGCGAGACTGAATCGCTCGATACCGGCGAAGTTTATGGCTTTATCGCCTCCGACTATGGCCGCGTCGAAGTCGGGAGCCAGGACGGTCCGGCCGACACACTCGCATTGCATGCGCCCGTCGTCGCGCTCGGCCAGGTGCGCGGCGACTTTGCGCGCTATGCCGGTTCACTGGCCTTGCTGTCGGCGCTTGATACGCGCGACTCGTTCAAGGTCGTTTATCTGTCGCCGCCGGTCAGCGGTTTTCGTGCCGGTGTCTCGTGGTCGCCAAAATTTCGGCAAAACAGCGATGCCGTCAACCCGCGCTCGCGCGTCATCGTGCGCGACGCCGTCGAGCTGGGCGCGCAGTTTCAGCGGCCGGTCGGCAACTGGATCGTTGGATTGAGCGGCGGCTACGCTTTCGGCAAAGCAGACCCGATCACGACGCGCGCCGACCTCAATTCGTGGAGCGTCGGCGCTGAAGGCCGCAAGGGGCCGCTCAGGATCGGTGCGGCCTATGTGAAGCGCGGCAACAGCAACCGCCTCGAACGCGATT
>JBGSMP010000135.1:0-4048 GCA_041740105.1 Sphingomonadaceae bacterium
GAAGATGCTACCGATGCAGCGCGCGCGCCGCGCCGTGCCGCCGAAGATAACATGATGATGGGCGACATCAATACGATGATGGCCAACATGAACCGCAGCATGGCTGGGATAGATATGGTCCGCATGGAGCGGTTGATGGCGCTGGCCGAAGCGAAAAATTGCCGCGAACCATAAGCAGAGGTTCCCCCGGACCCGCCGCTTCGCTAGGCTGTTCCAAACAAAGGGGTTCCTTATGCGTCCTATCCTGACCGTGCTGGCAATTGCCGTAGCCACTGCCGTGCCAGCAGTTGCCGAAACCGTGCACATAACATCGGCGCGCATGGTCGATGTCGAGAAAGGGCGGGTTGTGCCCTACCCGATGATCACCGTGACCGATGGCCGCATCACTGGCATTGCCGACGCGCGGACCGTGAAAATGGCGGCAGATGCCAAGGTGATCAATCTGGGCGAGCGCACGATCCTGCCCGGCCTGATCGACATGCATGTCCACCTAGATTCGCTTGCAGAAATCGGGGGGTATCGCAGCTTGGAATATACCGACAGCTTCTGGATGGCTGCGGGTGTCCAGAATGCGCGGCAGATGCTCGAGGCGGGCTTTACGACCGTGCGCAACGTTGGGTCGGCCAACTATAACGATGTCGGGCTGAAGCAGGCGATTGCCGAAGGCTATGCCATTGGTCCGCGCATCGTGCCCGGCGCCAGTTCGATTGGCGCGACCGGGGGCCATTGCGACGAGACATTCTTTCCGCCATCCTTCGCCCGCAAAGGGTCCGCGGTCGGCGACGGTGAGCAGCAATTGCGCCAGCGGGTCCGCGAGCAGCGCAAATATGGCGCCGAAGTCATCAAGATCTGCGCGACCGGTGGCGTGTTCAGCCGCAATACCGAACCGGGACAGCAACAATTGTCCGAAACCGAGATGCGCGCGATTGCCGATGAAGCGCATCAATGGGGCTTGAAGGTTGCGGCGCATGCGCATGGCGCAGCGGGGATCAAGGCAGCAATCCGCGCTGGCATCGACACGATCGAACATGCCAGCCTGGTCGATGACGAAGGCATCAAACTGGCTGCGGCGCGGGCCCAGCCCGTATGGTTCTCGATGGACATCTACAACACCGACTACACGCAGGCCGAAGGCGCGAAGAACGGCGTTCTCGAAGACAATCTGCGCAAGGACCGCGAGATTGCACAGACCCAGCGCGACGGGTTCCGCAAGGCGCACCGTGCGGGGGTCAAGATGGTGTTCGGCAGCGATGCCGGCGTCATGCCGCACCGGATGGCTGGCAAACAACTCGGCACGATGGTCGACTATGGCATGACCCCGATGCAGGCGATCCAGGCCGCAACGACGAATGCCGCGCAAGCGCTCGGGCGGACGGCGGACGTCGGCGCGATTGCGGTCGGGCGCTATGCCGATATCATCGCGGTGACGGGTGATCCGACCGCAAATGTCCGGCTGCTCGAAAATGTCGATACCGTGATCAAGGGCGGTGTGATCGCCAAGGGCGGCCAATGACGGCGGGACTCACGCGACACTTTTGGTGGGGGGGTATGTCGGCGCTCGTCTCACTGGCGATCGGCGCAGCGGCGATGGCAGGCGTGTTAAAGGGCGCTGACACAGCCGTGTTCAAGGCGCTTGCCATGACCCAAGCGACATCGGCGGAGGTGACGATTGCGGTTGCCGGGTTCATCACGCAATTGGGCGACCCCGGCTGGCGCGCTGGGATTATGCTGGTGATGCTGTTTGCGCTGATTTACCGGCATTGCTGGCGCTCGGCGACGGTGTTTCTGGTCACCGTCGGCCTGTCGATCACGGGTCATAGTGCCGCGAAGGAAGCCTTCGCGCGCCCGCGTCCGACGCTGGTTCCGCCGCTCGATTATGTCGATACATTTGCCTATCCAAGCGGCCACGCAGCGGGCGCGATGGTCATTCTCCTGCTCGGTGCGATGCTGCTTGGCGGGCGGAAAACGCTGATCGCGGCACTGCTGCTGGCAGGCGCAATCGGCGTCTCGCGGATCGCGCTTGGCGTGCACTGGCCGAGTGACGTAGTCGGCGGTTGGTTATTCGGCGGCGGGACGGCACTGATGGGCTATGCTGTTGCCCGGCAGGTGGCACGCCCTAAAGAGAGACTGAGCTGATGGCATCCGGACTATTCGCGCTGTTCGATGATGTGGCCGCGATTGCCAAAGTTGCCGCCGCGTCGATCGATGATGTGACGGCGGCGGCCGGCAAAGCGAGCGCCAAGGCCGCGGGCATCGTGATCGACGATACGGCGGTCACGCCGCGGTACGTGACCGGTTTTGCCGCCGACCGCGAATTGCCGATCATCTGGAAAATTGCGCTGGGCAGTTTGCGCAACAAGCTGCTGATCCTGCTGCCCGCATGCTTGCTGCTCAGTGCCTTTGCACCGTGGGCACTGACGCCGCTGCTGATGCTCGGCGGGGCCTATCTTTGTTATGAAGGCGCCGAAAAGATCATCGAAGTCGTCATGGGCCATGAAGCGCACGGCGATGATGCCGAAGACTTCGACGATCCGGCGCATATGGAAGCCAGCAAGGTCAGCGGGGCGATCCGCACGGACTTTATCCTGTCGGCCGAGATCATGGCGATCGCACTCGCCGATGTTGCGACGCGCAGCTTGGTTCAGCAAGCTGCCGTCCTCGCTGTCGTCGGCATATTCGTGACGGTCGGTGTTTACGGGCTTGTCGGTGCAATTGTGAAGATGGACGATGTCGGACTGCATTTGGCTAAGGAAGCACGGCTCGGCGTGACGCGGTGGATCGGGCGCGGGCTTGTGACGGGTATGCCGGGGTTGCTGAAAGGACTTGCCGTCGTCGGAACGGCGGCAATGCTGTGGGTCGGCGGCCAGATTATCATACATGGCCTGAAAGTGCTTGGCTGGGGGATGCCCGAACATATCATCCACGACGCCGCCGTTGCGGTAGGGCGTACCGTTCCGGGTATCGGCGGGCTGGTCGAATGGATCGTCAATGCAGCGGCGTCTGGGGTATTCGGGCTGGTCATGGGTGCCGTTATTGTCGGCATTTTGCATTTTATGCCGAGGCGAAAAGGCGCACCGGCTTCAGGTTGACCCCCACCGATTCCCCCGCTAAGGGCGGCGCTCGCATTGCAGGGGAAACTTGCGCGATGCGAACTTGAACATTGCCGTGCGTGTGATGAAGGCCCGGGGGTCGCGAAATGGCCACCGTGCCTTTTCGTGTTTCCCGGACACCCGCATCCTTGCACCGGCAAAGTAACCCGCCGGATGTTTTTCCGGTAACTTTAAGGTGAAGGCTTCAAATGCCAACGATTAACCAGCTGGTCCGCAAGGGCCGCGACCCGCAGAAAGCCAAATCAAAGGTTCCTGCGATGGAAGCAAATCCGCAGAAGCGTGGCGTGTGCACGCGCGTCTATACAACGACCCCGAAAAAGCCGAACTCGGCGCTGCGCAAGGTGGCCAAGATCCGTCTTACGAACCAGCGCGAAGTCATCAGCTATATCCCGGGCGAAGGCCACAATCTTCAGGAGCACAGCGTTGTCCTGATCCGTGGCGGCCGCGTTCGCGATTTGCCCGGCGTGCGCTATCATGTGCTGCGCGGTGTGCTCGATACCCAGGGTGTCAAGAACCGCAAGCAATCCCGTTCCAAATACGGCGCAAAGCGTCCGAAGTAAGCCGCAGGCTCGTTCTGCATCAGGCTGAAGTTTAGAAGGAAATATCTATGGCTCGTCGTCGTCGTCCCGAAAAGCGGATCATTCTTCCCGATCCGCGTTATGGTGATCTGATCCTTTCCAAGTTCATGAACAGCGTCATGCTCGACGGCAAGAAAGCCGTCGCCGAAGGCATTGTTTATACCGCGATGGAAACAGTCGAAACGCGCGCCAAGCGTGATCCGATCGGCGTGTTTCATGATGCGCTGAACAATGTGAAGCCCGGCATCGAAGTGCGCAGCCGCCGTGTCGGTGGTGCGACCTATCAGGTTCCGGTCGAAGTGCGGACCGAGCGTTCGCAGGCGCTCGCGATCCGCTGGCTGATCACGGCGGCGCGCAACC
>JBGSMP010000149.1:0-9535 GCA_041740105.1 Sphingomonadaceae bacterium
GCGCGGTCGATGTGTTCGGTTTTCATCTGGCGACACTCGACCTGCGCCAGAACAGCGATGTTCACGCGCGCGTCGTTGCCGAATTGCTCAAGGTTGCGGGCGTCGAAGCCGATTATGAGGCGCTTGGCGAACCGGCGCGGGTTGCGTTGCTCCGTCGCGAACTCGCCAGCCCCCGCCCGCTATCGGGGCCACACCTGACATATGGCGACGAAACCAAAGCTGAAATGGCGATCTTCGCGGCCGCTGCTGCCGCAAAAGCGCGTTACGGCACTGCCGCCATTGCCCGCGCGATTATCTCGAAAGCCGACAGTGTTTCGGATTTGCTCGAAGTCTATATCCTGCTGAAAGAAGCGGGCCTTTATGCACCGGGCCGCGCCGACATCATGGTCGTGCCGCTGTTCGAAACAATCGGCGATCTCGAAGCTGCACCGGCCATCATGACCGAATTTTTCGCGCTTCCCGAAATGGCGGCGCTTGCCGTCACGGCGGGGCATCAGGAGGTGATGGTCGGCTATTCGGATTCGAACAAGGATGGCGGCTATCTGACATCGACGTGGAGCCTTTATCAGGGGAGCCTGGCACTGGCACCGGTGTTCGAAACGGCAGGCACGGCCATGCAGTTGTTCCACGGGCGCGGCGGCGCTGTCGGGCGCGGCGGCGGATCATCATTTGCCGCGATCCGCGCGCAGCCGCCAGGCACGGTCAAGGGCCGCATCCGCATTACCGAACAGGGCGAAGTCATCGCCGCCAAATATGGTTCACGCGAGAGTGCGGCGATCAATCTCGAAGCAATGGCGGCAGCAACGATCCTTGCCAGCATGGAACCCGAAGGCGTCAGCGTGGGCGATGCCAAGCGCTTTGCCGATGCGATGGATGAGATATCGGGCAGCGCGTTCAAGGCCTATCGCGGGCTGGTTTACGATACGCCGGGATTTCGAACGTTCTTTCGCCAGATGACGCCGATCGCCGAAATCGCGACACTGAAAATCGGGTCGCGGCCCGCCAGCCGGACAAAGTCGGATGCCATCGAAGACTTGCGTGCCATCCCCTGGGTGTTCAGTTGGGCACAGGCGCGCGTGATGCTGCCCGGCTGGTATGGCGTGGGGGCGGCCTTCGAGGGATTTGGCGACAAGGGCCTGCTGAAAGCAATGGCCGACGGTTGGCCTTTCCTCCAATCGGTGCTGGCGAACATGGAAATGGTGCTCGCAAAATCGGACATGTGCATTGCGGTGCGCTATGCCGAACTCGTCGAGGACCGGGCGATGGGCGATGCTGTATTCGGGCGGATCAGGGACAGCTGGCAACGCTCGCATGATCAACTGCTGCTGGTAACCGGGCAATCGCAATTGCTCGACGCCAATCCGGCGCTCGATGCTTCGATCCGGCTGCGTACTCCCTATATCGAGCCGCTCAATCTGCTCCAGATCGAACTCTTGAAGCGCCACCGCGGCGGCGAAGACGACCCCCGCATTGCCGAGGGGATCCAGCTGTCGATCAACGCCATTGCGACGGCGCTTAGGAATAGCGGTTAACTCGTTACTTCGTCATTGCGAGCGCAGCGACGCAATCCAGATTGCGCGGTTCGTCTGGATTGCTTCGCTGCGCTCGCAATGACGACGCTAAAGTAAGCTCACGACGAGAGTCAGCCCGCTGCCAGGTATCTCGTGCGGCGACCCCTCAACCCGCGTTGCATCGGCACGGGCGCGGTCGAGGATGGCGGCGGGGACTGCACTGCTGTGATAAATTGTCGTTGCTGAGGCAAGCTGGCGTGCTTGCCGCAAAGTCAGGTCGTCGGGGTCGGTAGAGGTTAGCGTCAGCGTTTCGACGCGCGCCGGGGCTTCGGTTGCTTCTGCTCCAAGCCACGTATCGATGTCGGTGCCGTCCGCAAACGGATCGAGCGCTCCACCGGGGCTTAGCGCGGTATCGATCGCTTCGCGCCGTGTGGTGCCATCGCGATATTTCAGACGAAGCTTGCCTCGCGCCTCGAACAGTCCGGTTGCGAGCGTGCCCAGCGTCTGCGGGATCATCGCTTCCAGCCGCTGGCGCAGCGCTTTTGCCAGTCCCGCCGATGCGCCGCCCGTGCCAATGGCGATCAGTACAGGGTCACGATCGACAATTGCGGGCAATGTAAAATCGCAGAGCGCGACGCGGTCGACCGCATTGACGAGTATACCGCGTGCTTTCAGGCGGGCGACAGCGGCTTCGGCTTCGGCGTCGTCCTCGAGCGCGACGATCGCGAGGGCAGCTTGTGCTGCTTCGCCGACGACAACCGCACCGGCACGATCGAGCAGCCGGCGTTTGGCATCGGCTGCATCGCCGTCACCGATCAGGATGACCGGCCGCCCCGCCAGCCGGACGAAAAGCGGGAGGCTGTGCACAGCTTATGGGCCGACCTGTGCATGGAGGCTCCTCGCCGTGCGGTTGCCGCGCAGGCCCCAATTGCCATCGAACGAGAAAGTGATGAATTCGGCGCGCCCGCCGAGATTTTCATAGGGGATTGCCCCGCCGAGGCCACGGTTTTCGAGCGGCACGCGGCTGTCGGCCGAACGGTCGCGGTTGTCGCCCATCAGGAAGACATGATTCGCCGGAATCGTCATCGGTGCCACGTCGTCGACGCGCCAGTCATAGCCGAGGTCGATCGTATCGTAGCTGCGGCCATTCGGCAGTGTTTCGCGGAAAACGGGCAACTGGCACCAGCTGTTGCCTTGACTGTCGCGGGTCAGGGCGCCCGGATATTCGGCGTCGTTGCACGGCTGGTTGGCATCGACCGGAATGCGCAGATAGCCTTTGCTGATGCGTTTCACCGATGTTCCGTTGATGATGACAACGCCGCCGCGTACTTCGAAGCGGTCGCCGCCGACGCCGATCACACGCTTGATATAGTCTTCCGATTTCCCCGGTGGTGTCGCGATAACAATGTCGCCGCGTTCGGGCATGCTGCCGAACAGACGCCCTTTGCTGGGGGTGAACTGCACGCTCCAGCTCGGCACTGGTTCGCGCAAAACAAGATTTTTAAAAATCGCCGCCGGATTGGGAACCGTCGGCGACACGAACGACCAGCCATAAGCGAATTTGCTGACGACCAGCCGGTCGCCGACGCGCAATCCCGGCACCATCGACTCGCTGGGGATATAGAACGGCTTGGCGATGAAGCTGTGAAAACCGAGCACGGCCATGATCAGCCAGAAAATGCTGTGGGCTTCGTGCAACCAGCCGGTTTTGGGCTTGGGTTCGGCGGGCGCGTCGAGAATCGCGGATTCGGCGTTCACTGGGGGTCTTTCGGCGTTTCGGTCTTCAGGGCTTCGATAATGACGAACGCCTGCGCCCATGGATGATCGTCGGTGAGCGTCAGGTGAATGCGCGCGTCATAGCCGTGCGGTATCATCGCGTCGAGCCGTGCCTTTGCGCCACCGGTCAGGGCCAGCGTCGGTGCACCCGACGGCGCATTGACGACACCGATGTCGCGCATGAACACGCCGCGCTTGAAGCCCGTGCCGACGGCTTTGGAAAAAGCCTCTTTGGCGGCAAAGCGCTTGGCATAAGTGCCCGCGCGGGTGAACGGGCGGCGGGTGGCCTTGGCGCGTTCCACGTCGGTGAAAACGCGGGCCTCGAAGCGTTCGCCGAAACGGTCGAGCGACTTCTGGATGCGCTCGATGTTGCACAGGTCGGAGCCCAGACCGATGATCACCCGCGCGCTGCATCCATCAGCGCGCGCATTTCGCGGATGCTCGCGTCGAGGCCGATGAAAATCGCTTCGCCGACCAGGAAATGGCCAATGTTGAGTTCGGCAAGCTGAGGGATCGCGGCGATGGGGCCGACGTTGTCGAACGTCAGCCCGTGGCCGGCGTGCGGCTCGATGCCATTTTTTACACAAAGCGCCGCTGCATCGGACAGGCGTTGAAGCTCGGACCCGTCGGGATCACCATGCGCATATTTGCCGGTGTGCAACTCGACAACGGGCGCGCGGAGGCGAATCGCAGCGTCGATCTGGCGCGGGTCGGGCTCGATGAACAGACTGACGCGGATGCCCGCATCGTTAAGCCGCGCGACCAGCGGTGCGAGCGAATTATGCTGCCCAGCCGCATCGAGGCCACCTTCGGTTGTCCGCTCCTCGCGCCGTTCGGGGACAATGCAGGCGGCGTGCGGCATGTGACGCAGCGCGATTTCGACCATTTCTTGCGTCCCGGCCATTTCGAGATTGATGGGAAGATCGGTCCCCGCCATCAGCGCCGACAGGTCTTCGTCACGGATATGCCGCCGGTCCTCGCGCAAGTGAACGGTGATGCCGTCACCGCCCGCCGCTTCGACAATGCGGACGGCGCGCAGGGGATCGGGATGCAGTCCCCCTCGCGCATTACGGATGGTCGCGACATGATCGATATTGACGCCCAGTCTGAGCGAACCGCTCATGACGCTGAGACCGGGCAAAGCGCTGCCGAAAGCACGTCGTGCGTGATGCCCTTCTGCTGCCAGATTTCGCCGAATTCGGCATCCGCTTCGGCGCGGTTCGATGTCATGATCAATACCATATCGCGATCGGGCAGGATGACATTGCGCAGCACGACCCCGCCGATAGCGCCGCGCCGTTCGATCAGCCGGACCGGGTCCTTGCCGCAGCCCTTGATCGGTGAACTGAAGGCCCATTGGCCGAGTGCCGCATAGCCGAATTTCGGTTCGCCGGTCCACATGACTGCTCGCTGCGCGTCGGGCACAAGCTTGCCGGTCATGAGTGCGCGGTCGAATGCAAGCAGATCGCGCGTCGTGCCGTAAAGCGCGCCCGCGGCCCCGAAGTTCTCGAGCCGGAAGCGTGACGATTCCGGCGCACCCTTCTCAAAGCCAGCCACTGTTGGCTTGGCGCGCGGAAACACGCCGACCGACCGCAAACCGAGCGGTTTGACAATGCGCTCCTTGACCAAGTCGGCATAGCTCTTGCCGGTGACCTTTTCGAGCACAGCACCCATCAGGATGAAGTCGCAATCGCCATAGCGAAACGCGGCCGGCGGCGCGCGATCGGTCGGTCCTTCGCAAAAAGAAATGCCGGTTTCTGGGCTGTCCGGTGCGGCGAGATAAAAGGTGGGCCAGCCATCGACACCGATCGGACTATCGTCGGTGGCGGGGACCCCAGAGATATGCTGCATCAGCATCCGCGACGTGATGCGGTCGGCATAGGGCGCGCGACTGTTCGGCAAATACCCGTTGATCGGCTTGTCGAGATCGAGCCGCCCTGCTGCGACTTCCTGCATCGCGATCGTGGCCGTGATCTGTTTGGTCACCGATGCCCAGCGCCAG
Source organism: Sphingomonadaceae bacterium (assembly GCA_041740105.1). Classification (GTDB taxonomy): domain Bacteria; phylum Pseudomonadota; class Alphaproteobacteria; order Sphingomonadales; family Sphingomonadaceae; genus Sphingomonas_O. The sequence goes on from JBGSMP010000149.1 coordinate 5,290, forward strand.
ACTTGCCCAAGCTTGTGTTTGGCGCGGTCCGCCGGATCGACCAGCCCGTTCGCGCGTTCGTAAACGACACGCTTGCCTTGCGCGATGAGAACGGTTCCCGCCATTTGCGATTTCTCGACGACGGTATTTAAACGCGCGCGATCAACAGGGGGCGCGGCATGAGCAGCGCTCGCACAGACCAAGCCGATACATGTAACAAGCTTCAAAAACGTCATAATGCGCGGCTCCCGGGCTTCACGGCAGGGATGCCCGCGAGTTCAGGCGGCAAGGCGTCTGCTGAAAATGTCGGGATCGACAAGCGGATCAGCGGCGTGAACGGCACGCCCAGGTCGGCGGTCCCATCCGAACGGTCGACCAGTGCCGCCGCTGCCACGACCACGCCGCCTGCTGCCGTAATCGCTTTGATGGCTTCGCGCGACGACAGGCCGGTGGTTACAACATCTTCGACCATCAGGACGCGCTGGCCAGGTGCCAGCCGAAAACCGCGGCGCAGTTCGAAGACGCCATCGGGCCGTTCCAGAAACAGCGCTTCGACATCGAGCGCGCGGCCCATTTCGTGGCCGATGATGACACCGCCCATCGCGGGCGAAACGACAATATCGATTTGAAATTCGATTTTTGCCGCGAGCGCCTGGGCGAGGCGGCTGGCGCGTTTCGGGTCCATCAGCACCCGAGCGCATTGCAGGAACCGCGACGAACGCAACCCCGACGACAGGATGAAATGCCCTTCAAGCAGCGCTTGCGCTTTACGGAATTCAGCCAAAACGTCGTCGTCGGTCATCCATGGCTCCGCAGCAAACTGCGTGCCTGATACGGTTGCGTTTGCCGCAACACAATATAGTCCACGTTGCACTGCATCAAACACTTGAGAGCGCGGAAAAGCGGGCCTATAGGCGAAGGAGACAGGGCCGTCGCATCTCGACGTCGCCACGATCCGAAAGCATGAAGGCACATCGACGTGAAGATGGTTTTGAAGCGTGTTTTGTTGGGTTTTTCGCTGATCATTTCACCGGTCGCGATCGCGCAGCCCGTGACACCCGCCGTTACGGAAACGGCAGCTCCGGCACCAGCAACAGCACCGGTAGAGGCAGTTGCTGCCCCCGTCGCCGCAGCCCCCGCGCCGCTTGCGCCGGTTGCCGGTGTTGGACAGCCGGTGCCGATGGGAATCGGTATTCAGGATCAGGTGACAGACATCGGTCGCGACGCGATCTGGATGCACAATGCGCTGTTGATGCCGATTATCGTCGGCATTTCTCTTTTCGTTCTGGCGTTATTGTTCTGGGCCTCGTTCCGGTATCGACAGAAAGCCAATCCGGTCGCGTCGAAGACAGCGCACAACACGGCGATCGAAGTGGCATGGACGCTCATCCCCGTACTTATTCTGGTCGTTATTTCGGTCCCGTCGATCAGCCTGCTTGCCGCGCAATACAAGCCCGCAAGCAAGGACGCGATTACGATCAAGGCGATCGGCAACCAATGGTACTGGTCTTATGAATATCAGGACAATGGCGGCTTCGAACTGACCGCCAACATGCTCCCCGATGCCGAAGCCAAGCGCCGTGGCGAGCCGCGCTTGCTTGCGACCGACAACCGCATGGTCATCCCTGTAAATACGCAAATACGACTGCTGGTGACGTCGAACGACGTGATCCACGCCTGGATGATTCCGGCCTTCTGGACACAGATGGACGGCGTTCCCGGCCGTATCAACGAAACGACATTCAAGGTTGAAAAGACCGGCGTTTATTATGGGCAATGCAACCAGATTTGCGGCGCGCGTCATGGCTATATGCCGATCACCGTCGAAGTCGTTTCGATGGAAGCCTACAACGCCTGGGTGCTGTCAAAAGGCGGCACTGTTGGCGGACCCAAGGCCCCGATAATTCCAGCTGCGAATAAGAGCTAAGATCATGACTGATATTGCCCTCAATCCCGCCCACGCGTTTCAGGCCGATGCGCAGGATGATCATCATGATGCCGATCACAAACCGGCGTTCTTTGCGCGCTGGTTCATGTCGACCAACCACAAAGACATCGGCACACTGTATCTGATTTTTGCGATCATTGCCGGGATCATCGGTGGTGCGATCTCGGGCCTGATGCGCCTCGAACTTGCCGAACCGGGTATCCAGTATCTGCAGGGCTGGGTCGGCGCGGGCGCAAGCCTCGACGAGGCCTATCATTTGTGGAACGTGCTGATCACCGCGCACGGCCTGATCATGGTGTTTTTCATGGTCATGCCCGCGATGATCGGCGGATTTGGCAACTGGTTCGTGCCGATCATGATCGGCGCGCCTGACATGGCGTTTCCGCGCATGAACAACATCTCGTTCTGGCTGCTCGTCCCGTCGTTCATCCTGCTGCTGGGGTCGAGCTTTGTTTCGGGCGGCACGGGCAATGGTGCGGGTGTCGGCTGGACGGTCTATGCGCCGCTTTCCACGACCGGGTCGCCGGGACCTGCCGTCGATATGGCGATTCTGTCGCTCCATCTTGCAGGCGCGTCGTCGATCCTTGGTGCGGTCAACTTCATCACGACGATTTTCAACATGCGTGCGCCGGGCATGACGCTGCACAAGATGCCGCTGTTCGTCTGGTCGATCCTTGTCACTGCATTCCTGCTGTTGCTGTCGCTTCCTGTCCTTGCGGCTGCGATCACAATGCTGCTGACCGACCGCAATTTCGGCACGACCTTCTTCGATCCGGCGGGTGGCGGTGACCCCGTGCTGTACCAGCATCTGTTCTGGTTCTTCGGACACCCCGAGGTATATATCATGATCCTGCCCGGTTTCGGCATGGTCAGCCAGATCATTTCGACCTTCTCGAAAAAGCCGGTCTTCGGCTATCTCGGTATGGCTTATGCGATGGTTGCGATCGGTGTCGTCGGCTTCATCGTCTGGGCGCACCACATGTTCACCAGCGGCTTGGGCGTGAACGTGAAAATGTATTTCACCGCCGCAACAATGGGGATCGCAGTGCCGACCGGCATCACGATTTTCAGCTGGATCGCGACGATGTGGGGCGGCTCGATCACGTTCAAAACGCCGATGATGTGGGCGCTGGGCTTCATCTTCATGTTCACGGTCGGTGGCGTGACCGGCGTCGTTCTCGCGAATGCTGGTATCGATACGTACATGCATAACAGCTATTATGTGGTTGCGCATTTCCACTATGTCTTGTCGCTGGGTGCTGTGTTCTCGTTGTTCGCGGGCTTCTATTACTGGCTCCCGAAAATGAGCGGAAAAATGTATAACGAAGCGCTGGGCCAGATCCATTTCTGGACCTTCTTCGTGGGCGTGAACGTGCTGTTCTTCCCGATGCATTATCTCGGCCTTCAGGGTATGCAGCGCCGTATCCCGGATTATACCGATGCGTTGATGTACTGGAATTACATCGCATCGGTTGGTTACGTGCTGATGGCGGCATCGATGGCAATCTTCTTCGTCAACCTGTTCTGGACGTTGTTCGGGGGCAAGAAGGCCGCAGACAGCCCGTGGGGCGAAGGCGCGACGACGCTCGAATGGACGTTGTCGAGCCCGCCGCCCTATCACCAGTTCGAAACGCTGCCGGTGATCGAGGACGAGAAGCGCCACTGAGGGCTGACACTGCCGAAGTTTGATTAGGCTCGCGAATGACGACGACGACATTGCAATCTCCGGCGCTGCCCGCCGACTGGCGTGACTTTTTTGCGCTGACGAAACCGCGCGTCATGCGCTCGGTGGTGTTTACGGCACTGTGCGGCATGCTTGCCGCGCCGGTGGCACTGCCGCCCGCGCTGGCCATTGCTTCGATCCTCGCGATCGCCATGGCAGCGGGTTCGGCGGGTGCGCTCAATCAATGGTATGAGGCCGATATCGATGCGCTGATGAAGCGCACCGCAAACCGGCCGCTGCCCGCGGGGCGGATCGATGCACAGTCGGCGCTCCATTTCGGGGTCGGGCTCGGCGTGTTTTCGGTCGTGCTGATGTATCTGGCGGCGAACGCGTTTGCGGCCGCGCTGCTGGTCGTTTCGATCCTGTTCTACGTGCTGGTCTACACTGTGGGGCTGAAACGCCGGACACCCCACAATATCGTCATCGGTGGCGCAGCGGGTGCGTTTCCGCCGCTGATCGGCTGGGTCGCGGCGACGGGCGATGTTTCGCTCCTGCCGCTATTGATGTTTGCGATCATCTTCCTGTGGACGCCGCCGCATAGCTGGGCGCTCGCGCTGCTGATCCGCGACGATTATGCCAAGGGCGGCGTGCCGATG
>JBGSMP010000150.1:0-3223 GCA_041740105.1 Sphingomonadaceae bacterium
GCGGAGCTTTAGGCGAGTTCATCTGCGACTTTCTCCATCAACCGGCGTGCAATGACATCTTTGGGGCTGTCGGGCCAGCTTTCGACGCCGTGCTTGGTCACCACATGAAACGCATTATTATCGCCGCCCATCACATCGCCCGACACATCATTAGCAACGATCCAGTCGCAGCCTTTTTTGGCGAGTTTTGCCGTTGCGTGTTCGACAATCTTTTCGGTCTCGGCTGCAAACCCGATCAGCAGCTTTGGCCTCTGCTTGTGCAATGCAAGGCTTGCAAGAATGTCAGGATTTTCGGTTAATGTGAGCGGCGGAATCCCTTTGCCGTCCTTCTTTATTTTCTGTTCGGGCACATCGGCGGCGCGCCAGTCGGCGACGGCCGCGACCAAAATCGCGACATCGGCGGGCAGGGCCTTTTCAACCTCGGCTTGCATTTCTAGTGCGCTCTCGACATCGATTCGAATAATGCCTGGTGGGGTCACCAGATGCACCGGACCAGCCACTAACGTCACTTCAGCACCCATTTCAGCAGCAGCCTGCGCAATCGCAAAGCCTTGCCGTCCCGACGAACGGTTGGCGATATAGCGCACGGGGTCGATGGCTTCGTAGGTCGGACCAGCGGTGACCAGCACGCGCTTGCCGAACAGCGGGCGGTGAACTTCTTCGGCAAAGTCGGGCTGCGCCTCCAGTCCTTTCGGGATGGTGGTTGGCGCACGTCCGCTGGTGAGCGCTGCATCGAACGGAGCCCCAAGCATCGCACAGATACGCGCCGCAACATCGGGCGGTTCTGGCAGGCGACCGGGGCCGAATTCGCCGCAAGCCATCGCGCCCTCGTCAGGGTCCATGATCATGACTCCGTCGTCGCGGAGCTGTTTGAGGTTGCGTTGGGTCGCCGGATGGTTCCACATACGTACGTTCATGGCGGGAACGGCCAAAACAGGCTTATCCGTGGCAAGCAATATCGTCGTCGCCAGATCATCAGCGATGCCCGCCGCCATCTTGGCCAATATGTTCGCTGTGGAAGGGCAAATGACGATCAGGTCTGCCTGACGCGAGAGCTGAATATGCCCGATCTCGCGCTCTTCCTTCAGATCGAACATGTCACCGTAGACCTGATCTTCGGTCATCACGCCCATCGACAGCGGCGTGACGAATTCAGTCGCGCTTTGGGTCATCACTGCTCGGACGGCAATACTTTGCCGTTTGAGCAGCCGCACGAGTTCAAGCGCCTTGTAGGCAGCGATCCCGCCAGTGACTATTAAGAGGACGCGTTTTGGAGCCATCGGGCTAACTTAACAGCGCCATCGCCAATGCACCAGCGCCCCCGGCAAGTGCCGCTATAAGGGCATAGGTCCACCAAGCTCCGCCTTTGCGGTCGCTTTTGTCCCAGATAAGCTTGATTGGCGGCAGTGGCGGTGCTTCCGGTGCGCCGCCCTTTTTGGGCAATTGCTCATCGAGACGGCGGATGAGATCGGGGATGAGTTTGAGCGTGTCTGCCTGCTTCCGAATACCATCGGCCAGCGCCGCCTCTGGCCCCAGCTCGCCGCGTATCCAGTCACGGACATAAGGTGCCGCCACGTTCCACATATTGATATCGGGGTTGAGCGAGGTCGCAATACCCTCGACCATCACCATCGTTTTTTGCAACAGCAGCAAATGCGGCTGGGTTTGCATGTCGAAATCGCGGGTAATTGCAAACAGGCTGTCGAGCATCTGGCCAACGGAAAGCTCGCTCACCGGCTTGCCACGTGTCGGCTCACCCACGGCCCGCAGCGCGGTCGCGAATTCGTCCACGTTATGGTAGGACGGCACATATTGCGCCTCGAAATGGATTTCAGCCACGCGCTTATAGTTGCCGGTGGTCAGGCCGTAGAGAATTTCTGCCAGCCAAAATCGTGCCTGCCGATTGATTCGGCCCATAATCCCGAAATCGATCGCGACGATCGTGCCGTCGGCGCGCACGAACAGATTGCCCTGGTGCATATCAGCGTGGAAAAATCCTTCGGATATCGCTTGGCGAAGGAAGGTAAGGACGAGTTTTTCGGCAAGTGCATTCAGGTCGTGCCCGGCGGCGCGCAAGCCTTCAACGTCGGCGATCTTGATTCCATCGACCCAGTCGAGCGTCAGCACGCGGCCCGATGTCCGGTCCCAGTCAATCGTCGGAATGGCATAGCCGTCGACTGCGACCATTGCCTCCTGAAGCTCGGAAGCACTTGCGGCTTCGCGCCGCAGGTCGAGTTCGCGCAAGGTCCAGCGTTTGAGATTGGCGATGACCAGTTGTGGCCGCAACCGTGCAGCTTCGCCTCCTAACGCTTCGAGATGTGCGGCGGCCCATTCATAGGTTTCGATGTCGCGAGCGAATTGTTCGCGGATGCCCGGGCGAAGGACTTTCAGCGCGACGTCCTTGCCTTCGGTGGTGCGCGCGCGGTAAACCTGAGCAATCGAGGCCGAACCGATGGCTACTGGATCGATATATTCAAAAAGATCGGTGGCGGGCTTGTTCAGGCTGGTGTCGATTTCAGCATAGACCAAATCAAACGCTGTGGGCGGCAACTGGTCCTGCAGCGTCAACAGATTATGCGCAGGCTGCTCGCCGATGATATCGGGCCGCGTTGCCAGCGTTTGGCCAAGCTTGATCGCCGCAGGTCCGATGTCGCGAAACGCGCCGGCATAGTCGGGAATTTTGGGCTGGCGCGCGCCAATCCGCGCAATCCGGCATAGCCGTTTGACCTGCGGCGGAGTATTACGGTCGTTCTCGATAGCCCGCAGAGCACCATGCCGCGCAAGGATGCGGCCCCATTTGAGCAAGCGGAGAATATGGATTGCGGGACGCGTCATCGGTTGGGGGTGTTAAACCTTCCAGCCGCTGTGAATGGCGACCAGTCCGCCCATGATGGGTTCGACCTTGGTTTGCACGAAACCGGCTTCGCCAATCATCCTTTTGAAATTCTGCATATCGGGGAAACGGCGGATCGATTCGACGAGATAACGGTAGCTGTCCTCATCGCCCGCGATTGCTTTGCCTAGCTTAGGTACGAGCTTTTCCGAATAGACGTCATAGACCTGAGCAAGGCCGGGCCATTCAACAGTCGAGAATTCAAGGCAGAAAAATCGTCCGCCATAACGAAGTACCCGGTGGGCTTCTTTCAATGCCTTCGGGATGTCAGTCACGTTCCGGATGCCAAAAGCAATCGTATAAGCATCGAAATGCTTGTCGGGAAAAGTG
>JBGSMP010000153.1:0-65650 GCA_041740105.1 Sphingomonadaceae bacterium
ATACTGGCGAACATTTCAAGAACAATACGGACTATGAATCCCAGAATTCCGCCGTTTTTGGACGCATCCGGACGCGCTAGGACCCTCTGATTGCAGCTCTTAATCAGCGGGTCCTTGGTTCGAGCCCAAGTGCGTCCACCATAAGTTTCTACATCTGAGCAAGAATATCGCGAATTGCGATAAATGCGAAACATACGGAACTGTCGGCCACGCCATATGGCATAAACAAATCGTCGCCCACACGGATTGCGCCGCACGTATAAACCACATTGGGGACGTAGCCTTCGCGATCTTCATCGGCTGCCGACAGAAGCGGATTTGGCGTGCGACCGATCACTTTTGACGGATCGGCTTTGTCGAGCAACGCAGCACCAATGGCATATTTCCGCATCGCACCGACCCCATGCGTCAGAACAAGCCAGCCTTCGTCGAGTTCAATCGGTGCGCCACAGTTGCCGATTTGGACGAGCTCCCAAGGAAAGTGAGGCTCGAGCAGTAATTCGCCGCCTTCCCACTCGTCTATCCGATCCGATCGGAGCAAGTATAGATTCTTGCCGTCCTGTCGCCCGATCATCATGAACTGGCCGTCGATCTTCCGCGGAAAGAGTGCCATACCCTTGTTCCGCCCGGCACTGCCCCTGATCGGCGTCAGCGTGAATTCTTGAAAATCGCGGGTGCGCAGAAGTTCGGAACGAATATCGCGGCCGCTGTACGCGGTATAGGTTCCGATCCATTCGCTCTTGCCACTATCGCGCTGAAACTCGACGAGGCGAAGATCCTCGAGACCATTGCGCTGTGCCTCGGTAATCGGGAAGATCACGGTGCCAGAAATTGTGCTGTCGCGATGCCGGTGAAGCGATACGCTGTCGGTGCGCGCATTGTCCTTTCTGCTGCCCTTCATCGCCGCCGTGGCGAATGCAGGTTGCGGCAACAACGTCAAGTTGCGCCCCGCTGATACGATGCCTTCACGAAAGGCGATCGTAGAGATATGACCTTCGCCGACAGCACGCAGAGATAGAAGGATGCGGACGCTTTCTTGCTGCAATCCGGACTGATCCGGATGGCGCACCACGCTCGGGTTCATCAGTGCTGCCGCGGCAAAGCTGTATTCGTGACAAAAATAGGCACCGATGAGTCGACGTGTTTCGCGCTTGATGGCAAGCCCCTCGAGCCCGAGCCGGGGCTCGATCTCGGCGTAACGGTCGTCGAAAACCTTTTCAATTTGCCAATGCCGATCCTCGAAATCGCGCAATACGACACTTAATTCGGCGCGTACCGAGCGGGCATCAAGCGCCAGGATGTCGAGCACGAGCTTTTGCACCCGAACAAGATCCGGCCCCGTCGCTTGCCATGCGAGATGAAACGGCCGCACGACGACGCGCGCGGGGTCGGCGTGAAGCCGCAGTTCGTGTTGCACCAGATCGATCATCGTCAGGCCGGCTTGGCCGCCAAGGCGCGCATCGCACAAGTCGAAAGTTGATACGCCAATACCGACTCGGCACCTTCGTTGAGATTGAGGCCGCGTGAATTAATGCCATCACGACACGTTCCCGTAACAGGGTCGGCGACGATGACGCCGCGGTCGTTGGCGCCTCCGAACCAGTCATAGGCGCGCTGCGCATGGACGAACCACACCGGATCGCCTGTGGCGTCAAAAGCGGCGGCCGCACCGTCAATTGCCGCCCAGATTTCCACTGGCTGTTGATCGAAAGGCATCGGCATTTCATGATCACGACCGAAACTTTGCGACCCGACGGGCCGAAAATAACCGGAGGGGGATGTCTGCCGATCGAAAATCCAAGACATCGACGCAAGACCGATTGCAGTCAGATCATCTCGCTGAAGCTTGGCACCGCCGCGGATCATCGCTTCGGGCAATCGGCAATTGTCGTAGACAATTCTGCTTTCAAACCAATCCCAGTCCCGGGTGCTCACAGCATTGTAATGCGTCAGCAAAGCTTCCGCCCCCTCTTCCAATATTTTCCGCGCTTTTACGTGTGACGGATTGACGCGCAACAGATAGTCCGCCCCCAGCATCGCGAATGCCACCGCGCGCGGCGATCCGAAACCAAGCGCCGAGTGCGCCGTTTTGTCGAAAAGCCCGTGGGCCCAATTTCGAATGCCCGGTGAGCAGCCTTCGAGCGCGGTTGCGCCGAGGGCCCACAATGTCCGCCCGCAGCTGTCTTGCGATCCGACGTCTTCCAGCCAGTTTCGGCGGTAGTCCATGAAGTTGCGGAATTCGCCGGTGCCGTCGTTCCACGCGCTTTCCACAAAAGCGGCGAAAGTGGCGGTCATCCGAGTGCGGTGAGGTTCCGACGCTGCGTCCAGACGGTTCATCAGCATGAGCGCGCGGGCGTTGTCGTCGACACAATAGCCATGCCCGCGATCGGGCACAGCATGGATGCTATGCTGCAAAATGCCGGTATCATCACAAATACGCAGCAAGCCTGAAAGGCCAACATTAAAGTTTTTCGGCACTATCGCCTTCGGGATTTTGGTATCCTCGATCATGGTGAGACACATATCGGCAAATCGAGGCCAGATCATATCGCGCCCGCGCAGATAAGCCCGCTGCTGCAGCGCAACCAGTCTTTCGGGATCGTCGAGCAGCGCCATCACTTCTGTGGCGATTTCCTGACTGTCATTGAATGGAACAAGGATCCCGTGATCGTCTGCAAGCAATTCGAGCGCATGAACATAAGGCGTCGAGATTACCGCTTTTCCCAGTGCGACGGCATAGGACAGCGTACCCGATGTCGATTGGGCTGCGCCGGGATAAGGAGTCAAATATATGTCAGCCGCCTCGAGCAGGTCGAGCAATGCCGGCGTTTCGACAAACGCATCGATCCAGTGGATATGTTCCGCAACGCCAAGCGCTGTCGCCTGTGCATGCAGCCTTGCGCGATACGTCTCGCCTTCCTGCTGAATGAGATTGGGGTGCGTGGCGCCAGCGATGCAATAGAGCACGTCAGGGTGCTTTTCGACGATCGCGGGCAATGCAGCGATGGCCGTTTCGATGCCTTTGCCCGGCGACAACAAACCAAATGTCATCAAAACGCGCCTGTTCTCGAATCCGAACTTGGCTTTGAATTGCGCCGAACGACCAAATGGCCGGTCGGGAACACCGTGGGGAATAACAGAAATCTGGCTCGCCTCGGCGCCGTAGATACGCTCGAGCACGGTCCGCCCGTTTTCGGACATCACCATCAGTTTTGATGCGCGCCCGACCAGATGCTTCATCACACGCATTTGATCGGCGTCAGGATCGGGAAGGACTGTGTGCATCGTGATGATGAGCGGCGCGGCAATGCGATCCACGAGGTCAAGCACGAAGTCCCCCGCAGGTCCGCCGAAAAGGCCGAATTCATGCTGGAGCCAAACGACATCGGCAGCGCTGCGATTGATCGCCGAGGCTGCGCTGTTAAAGCTGGACTGATCGTTATCAATGATCACGCCGCGCACACGCGAGTCAATCGAATGGCGATCGACGTTGGCTATCAGGGCATAAACGTCGACGGCCACTTCGGATGAAGCAGCAGTGAGGCTTTGGTGAATGTCTGCGGTGAATGTTGCGATACCGCAGCGGCGGGGCGTGAAGCCGCCGATCAAGGCAATGCGGGGCGTGATTTTCTTGATAGCCGCAAGGCCATAACCGTACATGCTTGCGTCTTCGAAACTTGCAGAACCGACAGTGTCATACATCGCGTAAGCCTCTCGTTACGGTCGACACAATCCGGACCGCCTACAGCCCGATCATTCGATCAATGGAGCGGCCAGAAGGCCCCGCAGCCAATGCTGCGTCGCAATATAACCGAACGGCAGCGAAAATGTTCCCGAGTCAGGCGGTCACTGTGTCGCGCGAACCATGCAATTCGCGATGAACGAGCAACGCCTGCCCGATCGTTGCAGTCACGGTCTCGGGCTCAAACGGTTTCGTTATCAGATAAGTGGGCTCGGGCCGCTCTCCCGTCAGAAGCCGCTCCGGAAACGCTGTTATAAAAATAACAGGCACATCCATGACGCTCAGGATATCCTTAACAGCATCGATACCGCTCGATCCGTCGGCCAAACTGATATCGGCCAACACGAGTTCGGGGCGGACACGGCCCGCCAAGTCTACCGCTTCGTGGCGCGTCCTCGCAATCCCCACCACGCTGTGGTTCAGGGCCTCGACAATCAATTTGATGTGCAGAGCAATAATCGATTCATCCTCGATAATTATCACGTTTGCTTGCAAATCATCGGTAATAGCTTGCCGTGCAGCGGTGATCTCGGCCGCAACTTCGGCCGCAGTGCTCCCCAAGATGCCAGCCGTTTCGTTGACGCTGAACCCCTCGACAGCGGTGAGGAGCAGCGATTGGCGCGCTTGCACGGCCAACCGGGTGACGGGCCCTCCTTCGGCCTCCAATGCGGACATTCCCCCCCATAGTTTGTGAAATACGCGATAGAGTTCGGCGCGCGCGGGTTTCGAGAGATCAAATTCTTCTGGGGCAACCAAAAGTGCCTCGAGCGTCTCACGAACGGCAGCATCGCCTAGGCCTTGGGATCCGGTCAGCGCCCGTGCGTAGCGACGCAATAAAGGAAGTTCTGGAACTAGCGCGCTTTTTAACGACATATGTGACCCTCCGTCGGACACAGGCAAACACCAGCTATAGCCGATTGTTCCGCGCGAAGCGACGAATTAGGGACGCAAACCTCAACCCACCATCGTTTGATCCGCCGCCGTCAGATTTGCATTGGCAAAGTCCCAGTTCGCCAAATGCGACAGGAAGGCTTCCACATATTCCGGACGGCGATTTTGATAATCAACGTAATAGGCATGCTCCCACAAATCGCACGTCAGCAGCGCCGCAACGCCGTGCGCCAGCGGCAAATCGGCATCGTGGGTCGTCAAAATCTCCAGCGCGCCGTTCTCGAGGGCGAGCCATATCCAGCCAGAGCCAAAATGCCCGACGGCAGCCGCGACGAATGCTTCGCGAAATGTATCGAAATCGCCGAACCGAGCATCGATCTGGTCTGCGATTGCACCGGTGGGAAGTCCGCCCCCGCCCGGCGCCATCGAGGCCCATAGAAATTCATGGTTCCAGCATTGGGCGGCATTGTTGAACAGCGCTTGCTTGGACTTATCATTGAACGAATGCAGAATTATCGTTTCAAGGTCGGGCTCCGCTGTCGCGTGCTCCGGCAGGAGAGCGTTCAGCTTGTCGACATAGGATTTATGATGCTTGCCATGATGAAGCTCCAACGTTTCTGCTGAGATAAAAGGTGCCAAGGCGTCAGTAGCGTAAGGCAAAGGCGGCAAAACAAACACATTTCGTTCCTTCGTTACAGCACCGACACTTTAATCGCCGCTGGCACAGCATTCATGTCGCTCTCGCCGAAAGAATTGCGCTTCGGGCGATCGTACATTGCGCCGATTTACGCAGATTGGCGACGGGCTATGCCGTCAGGCTGACCAACTTCCGTGCGAGGACCCCCCAGCATTCCGAAATGCCACGGCGAGCGCGAACCCAACCGCACCAGCCGCCAGAATTGCCAGCAATGAATGATCCCGCGTTACTTCAACAACGCGTCCAACGCTGTCGCGGGTGATAGGTGCAACCCTATCATAGGTATCGCGAACCTTTTCCTTGGCATCGCCATAAAGGCTCTGGGCGGCACCCTTCAGTTGTTCGCCAATGCCGTCCGCCTGAAGATCGCGGTCGTTTAACATGGTGCCTGACGCTTCTTCGATCCGGCCGCCGATCGAACTTGCGGTCCCGGTGAATTGATCTTGGTTCATGGCTATATCCCTTGCGATAAAAAATTCATGACGATAACCGCCACAGTCAGCCTGCGTTCCGATCGATATGTAATATTTTGCAGCCAGAACGATGCTTTGCCACGTCGGAGAATATGACATAGGAAAACGCATGGCCGTCCCCGAGCATGCCGCAACAGCCGAACCCGCACCCACCTTTTGGCGTCTCGAACAAGCGACGCGCGCAGCGGTGATCATTGATGCCGACGACTATTTCAGCGCGGCGCGCGACGTTATGTTGGACGCCCGCCAATGCATCATGCTTGTCGGCTGGGATTTCGATGCGCGGATTAATCTGGGTGACAGCAGCGGCGACGGCGGGCCGCAAACGGTCGGCGAGTTTATATATTGGCTCGTCGAACGCACGCCCACGTTGCATGTCTACCTTCTTCGCTGGGATCTTGGTGCTCTCAAGACATTCGCGCGGGGGTCTACTTTTTTTACTGTCATCAAATGGATGCGCCATCCGCGGATTTTTACAAAGCTCGACGGCGCCCATCCGACGGCCGCTTCGCATCACCAGAAGATTGTGGTGATCGACGACAGTTTTGCCTTTTGCGGTGGCATCGACATAACGGGCGCGCGGTGGGATACGCGCGCGCATATCGACGATGACCCCGGGCGGCGGTTGCCCAATGGCAAGCCGTACCAGCCGTGGCACGATGCAACGTCTGCATTGCAGGGCCCTGTCGCCTCGGCGCTAGGCGATCTGTGCCGTATGCGGTGGCGTCGCGCGGGCGGCCATGAGATCGATCCGCTGCGAAATACCAAGCCGCTTTGGCCGAAACGGACGCCTGTCCAGTTCGAGGATGTCCACGTCGCGATTGCGCGATCGTTGCCGGAAATGCCGGATTGGCAAGGTGTGCACGAGATTGAAGCGTTGTATATCGAACAGATCGCGCGGGCCAAGAAATGGATTTATGCCGAGAGCCAATATTTCGCGTCTCGCAAGGTTGCAGAAGCGGTGGCGCGGCGGCTGGGCGAACCGGATGGACCCGAGATAGTCGTCATCAATCCGTTGACGGCGCAGGGTTGGCTCGAGCCCATTGCCATGGACACCGCGCGTGCCCACTTGGTGGCCGCATTGCAGAAGCACGACAGACATGGCCGTTTCAAGGTCTATCATCCGCATACGACCATGGGCGAGCCCATTTACGTCCATGCCAAAATCCTGATCGTCGACGACGATATCTTGCGTATCGGATCGTCGAATCTCAACAACCGGTCAATGCGCCTCGACACAGAATGCGACATTGTGATCGACGCTGCTTACGGTACCAATTGTTCGCGGATTGACGAAATCGTGCGGATCAGGACGTCGCTAATGGCCGAACATCTCGGCGAGAGTGACGAGAGTATCGCGCAATTGGTTGAAACGACTGCGTCACTCATCAAAACGATCGAAACGCTGCGCGCGAAAACCAACAAGCTGCGCCCTTACGCACTGCCAGAAATCAACGATGTAGCGGCCTGGCTGGCCGAGAATGAAATTCTCGACCCCGAAGGACCCGACGAATTGTTCGAAGCCATTTCAAAGCGCGGCCTTTTTCGACGTCGTTGGTTCGCACGTGCCAAAGGCGGACGGTAAGCCGACCTACGTTTGCATTGCGTTGGCGGACGAGGAACCAAACCGGGCGCGCGAGCGACTTCGCCCCAGCCGTCCAACAAACCTCATAATCGGCTAGACACGCCGGAACATCGCTCCGCGACCCGTGTTGTTTTATCGTATAGAATTTCTCGGAAAATGCCATGACTGCCCACACGCACGTCGATTTCACGCGACGCGTCGTTCTTGTTGTCGACGACGATACAATCATACTTTGGGGAACTGCTGCAATTCTCGAGTCACTCGGTTTCGAAGTCATCCGCGCCAATTTGGGGAGCGCGGCGCTCGAAGCCCTCCGTGACCGTCAGGAAATTTGCGCACTCGTAACCGACTTTGAAATGCCGCGCATGTCGGGCATAGAATTAGCCGAAGCCGCCCAGATTTTGCGACCGGATCTTGCGGTGGTTATCGCAACCGGTCACACGACCTTGAAATCGGGTTCAGGTCATCACTGGATAACACTGGCCAAGCCATTCACGCGCGACGAATTGCAGCTTGCGGTGACACGCGCTCTGGGCACAATCAATATTGTTCAAGTGCGAAGCGAAGACTAACCTTGGTACCCGTTGCGTCGCTTGATGTCTCCAGGACCGCGCCGAGCTGCGTTGCGAAAGCATTGATAAGCTCGAACCCCATCTTCCCGCTGGGATCGACGAGCGAATATCCCGATCCATCGTCTGCAATCATCAAGCTAACCTGACCCGCCGTCTCGGTCATGTCGATCGTGATCTTGCCGGACCGATTGTCCGGATAGGCATGGCGAAACGCGTTCGTCACCACTTCGACGATAAACAATGTCAGCGGAACGGCCTGATCGACCTTCACCTCGAACGCGCCACATTCGCAGCGAAGATCGACATTCTGCTGCGCCCGGTTGGCCGCGCGCAATTGCGGGCAAAGCTCGTCCATCAGCAATGACATATTGACCGTGCCAAGCGCATTGTGCGTGTCACGTTCATACAGCACACGGTGGATCAGGCCGAGTGCGGCAATTCGCGCACGCGCCTGGCCCAGTGCATCCCGCGCATACTCATCAGCGACACGGTCCGCCTGAAGGGTCAGCAAACTCGTTACGATCTGAAGATTGTTTTTTACGCGATGATTGACCTCCCGGGTCAATTCCGTCTTTGCCGCCAGCGCAATGTTCAGCGCGGTATCGCGCTGATCGATCGTTTCGGCCATCGTGTGCAAGTCGTCGCTCAACAGGGCGACTTCACGCGGCGCGCGGACATAGGCGGCGCGGTTCCCCGAAAAATCGCCGCGCCCGAATTGCGCTGTCAGATCCTGCAGTTTTCTCAACCACCGCACGACAAGCCAATGCGTGCCGGTCCAGATCGCAAGTGACGCCAGCAGCATCGCGACCAGCGGTAACACGACACTCTGGCGCACTTGCGAACGCGCCGCCGACAAAACATCTTTGGTTGGCAGCGCGTAGACAATCGTCAGATCCTTGCCATGCAGGGGCGCCGTTGCATAAAGCCATTCGGTGCCGTCTTCGGCCACGGCCGCTGTCGGCATACCATCGGCGAGCGTGTCTGCGGCGATGTTAAACATCGATTTTTTGCTGCTGATGACTGTCGCGCCGTTTGAGTCGACAATTTCGATCAGTGCGGCGGGATCCATTGCCCTGCGGCGCGCGAACGAAGCCCGCAAATCATCGACTTTGATACCCGCACTGATAAGACCATCGAGAGTTCCGTCAGGCTTCTCCATGCGAACGGCCATCCGGAAGACATATTGTTTCGATACCGTACCGGTTGTGGCTTCACTAAGGCTCAGCCCAACGACATTGATGGCGCGCTGCCACCAGGCATCATTGGCAAAACTTTCGGTACCCTTAAACGGCAACGCGGAGCAACGCACGCGCCCCGATGCGTCGGAGCGAACCAGATTCAAGACACCGGCAGTGCCGATTAACGTGTCCGCCAGAAAACTGCTGCACCGCGCATCCATCGCCTGAACGGTACGGCCGGTTTTTGCAAACTGAAGCGCCTGCCGCGCGCGATCGAAAGCTTGGCGTTCTCCCTCCGCGATCAACCATGCCTTGATACGCAGCTGATTTGCCGCAAGCACCCGTGCGTCGTTCCAAGCGGCGCGACCCTGCCAGATGCTCAAGATCGATATGGGTAGCAAGGCGGCCATGACGACAAGCACCAAACCGTTACGGAGCGTGCGCGCCGTCCACGCGCCTGTGCCTCGTGTTTCCAGACCCCCCGGTCGACTCATGAGTTAATTGCGCTCGGCAAAACCAAAACCGGCAGGCAGATCGGACTTGATCAGCTCGTTATTGTCGGCCTCGCCGTCAATATTCTGCCCTTCCAGCAAAAGTAAAAGCGCGGCCCGTGCGCGTGCGACACGGCTCTTGACGGTACCGATAGCGCAACCGGCAATCATTGCCGCCTCTTCATAAGAGACACCTTCGGCAGCAACGAGCATCAGCATTTCTCTCTGGACGGGCGGCAGTTTGTCCAACGCCTTCTGGACGTCATTTAGTTCGATACCGACGTGCTGCGTTGCAGGTTCGATCAGGACACGCTCGGCAATTTCGGGGTCCCAAGACGTCATCCGCGAATTTTTCCGAATGGTCGTGTAAAAAATGTTCCGCAGGATCATGAACATCCACGCGCGGAAATTCGTGCCCATCGTGAAGCTGCCGCGCGCTTTCCACGCCCGCGCCATCGCTTCCTGCGCGAGATCGTCGGCCATGTCGGGGTTGCCGCAAAGGCTGCGCGCAAACGCTCGCAACGACGGGATCAGCGCCACCATCTGGCGCTTGAACTCGCTATCTTCGACCGCTGCCGCGGCAGTTTCCTCGATCACGGCGGCCGTCATGCTTTGTCGTCCCCGACGTCGAACCGATCGAGCAATCGCATGAAGTCGTCGGGAATCGTTTCGTCGGTCACTTTGCTGTGGATCTGCTGCAGCGCAGCCGCAATCGGGTCGAAGGCTGTAGCAGGCATACGCATGCGTTTTTCGGGTAACGCGACGTTCTGCTGCACTTCCTCGCTCCGATCAGTCATTCAACCCGCTCCATTCACGATCTTGAGGCGTGATATTCGGGCAACGCCAAGAAATCCAGTTGCGGTCAGCATCCACGTCGGCGTTGGATCCACAGCGCTTTGCCAACAGGGGTAAGCCAACCCAAAGGTATCGACGCTGCAGGCAGTTTCGCTCGTTTCGGCCGCTTATCACCATTCATTACCTGCTCCCCCGAGAGTTGCCGAAACAATCGTGGGTAGCGGCTGCACAAGCCGCTACCCAAGATTTTACCGGACCGCTTATCAGTTCGCGTTGCTGCGCACTGCGTCAGCTTTGTCTTCCATCGCGTCGGCCTTGTTTTCGCCAGCGGCACGAACCCCGGCAGCGCGGTTCTCCATGTTCTGTTCGGCGGTTGAATCAACGCCATCAAGACGATTGTCCAATGTATCGGCCGTGTCTTCCATGTTGTCGGCCGTTGCTTCGGTATTATCCCGAACGGCATCCGCCTGGTCTTCCATCATGTCCGCTGTGTTTTCTGCGGCCTGCTCCGCAGGCGTATTGTTGCACGCGGCGACTGATCCAAGGACAAGTGCACAAGCGGCGAGTTTCATCGTAATTGTTTTCATATCAGCTCCTGGATTGAAAGTTCAGCGCACCGAACCGCGACGGATAAGATTCACCACTGCCAAAAGGACAAGTGCACCGAGAAACGATACGAGCAGCGAACGGATGTCGAGCGCGCCCGATGTGATCGGCGATCCGCCGAGAAGCGGTGTAAGCAGGAAACCGGCGAGCATCGCGCCGACAATGCCGACGATCACATTCAGAATGATGCCCTGCTGCCCGTCCGTGCGCATGACAATGCTTGCCAGCCAGCCGATGACGCCGCCGACGATAAGCATGATGATGATATTCATTTAGTCACTCCCTTTTTGATCGGGGAGTAAACCAGATCGAGCGTTTACGGTTCCGCCTGAGGTGATTTTGGCAAATTCGCAGTGACCGAAACGCGGAACAGGAATGCCGCTGCCGCTGTTTGGCGGGTCATGGAGGACATACTCAACATCGCGGCTCCGACTGCAACGATGGTTGCAGCGATAATGACGGCGGCAAACCTTGGCGCAAAGGTGACAGGGTGGGGCTTTGTCCTGTTTACAGTGGGCTCGCTCGCGTGGTGCGCTGTCGCGATTGCATCCGGTCAGCAAAACTTGCTCGTCACGAATGGCTTTCTTGTGTTGGTGAATATCATCGGCGTTTGGCGGTGGCTCGGCCGCGTCGCGCAACATGAGGAAGGCGCCCGCGCCGCCGAAGTAAAGAGTGTCAACGCATCGGCACCGACGCTTTTTGCCGTCAGCAATCTCGTCGGACGCAAAGTGCATCGCGGCTCGGGCGGAACCGTTGGAGAAGTGGTCGGGGTCATGGCGGCATGTGACAAGGGACAGATCGCATATCTCGTTATCGGGGTTGGCGGTGTCGGTGGCGTTGGCCAACGACTGATTGCCATTGCTTGGGCGAAAATTTCGATCGTCGATGACGAAATCCACAGCTCTTTCAGCAAACACGAAGAAGCAACCGCACCCGATATCGATCCCAAGGATTGGCCGATCGCCGCGGCATAGGAGCCACGAAGCATGACCATATTTTTTCGGCTTCTTTAGAACCTTTTTTGATCGCCGTGGTTCATCACAAACCCCAAACAAGGAACCTAATTATGACTGACACAAACAGCCATGACGTTGGCGTGCTCAACGGTCTGATAAAAACAACGATCGATAGTGTGGACGGATATCGCGCCGCTGCCGAAGCAAAAGAGTCGAGCCAGTTCGTGGCCATGTTCTTCGACCGTGCGAACGAACGCGAAGACGTTGCCGAACGTCTTCAGGAAGCTGTCGCCGGCATGGGCGGAAATCCTGAAGACGACGGTTCGTTGCTCGCCAGCGCACACCGCACTTTCATGGATCTCAAAGAAACTGTCATGGGCAATGATGAGCAAGCCGTCGTGAACGAAGTCGAACGCGGCGAAGACGTCATCAAGGCAAAATATGAAAGCGCTCTTGAAGATACCCAATTGTCGCCAGCGACCCGCAGCTTGATCGCTGACTGCTACACCTCGGTGAAACAGGGTCATGACCAAATGCGCGACTTAAAGCACAGCCTTCAAGGCAGTTAATGTGGTGCGGGCGTGCCGTGTTCGGTGCGCCCCGCTCCTATCGGGAAATATATGACCTCCGTTGAATTCGATAATGATCACTTCATCGCTGCTGCGTTTAAAACGATGGTAGCGATCCCCGAATTTCCCTGCGTGGGGGCAAAGGCGGCGCTGGCAAAAGCACAGATGGATATTCTCGTCTGCCGCGATATCACGTCGGGCTGGGATGATTTGCGGATCCATCCGGCGCTGCTCGACGTCATCGACAGATATAGTCTCGACAGGAAGATTTTCCGGACACTCGTCGTCATCTTCGAACACTCCCCCGCAGTTTGCGAGCACGAATTCGAGGCGGCTTTGTGGGCGCGCGTGCAGTCACTGGCCGACAAGGATGACTGGAAAGGGTTTCCGGTCGACGACAGCGTCAGTGCCGATCCCGACAGCCCTCATTTCTCGCTGAGCTTTGGCGGCAAGGCTTTTTTCGTCGTTGGCCTCCACCCGGCTGCGAGCCGACCTGCTCGCCGTTTCCCTTATCCCGCGCTGGTCTTTAATTTGCACGATCAGTTCGAACAGCTCCGCGCCGAAGGGCGCTATGAAAAACTACGCTCTGCGATCGTGGATCGCGATGTCGCCTTGGCCGGAAGCGAAAACCCGATGCTGGCCAGACACGGCTCAGTTTCAGAAGCCCGGCAATACAGCGGACGTCCGGTCGAAAGCGATTGGGAATGCCCCTTCAATCGCCGCGCCGCGTGACCCTATCAACGATCGCGCCGCGGTCGGGGGTGGGCTTCACCATGAAGCAGGGTCAGCAACTCGATGTCGTTGATCCGCAAGGGCGACAGGTTGCCGACCTTCTTGCCTTCAGCCTTGCCGATATCCGCGAAGTCCTTTCGTCGGGTCGATCGCTGGATTACGCGAGCAAATTGTTCCTGACGTCCGGCGACACGCTCTACTCCAACCGCAGTAGACCGATGCTAAGCATCACGGCGGATGACGTTGGGCGTCACGACTTCCTGCTGACGCCCTGCTCAGTTGACACCTTTCGTATCATATATGGCGAAACGGCGCCTCACCGGGGATGTTTTGGGAACCTTGCCAATGCACTGGCCCCATGGGGTATTGAGCCTGACATGATCCCGACGGCGTTCAACTGTTTCATGAATGTCGTCATCGACGGAGAAAGCGGCGCATTCACCGTCGAACCGCCCCGAAGCAGGGCCGGCGACAAAATTACCTTTGTTGCTGAAATGGATCTCATCATTGGCCTGACTGCATGTTCGGCGCTGCAATCCAACGGCGGTTCGTTCAAACCGATCGATTATGGCGTCAGCGAGTAGCTCGAGACAACGTATCGGATAACAGCGGGACGCTGCTCGATCGATAGGCATTGTTCCGCTGCTTTCTTGCGGTTAAACGAAGCCATGCATCTCACAAATGGGGCACTATGAGCGCGCATCAAGGTGCAGGATCAACGAAGATGCCTGCCGATCGGGATACGGTCGATGCGCCGCGCGATTCGTCGGCAATAGAGGATAGCCAGTTTCGCATTCTGGCCGATAACATTCCGACGCTCTGCTGGATGGCAGAGGCTGACGGCTATATCGTCTGGTACAATCGCCGCTGGCACGAATATTGTGGCACGACCCCCGATCAGATGGCAGGATGGGGCTGGAAATCGGTCCACGATCCCGAAATATTGCCCTCGGTTCTTGTGCGGTGGAACGAGTCTATTGCGACGGGGCAACCTTTCGAAATGACGTTTCCGCTGCGGCGGGCCGACGGCGTTTTCCAGCCTTTTTTGACGCGCGTACAACCAATGTATGACGCAGACGGCAGGGTTGTGAAGTGGTTCGGGACCAATGTTGACGTGAGCGCACAGGTCGCGGCAGAGGAAGATCTGCGCCTGTCCGGCCTGAAATGTCAGCGTATTGCGGCCGAACATGAGGCAACGCTGGCCCAGCTTGGCGAAGCGGTTATCGTTACCGACCCCGCCGGGCGCATAACGTTCGTG
The DNA here is from genome assembly GCA_041740105.1 of Sphingomonadaceae bacterium. GTDB lineage: Bacteria > Pseudomonadota > Alphaproteobacteria > Sphingomonadales > Sphingomonadaceae > Sphingomonas_O. Next base: position 14,546 of record JBGSMP010000153.1, read on the forward strand.
AACGAAGCAGCGACGCGCCTCCACGGCGTGGCATTCCTTGATGTCGAACCCGAAGACTATGTGAGGGTGTATAGCCTGTGGACCGAAGACGGGCTGCCGCATCCGATTGACAGGCTTCCGCTGACCCGCGCGGTCCGCGATCATGAAACCGTTGTCGATGCGCGGTGGATCATCCGGCGCCCCGATGGCAGCGAGGTGTTGGCTCTTGGCAATGCGAAACCAATTTATGCCGAGGACAAGTCGCTGATCGGCGCCGTTTTGACGATCCGTGACGATACGTTGCGCCACCGTGCCGAAGAAGCGATGCAGCAGGCTGTCCATATCAAGGACGTGATGCTTCAGGAAGTGAACCACCGCGTCAAAAACAACCTGCAGCTTGTGACATCCCTGCTGTCGCTGCAGGCCGAACGAACTTCGTTCCCCGAAGTAAGGGACAGTCTTGTCGAGGCGTGCTCGCGCATCGGCGTTGTCGCAGGAATGCATCAGCGGCTCTATGTCTCGTCGGGACAGGAAACTGTCGACTTAACGACTTATCTTGATGAGCTTTCTAAAGAAACGATCGCTGCGCTTGATAACGCCAAGGATATTCATCTGGCGTTTAATGGTGATGCAAGGCTCCCCATTTTGCTCGATGATGCCGTGCCGATCGCCCTCATCGTCAACGAACTTCTGACCAATGCCGTAAAATACGCGTTTGACGATGCAACCAATTCTAGCATCTCGGTCAGTGTCGCACATGAAGTGCCGAATATCCTCATCACGCTTTCGGACAATGGCAAGGGCCTGCCCAACGATTTTAATCCGGCGGCATCGAAAGGGCTGGGGATGCTGATCGTGACGGCATTGGTAAGTCAGGTCGGTGGTGAGCTTTCGGTTGTGCCGCAAACCGATGGCGCATGTTTTGTGATCAGCATTCCGGCAAACCGCTTATTGCAGAACGCCATCACTGCCCAATAGCGGCTCGTGCCTAGCCGAAAGCCCGGACTTCTTTCAGTTGCGTCACTTTCTCATCGCTGTATCCAAGCGCTTCCAACAGCGCCGCGCTGTCGGCCCCGGCGGCAGGGGCTTGCTGCGGCAGATCATTGACCGTTCCGGAATATCGCGGCGCGGGCGCAGGCTGTACGGCGCCGCCGATTTCGACAAATGTTTCGCGCGCCACATTGTGCGGGTGCCGCGGTGCCTCGCGCATCGACAGGACAGGTGCGAAGCAAACATCGGTGCCTTCCATGACGGCACACCACTCGTCACGCGTCTTGCGCCTAAAAATCGCCACTAGACGCGTCTTGAGATCGGGCCACGCCGCGCGGTCATGCTGCGCATCGAAGGCCGTGTCATCGGCGACACCGGCGTGGTGACGAAGCAGTGCATAAAATTGCGGCTCGATCGCCCCGATCGAAATCCATTTGCCATCGGCACATACATAGGTGTCGTAAAAATGCGCCGCGCCATCGAGCATGTTCGTGCCGGGCGCATCGCTGTTCATCCCCGTTGCCAGCAAATGCCAGCTCATGCCCGCGATCAGGGCCGATCCGTCGGTCATGGCACAATCGATCACCTGGCCTTGCCCCCCCATTTTCACGGCAAGCAGCGCGCTGACTATGCCATAGGCAAGCATCATCCCGCCCCCGCCGAAATCACCGACATAGTTCACCGGCGGCACGGGACGTTCCCGTGCCCGCCCGATCGTGTGCAACACGCCCGAAAGCGCAATATAATTGATGTCGTGCCCCGCGGCCTGCGCATAGGGCCCGAACTGCCCCCATCCGGTCATGCGGCCATAAACGAGCGCGGGATTATCCGCCAAAAGGATATCGGGGCCCAGCCCAAGACGTTCCATCACCCCGGGGCGATAGCCCTCGATCAGACCGTCCGCGTTACGGCAAAGATCGCGTGCGATATTTTTTCCTGCCTCGGTTTTGGTATTCAATATGATCGATTTGCGATTGCGCGAGAGAGGATCACGCGGATCGAGTACACCGCCCGGACGCTCAATGCGGATGACGTCGGCGCCGTGGTCGGCGAGCATCATCCCGGCAAATGGCGCCGGCCCGATGCCCGCAAATTCGATGATCCGAATGCCTGTCAATGGTCCGCTCATGATGTTCCCTCTGGGTCGAATACGGTGCTCAACACGAACCTTGGCAATCTGACAAGCCGGTCGGGCAATCGCGACTTACCCGTGCCGTAGCGTAACTTTTGCAGGGCTTGCAGCGCCAAAACGTTGCGCTAAAACCGCTGGTCATGACCCTACCAGCCATTTTCGACAATCTGCGGCTCCCGCTTATTGGCTCGCCGCTTTTCATCGTCTCCGGACCCGATCTCGTCATCGCGCAGTGCAAGGCGGGCATCGTCGGGAGCTTTCCCGCATTGAACGCCAGGCCGCAGGGCTTGCTCGATGAATGGCTGCACCGGATCACCGAGGAATTATCGCAGCATAATCGCGATCATCCCGATCGTCCGGCGGCGCCCTATGCCGTGAACCAGATCGTCCACAAATCGAACGACCGGCTCGAAGCCGATTTGGCAACCTGCGCAAAATGGCAGGTGCCGATCACAATCACATCGCTCGGCGCACGCGAAGATCTGAACGCCGCAGTGCATGGCTGGGGCGGCATCGTCATGCACGACGTCATCAACGACCGGTTTTCGCGCAAGGCAATCGAGAAGGGAGCCGATGGCTTGATCCCGGTTGCCGCTGGCGCTGGTGGGCATGCCGGAACGCAGTCGCCGTTCGCGCTGATGAGCGAAATCCGGACATGGTTCGACGGACCGGTTGCGCTGTCGGGCGCGATCGCGAACGGTCGTTCGATCTTGGCGGCGCAGGCGTGCGGTGCCGACCTCGCCTATATGGGCTCGGCCTTCATTGCGACGGTCGAAGCCAATGCCGACGCGGCCTATAAACAAGGCATCGTCGACGGCAACGCATCGGACATCGTTTATTCCGATCTGTTTACGGGCGTTCATGGCAATTATCTGCGCGGTTCGATCGAAGCCGCCGGGCTCGATCCGGACAATCTGCCGAAGGGCGAATATAAGACAATGAACTTCGGGCAAAGCGACAACACGCCGGCCAAAGCATGGCGCGACATCTGGGGCTCGGGACAAGGGATTGGTTCGGTGACAGCTGTCGAAACCGTTGCCGACCGGGTCGACCGGTTGGAAGCCGAATATCGCGCCGCTCAAAAAGAACTGGCAGCCAAGGTCAAGTGAGCGTCCCGGTCAGCCGCTTGCTGCTGATTGGCGCAGCGTTCGTCGCTACCATATCGGTTGGCGTGACGACGATGCGGTCTACGACGGCTGACGCGCCACCGCCGCCGCAGAGCGCTCCATCGCCCGAAATTGCCACAATGATCCCTCAGATCGAAGCGCGGCTGAAGGCCAATCCCAATGATGTTCAGGGGTTGCGGATGCTCGGCATGAGCTTTTTCGAAACGCAGCGATTTGCCGAAAGTGCCACGGCGTACAAGCGCGCAGCCGAACTCGCGCCCGCTAGTGCCGAAAGCTGGTCGAACCTCGGCGAAGCGCTCGTTCTGGCGAGCCAGGGCAAATTTCCCGCCGATGCGCGGGCAGCGTTTTCAAAAGCATTGGCGCGTGACCCCAAGGACACCCGGGCGCGCTATTTCCTCGCGGTCGAGAAAGACATCAGCGGCGATCACACGGGTGCAATCGATGGCTGGATCGCCCTGCTGAAGGACTCGCCGCCCGACGCGCCTTGGCAAAGCGATGTGCGGAGCCTGATTTCAACGGTAGCTGCCAAGGAAAACATCGACATCCGCGCGCGCATGGCCGCCCTGCCAGCGTTACCGGTCCAGCAACCTATTGCGGGTGACGAGCAGCAGGCTGTCATCCGATCGATGGTCGACGGTCTGGCCAAAAAGCTCAAGGACAATCCGAAAGACGTCGATGGCTGGATCATGCTGATGCGCAGCTATTCGGTACTCGGCCGCGCAAAAGATGCTACAGCCGCCAGAGACTCTGCGCTCGCCGCCAATCCTGAAAGCGCCGCAAGCATCAATGCCGCAGCGATGCAGCTCGGCGTGAATTAGCGCTTCCATACCGCTAATCGTTGCAATTTTTCCGTGCCTCCCGCATTGCGCCGCCACTATGGCAATGAAATGGACCCCCGATAGCTGGACCGCACATGAAGCGCGTCAGCTGCCCACCTACCCCGATCAGGATGCAGTATCCCGTGCCACGTCGACACTGGGTAACTTTCCGCCTCTCGTTTTTGCCGGCGAAGCCCGTGACCTGACGAAAGACCTCGCACGCGTGGTGACCGGCGACGCTTTCCTTCTACAGGGCGGGGACTGCGCCGAGTCTTTCGCGGAATTTCACCCGAACAATATCCGCGACACGTTTCGTGTGCTCCTTCAGATGGCTGTGGTGCTGACATTCGCGTCGAAACTGCCGACCGTAAAACTCGGCCGCATGGCGGGCCAGTTCGCAAAGCCGCGCAGCGCCGATACCGAGACAATCGATGGCGTCGAGCTGCCCAGCTATCGCGGCGACATTATCAATGACATCGCATTCGATGCCGAAGGTCGGGCACCCGATCCCCAGCGCATGGTGCAGGGATACAACCAGTCTGCAGCGACGCTGAACCTCCTGCGCGCTTTTTCGAACGGCGGTTATGCCAATCTGCATCAGGTCCATGCGTGGACGCATGATTTCATGGGCCGCAGCCCGTGGACGAAGCAGTATCGGGATGTTGCCGACCGCATCGGCGAAGCACTCGACTTCATGAATGCCTGCGGCATCAATCCGGACACCGTGCCGCAATTGAAAGGCACACAATTCTACACGAGTCACGAGGCGCTCCTTCTGCCCTACGAGCAGGCGCTGACCCGGCAGGATTCACTGACCGGTGACTGGTACGACACCAGCGCACATTTCCTGTGGATCGGCGACCGCACGCGGTTCGAAGGATCAGCGCACGTCGAGTTTTTGCGTGGCATCGGCAATCCGATCGGCATAAAAGTCGGGCCAAGCCTCACGCCTGACGTGCTGCTGCGCTTGCTTGATACGCTAAACCCCGCACGGACGCCGGGCCGGATCACGCTCATCACGCGCTATGGCCATGACAAGATCGAGACCGGTCTGCCCGCGCTCGTCCGGGCCGTGAAACGCGAGGGGCATCCCGTCATCTGGTCATGCGATCCGATGCACGGCAATGTCATCAAGGCAGGTAACACAGGCTACAAGACGAGGCCGTTCGAGCGTATCCTTGCCGAAACACGAGGTTTTTTTGCGGTGCACCGCGCTGAAGGAACCTATGGCGGCGGTATCCACATCGAGATGACCGGCCAGAACGTGACCGAATGCACGGGCGGCGCCGTCGACGTGACCGAGATGAGTCTGGGCGATCGCTATCATACGCATTGTGATCCCCGTCTAAACGCAGCGCAGTCGCTCGAGCTGGCGTTCCTGCTCGCCGAAATGCTGAATGCCGAACTGAAGGATCGTCGCGCAGCCGCCTGATCATGCAATCGTATGCACGTTGCATCGCCAAGCGTGGCCGCTATGAAAGCGACCCTACGGCAACGAGGGGCGAGCATGCCGAAATCGTTTGAAACATTGATCCTGTTTGGTGCGACCGGCGATCTTGCGCAGCGAATGCTGTTCCCGTCGCTTTACAATTTGCAGTGCGACGGCCTTTTGCCCGACAATTTCCGCGTCATCGGTGCTGCCCGATCGGCGCTCGAGCGCAGCGCTTTTCAGGCGCAAGTCATGGCGGCGCTTGAGCCGCTCGAGCTCTTCGACGCCGCAAGGGCGTCGGCTTTCCTTGATCGGGTCGATTATTGCAGTGTTGCCGCCGACGCGCCCGAAGATTTTGCGTGCCTTGCGGGCAAAGTCGCTGACGTCAAAGCTAAAGGTATCGCGTTTTATCTTTCAACGCCGCCGTCGTTGTTCGGGCCTGTCGTCAAAGGACTTGCTTCGGTCGGCCTGACGGGCGCGGACACGCGCATCGCGATGGAAAAGCCGATCGGTCACGATCTGCCATCCAGCCGCGACGTGAACGCTGGGGTCGGCAGCGCATTCGACGAAGAAGACATCTTCAGGGTCGATCATTATCTCGGCAAGGAAACTGTGCAGAATTTGCTCGTTCTGCGCTTCGGCAATACCCTGTTCGAGCCGCTTTGGAACGCGAGCCAAATCGAGCATGTCCAGATCACGGTTGCCGAAACCGTCGGACTTGAAGGACGGGTATCCTATTACGACGGCGTCGGCGCGCTTAGCGACATGGTGCAGAATCATATGCTTCAACTGCTCGCGCTTGTCGCGATGGAGCCGCCCGCCAGTTACACGGCCACGGCTGTCCGCGACGAAAAAGTCAAAGTGCTGCGGTCGCTCCGGCCGATGGATGCATCGGGCGCCGCGACGCACTCGGTAAAGGGGCAATATGTCTCCGGGGCTGTCGGCGGACAGCCCGTTGCCGGTTACGCCGACGAACTCGGTAAAACGTCGAACACTGAAACCTTCGTTGCCGTCAAAGCGCATCTCGATAACTGGCGCTGGCAAGGCGTCCCCTTTTACCTGCGCACGGGCAAACGGATGCCGCAGCGGCATTCCGAAATTCTCATCCAGTTCCGTCCGGTCCCGCATTCCATTTTCAAGGCGCGTGGTGCCGGCCTTGAACCCAATGCGCTCGTTATTCGTTTACAGCCTGAAGAAGGGATCAGGTTGACCGTGATGACCAAGGAACCCGGGCTCGACCGCGACGGCATCGCGATCAAGAAAGTTGGCCTCGACGTGAGCTTGTCCGATGCATTTGCCAATTCGCGTCGCCGAATTGCTTATGAGCGGCTGCTTCTCGATCTACTTGAAGGTGACACCACACTTTTCGTGCGCCGCGACGAAATCGAGGCGGCATGGACGTGGGTCGATTCAATCCACGCGGCTTGGGATGAAGCCGGTCTGACGGCCAAGCCCTACACGGCCGGAACATGGGGGCCGTCGGCTGCCATCGGCATGATCGAACGGGACGGAGCGTCATGGCATGACTGAACTGCATCCCGTCGTCGCGGCCGTAACCGACCGCATCATCACCCGCTCGAAACCAACGCGCGCTGCCTATCTGGCGCTGATGGACCAGCAACGCGAGGCAGGAACGAACCGCGCGGCGCTGTCATGCGGCAATCTGGCGCATGGTTTTGCCGCTGCGGGCGAAGACAAGAGCATCATTCGTTCGGGCACGGCAATAAACCTCGGCATCATCACAGCTTACAACGACATGCTGTCGGCGCATCAGCCCTATGGCCGCTATCCCGAAGCGATCAAGATTGCCGCGCGCGAAGTTGGTGCGACGGCGCAAGTTGCCGGCGGGGTTCCCGCGATGTGCGATGGCGTAACGCAAGGTCAGGCGGGCATGGAACTCAGCCTGTTCAGCCGCGACACGATTGCCCTAGCGACCGCCGTCTCGCTCAGCCACGCCATGTTCGAAGGCGTGGCGATGCTCGGCATTTGCGACAAGATCGTGCCGGGATTGCTGATTGGTGCGCTCCGCTTTGGGCATCTGCCGACAATCCTTATTCCCGGCGGACCGATGCCGTCGGGCCTCGCCAACAAGGAAAAGCAGCGCATCCGCCAGCTTTTCGCCGAAGGTAAAGTGGGCAAAGCAGAATTGCTCGAAGCCGAATCCGCTTCATACCATGATGCCGGTACGTGCACGTTTTACGGCACAGCGAATTCGAACCAGATGATGATGGAAGTCATGGGGCTTCACATGCCCGGTGCCGCGTTCGTCAATCCGGGCACCAAATTGCGCAGCGAACTGACGCGCGCCGCCATCCACCGCCTTGCTGCCATTGGTTGGCATGGTGACGATTACCGCCCGTTGAGCCATTGCGTGGATGTAAAGGCGATCGTCAATGCCTGTGTCGGCTTGCTCGCGACCGGCGGTTCGACCAACCATGCGATCCACTTGCCAGCGATTGCCCGCGCCGCCGGGATCATCATCGATTGGGAAGATTTCGACCGGCTGTCGTCCGTCGTGCCCATGCTTGCGCGGATCTATCCCAATGGTTCGGGCGATGTGAACGACTTCCATCATGCCGGTGGCATTGGCTTCATTATTCGCGAACTGCTTGATGCCGGATTGCTGCACCGCGATATCATGACAGTCGCGCGCGCCGATCTCACGGACTACGGTAACGAACCCGTGTTGGTCGATGATGCCCTGATGTGGCAACCTGCCGTCGCGACGCCGCGCGATAGCACGATGGTTCGACCCGCATCCGATCCCTTCTCAAAGGATGGTGGAATGCTTCTGCTGACTGGAAATCTCGGGCGGGCGATCATCAAGACGAGCGCCGTCGATCCGTCGCGCCACATCATCGAAGCGCCGTGCGCTGTGTTTGCCGATCAGAACGACGTGCTGACGGCCTTCAAGGCGGGCAAACTCGACCGCGATGTCGTCGTGGTCGTGCGTTTTCAGGGTCCGCACGCCAACGGTATGCCCGAGCTTCATAAACTGACGCCAGCGCTCGGGGTGCTGCAGGACAAGGGATTCAAAGTGGCGCTGGTCACCGATGGCCGCATGTCCGGTGCATCGGGCAAAGTGCCTGCCGCGATCCATGCGATCCCCGAAGCAGGTCTGGGCGGCCCGCTCGCCTATCTGCGGGACGGAGACATCGTCCGCGTCGATGCTGTAGCCGGCACGCTGTCAACCGTAGCCGACCTTGCGACGCGGGAACGCGAGCCTTGCCCCCCTGCCCATCTCGGCGTCGGCCGCGAACTGTTTGCGTTCATGCGCCACGGATCGGACGATGCCGAAAAAGGCGCCTCGGCCATGCTGATGTCGGCCGGCCTGTGACTGACGTCGTCGCTGTTGACATCGGCGGCACACACGCCCGCTTTGCCCTCGCCGAGGTTTTTGATGGCAAGGTGCAATCGCTTGCCAGTCCAGTGACGTTGAAAACGGCGGAGCACGCCAGTTTCCAGACGGCGTGGGAAGCGTTTGGCGCGCATGTCGGGCGTCCCTTGCCGCCCGCTGCCGCGATTGCATTTGCCGGGCCGGTGGGTGGAGACGTGCTGCAACTGACCAACAGCCACTGGACGATCCGTCCGTCGCTCATTGCCGATCGGCTGCATGTCGACCGTTTTACGCTGGTCAACGATTTTGGTGCGGTGGGTCACGCTGTCGCGCAGGCGTCATCTGAAAACTTTCGCCACATCTGTGGTCCTGACACGCCTTTTCCCGACGATGGCGTGACGACGGTTGTCGGCCCGGGCACGGGGCTCGGCGTGGCCTATGTCGTGCGTGGTGCAATCCCCTATCGCGTTTGTGCGACCGAAGGCGGGCACCTCGATTACGCGCCTCTCGACGCCTTTGAAGACGGCCTGCTCGAAACGCTACGCAAACGCTATCGCCGTGTGTCCGTCGAGCGCGTGGTTTCCGGCCCCGGTCTGCGCGGCATCTACGAAGCGTTCGCCCGCATCGAAGGGCGCACCGTGGACGGCGACGATGACAAGGCACTATGGACGGCCGCACTCGACGGCAGCGACAGCCTCGCGGTTGCAGCGCTGGATCGATTCTGCATGAGTTTGGGCTCGGTTGCCGGCGATCTTGCCCTTGCGCAGGGTGCAAATGCCGTCGTCGTTGCCGGTGGACTCGGCGCGCGGATCGCCGCGCATCTGCCACAGTCCGGTTTTGCGCAACGTTTCGCCGCAAAAGGCCGGTTCGAATCGATGATGGCGGCGATTCCGGTCAAGCTGATTACGCTCGACCAGCCAGGGCTCTTCGGCGCCGCCGCCGCATTCGCAACGGAGCATCAACCATGACGATCGACGACATCATGAACACAGCGCCCGTGATCCCTGTGCTCGTAATCGACGATGTGGCTCATGCCCGCCCCATTGCCGAAGCGCTTGTGCGTGGCGGGCTGACCGTGCTTGAAGTCACATTGCGGACGCCCGTTGCGCTCGACGTGATTGCGGAAATGGCAAGTGTAGACGGCGCGATTGTCGGGGCCGGAACGGTTCTTAACCCTGCCGACCTCGAAGCCAGCATTGCCGCAGGCGCAAAGTTCATTGTTAGTCCAGGACTCACCGAACCTTTAGGCAAATCCGCAAGCGCCAGTGGCATTCCGTTTCTGCCGGGAACAGCCAATGCCGGCGACATCATGCGCGGACTCGACATGGGCCTGACGCGCTTCAAGTTTTTCCCCGCGACGGCGTCGGGCGGGCTCCCCGCGCTGAATGCGCTTGCTGCCGTCTTTGGCCAGGTCCGCTTTTGCCCCACTGGCGGGATAACCGAAGGAACAGCCGCCGAATGGCTGGGGTTGCCTTCGGTCGCGTGCGTCGGCGGTAGCTGGATCGTGCCGAAGGGCGCGCCCGATATCGCGCTGATCGAAGCCAATGCCCGGGCGGCGTCAAAGCTGCGCGTTTAACAACCAAAGCGGAAACGCGGCGACTGCCATAAGCGAACCCAACGGAAGACGGGTCGTTGCTGCAACAGCGCGCCCACGCACGGTCAACGCGAGCGCAATGCACAGGCCGATGACGCTGGCGCCAATCAATACATAGGGCAATGATTGCCAGCCCATCCAGCAGCCGATCGCACCCAGCAGCTTGGGATCACCTCCCCCCATCCCGTCGCGTCCGCGCACTTTGCGATACGTCCATGCAATCATGAAGAGCGACGCAAAACCCGCAGCGCCGCCGATTGCGCGTGACGAAAGATCGACGCCGATGCCAGCCACCCCGAACGCGAGGCCGGTCATGGCAAGTATTCCGGTCAACCAGTCTGGCAGCCAAAAATGTTCTGCATCGAGCGCAGCAAGTGTCAGCAATTGCCACCCGAAAACAGCGGCGGCGGCCCCTTCGAGACCGGGCAGCGCGATCAGCGCGACGAGACCGATAACTGCCGCGCATATTTCCGTTACGCTATGCCGCCAGTTTATCGGCGCGCCGCACGTCCGGCATTTTCCGCGAGACGCCATCGCGCTGAACAATGGAACAAGATCGCGGACGGTCAATGTCCGCCCGCATCCGTCACAGGCCGAACGACCGCTTAACCCCCGACCTGCGGGCCAACGGATCACCAACGTTGAAATAAAGCTTCCGGCGATAAGTCCCGCGATCGTTCCGCCCAGCGCCCACCAGCCGGTATCGACCATTATGGCAACCGTTCGTCGCGTGCCGTGCCCCAGATATGCGAGGTCTGGATAAAGCCAACACGACCCTTAATGTCGAACAAGCACCACTGCCGTGCACACTGACTGACCCGACCGACGACGCCGGGTTCGGCGCGCCAAACGACTGGCGCCGTTGGATCGGCGCTTGCGCGCAATTCGCGAACGTCGCCTGTGACCAAGGCCGTGCGAACGTTGCTCAGTAGATTTGCCTGAACCCAGCCCGTCGTCCCGTCAGGGTCTTCGATTTTGCGCCAGTTTGGGTATGTTTCGATCACGCGGACTGGCAAGTCCGCCCGCTGATACAACCAGCTTGCCGGAAATTCGCGACCCGGCCCCGTCCGCATCCTTGCCTTGCCGGCAGCGATCGATGCCCAATAGGGGGTCTTTTGCTGTGCTGTCGCAACTGTCGGCGCCACGAGCGCCGCGACCGCAAAACTCGCAATCAGTCCGCGCATTGCGCACTTGTCCTTGGTTGATGCTGCTTGACCGCTCCGTATCGCTCGGTCAACGATTTGGAAAGGCGCAAGGCGTCAAGCTCGATGAAACGGGGGATTTCAAATATGCGCGCACTTCGGGCAGCAATGACGATGCTGGCGGTGACATCGAGCCCCTTGGCCTCGGCGCAGCCGATGATCATTGCGGATAGCGGCGACAGTGCATGGATGCTCACGGCGTCGGCCCTTGTCCTTTTCATGGCGATTCCCGGCCTCGGCCTGTTTTACGGCGGGCTCGTTCGGTCACGCAATCTCGCATCACCGCTGATGCACGGCATCGTAACGACCTGCCTTGTTTCTTTGATCTGGGCGGGGGTCGGCTACAGCCTGTCATTTGGCGACGGTTCCATATGGCTGGGTGGCCTTGGCAATCTTGGCCTGACCAACCTGGTCGACATACGCGACGGCACGACAGTCTCTGAAAACCTGTTTGTTCTTTTTCAAATGACATTTGCGGTCTTCACGTCGGCATTGATTTTAAGCGCCTTTGCCCCCCATCTCCGCCTGGGTTGGGTCGTTGGATTCACGGCACTTTGGTCGTTGCTGGTCTATGTGCCCGTCACCCGCTGGATCTGGGGCGGTGGCTGGCTGGCCGAGCGGGGAACGCTCGATTTTGCCGGTGGGATCGTGGTGCAGACGACCGCAGGCGTTGCAGCCCTTGTGATCGCACTGCTGCTCGGTGAACGAAAAGCCGTTACGCCCGGCGTTGTTGAAGATCGCTCAGCTGTTTCCTTGGCGGGTGCGGCGCTTCTCTGGGTCGGCTCTTTCGGATTGAATGGTGGATCTTCGTTCGCTGCGGGCGCGGACGCGGCAACGGCGATTCTCAACACGCATCTTGCGGCAAGCGCTGCTGCGCTCGTTGTGCTGCTTGTCGAATGGATCAAGGTCGGCCAATCGTCATCGATCGGCCTCGTGACCGGTGCCGTTGCAGGGCTTGCGACGATAACGCCCGCAGCGGGTTTCGTCGGTCCTGTCGGTGCAATCGTGCTTGGCAGTGTTGGCGGCCTCACCGCTTTTTACGCCCTTCTCGTAATGGAAAAATCGTTCAAACGACGCGAATTTTGCCATGTCTTTGCCGTTCATGGCGTTGCCGGCATGCTGGGCAGCCTGTTGTTTCCGCTCTTTGTTCTTCCGGTGTTCGGCGGCCCCGGTTATGACGAGGGCGTAAGCTTGGTCGCGCAGTTTGGCGCGCAAGCCGTGGGTGTCGGAGCAACCGTCCTATGGACAGCGGTTATGACCGCCATCATCGCCCTGATGGTCGCCATGATCATTCCGATGCGAGCGAAAACGCGCTCGACCTAATCGCCGGTTAATATCCTGTCGACCAGCTGCTTGACCGTCGGCACGAAACCGTTTGAATAAAACGGGTCCCTTTTGAAGCGGAATGCCGAATGCCCCGCAAACATCAGATTGTCGTCTACCGGTCCGCCATGCGCGATGTCCTGCAACGTTTTCTGGATGCAAAAGCTGCGCGGATCGGCAAGGTAGCCGGTCGTATAATCGTCATGATCCTTCCACGACGAAAAGCTGCAATGCGAAAGGCACCCCATGCAATCGGACTGGTCCTTGCGGATCACGGCCTTGGCGGCAGGCGTCACGAAAACAAGCGTGTTATCGGGCGTCTTCAGTGCGTCGGTAAAGCCAAGGCCATACCATTCACGCGCGCGCAGCAGGTCGCCGCGCGTGACCCAGAAATTCCTGCCCTTGACGCCAACATCGAGCTGATGCGTGTGATCGCCCACGCTTTCGCCTGAAAATGCGATCTGCCGCTCGGACCGCGCTTCGAGTTCGCGAAGGAACGGCGTGCGCACCGCACTCGAATAGAAACCGGTGGGTGAGAATTTGTGAAGCAGGACATCGCCTTCCTCCAGTGTCATCAGCCGCTCTTTCCAGCCGACGGGGATCGGGCTTTCCTGCGTTAGCAAGGGACGCGTACCAAATTGAAACGCGATCTGTCCCAGATCGGGATTATCTACCCAATTATCCCAGTCACGAAGCGCCCAGACACCACCGGCCATGACGATCGGCGTTGAGTCGGAAATTCCCCCTTCGCGCATTGTCTCGCGAAGTGCTTTCACGCGAGGATACGGATCTTCGGGCTTGCGCGGATCTTCGGCATTGGACAGGCCGTTATGCCCGCCCGCCAGCCATGGGTCTTCGTAAACAACCGCGGAAAGATAATCTGCCGCTTTTGAATAAGCCCGTTTCCAGAGCGCGCGAAATGCCCGCGCCGAGCTGATGATCGGAAGATAGGAAACGCCGTAAGACGACGCAATTTCACTTAGCTTGTAAGGCATCCCCGCGCCGCAGGTCACGCCTGAAACCATTCCCTTGGTCCGTTCGAGCACACCATGCAAAATCGGCTGCGCGCCGCCCATTTCCCAAAGCACGTTGATGTTGATCGCGCCTTTGCCATTGGCGATGTCGTACGCGCGTTTGACCTGCTCGACCGCACCGTCAATGGCATAGTTGATCAGCGTTTCATGACGTTCCTTGCGCGTCCGCTCGGCATATACTTGCGGAACGATCTTGCCCGTAGGATCGTAGCTGTCGGCGTTTACGGCGCTGACTGTGCCGATCCCGCCTGCCAAAGCCCAAGCGCCAGCGCTCGCGTGATTGGTTGCCGAAACACCTTTGCCGCCCTCGATCAGCGGCCACACTTCACGACCCTGATACAGGATCGGCTTCAAACCCTTGAACAACCCGTTACTCCTTGCGCCCCTTATAACGTTATACGTGGCGCATGCGCAAAATGCTTCAACTTTCGCCAAGCGCGCCGCGCCACCCGACAGCGCTTTCATACAATGCCTTGTACGAAGAAATCATCGCGTCTTCATCAAACTGCGCACGTGCTTTGGCCTGATTGGTTACACCCAAAGCCGCACGTAGACGCGCGTCGGTTGCCAAGCTGCACAGTGCACCGCGAAATCCCGCTTCGTTGCCTGGCTCCACGATAAAGCGCTGGTTCTCTTTCGAGACAATCTGGGCGACGTCGCCGACATTGGTCGCAACGCACGGCAGCCCGGCTGCCATTGCCTCTATCAGTGAAATCGGAAACTGTTCGCTATCCGAAGAGAGCGCGAAAATATCGAACTGACCGATGTAACGGTGCGGACCCGCCAGAAATCCCGGCATGATCAGACGATCTGCATAGCCGACGCGCTCCGCCTCGGCGAGGATGGCTTCACGCTCCGGCCCTTCCCCGACAATGACCAGTCGGCTGTTCGGCACGGTCGCCGCAGCGCGCACAAGCCGCGATAGATTTTTCACGGTACGCAAGCCTGCAAGCGTGCCGATTACGATCTCGCCGGATTTTTTTCGAAGGCCGGGGATGCTTAACGTCGGTTTCGAGCGATACGCCCGCACGTCGATGCCGTTGGCAATCCGGTGAACCCGTGCTGGCGGCTGTTTCCATATTTCGAGTGCAATCGCTTCGAGCCGCTGCGACGGCACGACGAGTGCAAACGCTGCGGGCAGGCCCAAGCGCCGGAAAAGATTACGTTTCGTTTTCAGCGTTTCTGACTCGTCGGCATTGAAACCGTCTTCATGGTGCACAAGCGGCGGCAGTTCGTTTGGAAACATCCGCCGCGTCATGACGGCATCCATCGCCCCCCAATTATAGGTCAGGAGCAGGTCGAACCGCTGCATATAACCCGCGAGCGCGCGGTAGCGGGACAGTGTCGGCTTGCCTTCGAGGCTCGGCACGCGGGTTGGAAAATCGACGACGATACCGCGCGTGATTGCGTCGCGCGCACCGAGTGCCTCGGGCATCGCACTAATAACCGTATGGCGTGCCGCATCGCCGAAAGCATTCATCAGGCGAACCGCGCGCGCTTCTTTGCCACCCAGTGAAAACGTCGAATGACAGTGTAATATATGCAGATTGCTCACGCGGCGATATGCGCCAGCAGCTTGTCGATGGCAGCCGCTGCTGCGGGCTCGTCGAGGGTTGGCGTGTGGCCGACTCCTTGCACGGTAACAAGTGACGCAGCGCTCAAGCGGCTCGCCATGGCGCGTGCGGTCGTCGCGCTGAACAGATCCGATCGCTCTCCCCGGACAATCAGCGTCGGCACGGTCGCCAAGGCATCGAGCGCTGGCCACAAGTCAACGCCGGCCTCCCCGCCGGGCAACCGGAACGGCTCAGCGATGTTCATGTCATAATCGGGCACGATACGGCCGGCCGGCGTCAGTCGGTAAAGCTGCTTTGCCATCCGCAACCAATCGTCGAGTTTGTAGCCCGGATAGGTCTCTGCGTTTGCCTCGCCCAACGCGCGCGCGGCATGGATCCATGTCGGCCATGATGCCGATCGCCCGACAAACCCCCTGATACGGGCTAGCCCTTCGGGTTCGATATCGGGACCTATGTCGTTCAATAACACACCGGCCAATCGAGCGCGCCCCGTTGCTGCCAGCAGCATCGTAACGATACCACCGAGTGACGTCCCGAATGCGATAAAGCGATCGATCCTAAGATCCGCCAGCAGCCGTTCGACATCCTGAACATATGTCATCGGACCATATGTCATCGTGTCTTTTGCATAAGCACTTTCGCCGCGCCCGCGGAAATCCAGGGCAACCACGCGCCATTCAGGCGAAAGCCGTAACGCCAAAGCTTCGAAATCACGGGCATTCCGCGTCAGGCCCGGCATGCAAACGATCACCGGCCGATCATTCCTTCCGGCATAATCGCGGTAGTGCAGGCGCAACCCGTCGTTCGACCACCAATAGCTGTCAGTATAACGCACTGTTGCTCGCTCCACCGTCCCCGTCCATATCGCGGTATGATTTCCACAGCGCAACCATTCAAACCCGCCAATGCAATCAGCGAGATCGCAGACTTTATCGCCGATCCGGTGCATGCCGCACAATTTCCCGAGCATCGCCTGCGATGGCGGCATGATGGCGCGGCCGCCGAGATCGGACTGGCGCATCTGACCGATGCGCAATGGATCGCACATTTCGGTCGGTTCGATCCGCTTCTTGATACGCTCCCTCGACCACTGGCGCTGCGCTATCACGGTCATCAATTTCGCGTCTACAATCCTGACATCGGGGACGGGCGCGGGTTCCTGCTGGCGCAGATGTATGATGACCGCGGGCGCCTTATGGACCTTGGCACCAAAGGATCGGGGCAGACGCCTTACAGCCGGTTTGGCGACGGGCGGCTGACACTCAAAGGGGGCGTCCGCGAGATTCTGGCCACAGAAATGCTCGAAGCGCTGGGCGTCGCAACATCACGCACGTTTTCATTGATCGAGACGGGCGAAGCGCTGCACCGCGGCGACGAGCCATCGCCGACCCGTTCTGCGGTGATGGTGCGCTTGAACCATAGTCACATCCGGATCGGGAGTTTCCAGCGCCTCGCCGCGCTCGGACAAAGTGATGAATTACGGCGCCTCACGGCCTATGCCCTGAATCATTATTTCAACACGGAAGGGCCACCCGACCTGCTCCTAACGCATGTTGCGACGGGAACCGCGCAAATGGCTGCATCGTTCATGGCGGCGGGCTTTGTCCACGGCGTCCTCAACACCGACAACATCAACATTACCGGCGAAAGCTTCGATTACGGACCGTGGCGGTTTGCGCCGACGTTCGACGGCGCGTTCACGGCGGCTTATTTCGACAGTGCGGGGCTGTATAGTTTCGGGCGACAAGCCGAAGCAATTTACTGGAATGTGGCCCAACTCGGTCAGGCGTTGTCGACAATTACCGAAGCAGACGCAGGCGAGGCGGCGCTCGCTTCCTTTGCACCCGCCTATCGAACGGCGCTGATCGAAAAATTCCTCTGGCGTCTGGGTGTCGTGCCGCGAAATGCGGATGAAGACCTTGCCCTTGTGCGCGCGATGGAAACGGCGCTGTCGGAAACCCAGACGGGGCTCGACCAGTTTTTCTTCGACTGGGTTGGCGGCAGGCAGCGGCAAGGCGATTATCGCGACGACCTTTTCGACCAGCTTCGGGCCGTCAGCGCAAGCTACCAGTCGCGAGTGGATCTCAGTCACCCCTATTGGTCAGGCGATGCCCCTTGCACAATGCTGATCGAGGACGTCGAGGCTCTTTGGAAACCGATCTCGGAAGCCGATGATTGGTCACAGTTTCACGCAAAGATCGCGCGGATCCGTGAAATGGGGTCAGCACTGGCAAATCACGAAGTCGCCGCTTAAAGGGCCAAGGATGACCATTGAAATTGTGTCGACCGAACCTGCGACCGGTGCTGTTCTATGGCGAGGCGCCGTCAGCGATGTCGAAGAAGAAGTCGGGCTGGCGCGGCATGCATTTGCCGAATGGGCATCGCGCCCGCTTGCTGTCCGTGTCGAAGCGCTGCGCCGGTTCGTCAATGTCGTGCGCGGCAAGCATGAGGTCTTTGCCGATACGATCGCGCGCGAAACCGGCAAACCGCTCTGGGAAGCGCGCACCGAAGTCGACGCGGTGATCGCAAAAGTCGAGATATCGGTCGACTCATACAATGAACGCACCGCGCAGCGACGCCTTGATGGCGACATGCGAAATCGTCAGGCGCTTCGCCATAAGCCGCACGGCATCATGGCGGTTCTTGGCCCCTATAATTTTCCGGCGCATCTCCCCAATGGACATATTGTGCCCGCGCTGATCGCTGGCAATGCCATTGTGTTCAAACCCTCGGAAAAAACGCCGGCAACGGGTAGGATGCTCGTCGAATGCTATCATGCCGCCGGTGTGCCGAGCGGGGTCGTGCGTTGCGTAATTGGCGGCCCTGATGCGGGCAAAGCCCTCGTGGCGCACCCCGACATCGACGGGGTACTCTTTACCGGCGCTGCGCGAACCGGCATTTCGATAAATCGCCAGTTTGCCGATAACCCAGGCAAAATCCTCGCGCTGGAAATGGGTGGCAACAATCCGATCATCGTGTGGGATGCGAACGATATCCACTCGGCTGCGATTTTAATCATCCAATCGGCATTCATGACCGCAGGGCAGCGTTGCACCGCCGCGCGGCGGCTGATCGTCCGCGACGGCGCGCACGAGCCACTGATTGCCCGGATAAAGCTGCTCGCCGAGCGCTTGATCATCGCCGATCCGCATAGTGACCCGCAGCCTTTCATGGGGCCGGTCATCGATAACGACGTCGCCGATCAACTTGAGGAAAGCTCTCTGGCTCTCATTATGAAGGGCGGCGTACCCATCCTTCACATGGAGCGCCTCATCGCCGGTCGCCCCTTTTTATCGCCGACGATAATCGACATGACCGAAGCAACCGATCGTCCTGATATCGAACTGTTCGGACCCATTCTTCAGGTTATCCGCGTGCCCGATTTCGAATCGGCGCTGATCGAAGCGAACAACACGCGCTACGGCCTTGCAGCTTCGCTGATCGGCGGCTCAGCGCAGCTCTACGATCAGTTCTGGGCAAACATCCGCGCGGGGATCGTCAACTGGAACAAACCGACGAACGGCGCATCGTCGAAAGCACCATTCGGCGGTATCGGCCTTTCGGGCAATCATCGGCCGAGCGCTTATTATGCCGCTGATTATTGCGCCTACCCGGTCGTTTCGTCGGAAGAAGAGCAGCCGCGGGCATCGATCGGCATCGGCCTGGCTGACAGTTGATATAGCTGGGCTACAGTTCGCCATAGTAAGTTTCGTTTGCGCCAACGCCGCTCAATGCCCATCTGCATCGCATGATGCCGAACGCGTATATCCCAAAACCCGGTCGCGTGATCCTTGTCGGCGCGGGGCCGGGCGACCCCGGACTGCTAACGCTCAAAGCTGTCGAGGCGTTGCGCACGGCCGATGTCGTCGTGCACGATGGCCTGATCGACGATCGCGTGTTCGACTATGTCAGGCCCACGGCACAACGAGTCAACGTGTCGAAAAAGCGTGACCGGCATACCATCCCGCAAGACGGCATCAATGCGCTATTGATCGCGCATGCAAAAACGGGAGCAACCGTCGTGCGCCTGAAAGGCGGCGATCCGTTCGTTTTCGGGCGCGGTGGGGAAGAAGTCGAAGCCGTCCGCGCGGCCGGTCTCGATGTCGAAGTAATCCCAGGGGTCTCGTCTGCTCTTGGTGCCGCTGCCGAGGCAATGCTGCCGTTAACGCACCGCGACTGGGCAAGTGCCGTAAGCTTTGTTGCCGGAACCTGCAAAGGGCTTTCCGGACAGAATTGGACGGGCCTCGCCGGGCACGGCCGAACACTTGTGATCTACATGGGCGTGACCACCGCCCGCGCGATTGCCGACAAACTGATTGCCGAGGGGGTTTCACCCGGCATCGGCGCTGCCGTGCTCGAGCGTGGCACTTTACCGGGGTCGCGGGCAATGCGCACGCTGCTTGCCGATCTCGGCGATCTGGTCGAGCGTGAACAGGTCATCAGCCCGGCGATCCTGGTCATCGGCGACGTGGTGCACCTGTCGGATGCCGAAAACAAACTGGCCGTTTTGGCCGATCAGGCGGAAGCATTTTCATGAAAATTCTAACGGGCAATGACCTGAAATCCGGTGACGTGACATGGTGGACAGGCGAACACTGGTCGCGTCATGTCGAAGACGCCGTTGACGTGGGCGAACATGGCGAAAGCGTTCTTGCCGCCGAAGAGGGCGCGCGTCGCGTGAATGCGGCTTACATCATCGAAGCCGTGGCGACACCCGAGGGCCCCCGCCCCGCGCACATCAAGGACCGCGTTCGCGCACTTGGGCCAACGGTTCGGCCTGACCTGACACTTAAACCGGCCGATCCGGCTGCTGGCGAATGGGTTATATAAATGTATCAGTACGACACTTTCGATCAATCGCTTGTCGATGCCCGCGTTGCCGATTTTCGCGATCAAGTCGCACGCCGCCTCGCCGGTGACATCACCGAAGACCAGTTCAAGCCGATGCGTCTCATGAACGGGCTGTATCTCCAACTTCACGCCTATATGCTGCGTGTGGCCATCCCCTACGGCACGATGGACAGCCGCCAAATGCGAATGCTGGCGATGATCGCTCGCAAATATGATCGCGGCTACGGGCATTTCACGACGCGCCAGAATATCCAGTATAACTGGATCAAGCTCGAAGAATGCCCCGATCTGCTCGCTGATCTGGCGACAGTCGAGATGCACGCGATCCAGACCAGCGGCAATTGCATCCGCAACATCTCATCGGATCAATATGCGGGCGCTGCTGCCGACGAGGTCACCGACCCACGTGTCTGGGCCGAATTGCTGCGCCAATGGTCGAGCTTCCATCCCGAGTTCAGCTTCCTGCCGCGCAAGTTCAAGATTGCCGTCATCGCCAGCAAACAGGATCGCGCGGCAATGCGGCTGCACGACATCGGTATCGAAATGGTCGAGCGCGACGGTGTGCTGGGGGGGCGCGTCTTTGTCGGAGGTGGCATGGGCCGCACGCCGATGATCGCGCCCGAAATCCGATCATTTGTAACGGCAGACGATCTGCTCAGCTATGTCGAAGCCTGTCTTCGGGTGTATAACCGCTACGGTCGCCGTGATAATATCTACAAAGCGCGCATCAAGATTCTCGTCCACGAACTCGGGGCCGACGAATACCGGCGTCAGGTCGAGGAGGAGTTTCTCCACGTCAAAACGCTTGGTCTTGATCCGCCGCAGGCAGAATTTGACCGGATCAGCGCTTTCTTCGCAGCCCCGGCTTTTGAAGGCCTGAACGACGATCTCGATTTGTCTGAACCGGCATTTGCGGCGTGGGTGGCGCAAAACACGGTTGCCCATAAAGTGCCCGGTTACGCCATTGCCAATATTAGCTTGAAGCCCGTTGGCGGCATCCCTGGTGATGCGTCAGCGGACCAGATCGACGTCATGGCCGACCTTGCCGAACGTTACAGCTTCGATGAACTCCGCGTTACCCATGCGCAGAACATAACACTGCCGCATGTTGCAAAGCGTGATCTCCATGCGCTCTGGCAGGCGCTCGTGACCGCCGATCTGGCCACGGCAAATCTCGACCTCGTCAGCGACATGATTGCGTGCCCCGGCCTCGATTATTGCAGTCTTGCCAATGCGCGCTCGATCCCGATTGCGCAGAAAATCGCGAAACGGTTCGAAAATATCGACCGTCAGCGCAACATCGGCGAACTCAAGCTGAAGATCAGCGGCTGCATCAACGCCTGCGGCCATCATCATGCCGGACACATCGGCATTCTCGGGGTGGATCGCAAAGGTGTCGAAAACTACCAGCTTTCGCTCGGCGGCTCGGGTGCCGAAGATGTCAGTCTTGCCAAGATCACCGGTCCCGGCTTCGACGAGAATGGTATTGTCGACGCCGTCGAACGCGTGACTGACAAATATCTCGACGTCCGCGACGATGGCGAACGTTTTATCGATACGTATCGTCGGGTCGGGTTCGAACCGTTCAAGGAAGCAATTTATGGATAATTTCCTGCGGTTTCGCACCGACGATGCGCATGACGAACCCGCTGTAACGCTCGACGCTTTCGTGGCTGGCCAAAGCAATGCCAATGCCGTCCGCATCGAAACCGGTGACGACGCCCGCGAACTGATCCCGCATCTCGAACGGATCGCGCTGATCGAAGTGGCCTTCCCGTCGTTTCGCGACGGTCGTGGCTATTCGACCGCCCGTATCCTGCGCGAAGCCGGCTACACCGGCGAGCTGCGTGCCGAGGGCGATGTTCTGGTCGATCAACTGGCCTTCATGCGGCGCTGCGGGTTCGACAGTTTTGCGCCGTCAAGACCAATCGACCCTGCTGTCGCCGAGGCATGCCTGGCGCGTTATCCCGACGTTTATCAGCCTGCGGCCGACGGCGCTGTGCCGGTGTGGAAGCTGCGGCATGGGTGAAGCGCTGCGCACGCTCGACCTGATCGATACCACAGCCAGATTTACGCCTGATACGGCAGCGCAGATCAACGCACGCTGGGCGGGGGTCGATACGCAGGACATGTTGCGTGGCTTGTTCGAGACGCGGCCGTTCGAGGAAATCGCGCTGGTGTCGTCGTTCGGTGCGGAAAGCGCTGTCCTGCTGCATATGATCGCGCAGATCGACAAGTCGGTGCCGCTCATCTTTATCAACACGCAAAAGATCTTCGGCGAGACGCTCGCCTACCGTGACGAACTTGCCGAACATCTAGGCTTTACCGACCTTCGCGTTTACCGGCCTGATCCATATCGTCTGGCCCAGAAGGACGCGACCAGTCTGCGCTGGTCCTACGACCCTGACGGCTGCTGCGACTTGCGCAAAGTCGAACCACTCCGCCGCGCGCTTGGTGGCTTCGACGCCTGGATATCGGGTCGAAAAGGGTTCCAGGGGAAAAGTCGCACGGCACTTCCCCGCTTCGAAGAAGACGAAGGTCGACTCAAGATAAACCCGCTTGCCGATTGGGATAAAATGCGCCTCGACGCTTATTTCGATGCGCACAAGCTTCCGCGTCATCCCCTTGAAGCACAAGGCTATCTTTCAATCGGATGCGCCCCGTGCACGTCCAAGGTCCAACCCGGCGAAGACCCCCGCGCCGGTCGCTGGCGGGGCTGGGACAAGGATGAATGCGGCATCCATACCGACATCGCCAATGATCCGATCTTTTAGGCTTATTGGCGCAAATCCGCGATTCCTTGGACTAACTTTTGACTACCTTTTGGACGGGTCAGCGCCGCTCGGCGTAATAGCTTTCGTCGGCAAGATCGCTGAACCGGGTAATTTTTGCTTCGAACTTCAGATTGACCTTTCCGGTCGATCCATGGCGTTGCTTGGCAACAATCAGTTCACAGGTGCCGAAGACTTTTTCCATCTCTGCCGCCCATTTCGCATGGTCCTCGTGCGTTTTGGCATCATCATTATCAGCAGGCCGCTTGGGCTCGCGCGACTGGACATAATATTCCTCGCGGTACACGAACAAGACGATATCGGCGTCCTGCTCGATCGAGCCCGACTCGCGCAAATCAGCGAGTTGAGGGCGTTTGTCTTCCCGTTGTTCCACAGCGCGGCTCAACTGCGACAAGGCGAGCACGGGCACATTAAGCTCCTTGGCCAGTGTCTTCAATCCGCGCGAAATCTCGGAAATTTCCTGGACGCGGTTGCTCTCGCTCGATCGGCCGGATCCCTGCAGGAGCTGCAAATAGTCGACGACGATCAAACCAATTCCGTGCCGCCGTTTGAGGCGCCGCGCGCGCGTCCGCAGCGCCGCAATCGTCAATCCCGGCGTGTCGTCGATGAAGAGCGGTAACGTTTCGAGATCGCCAGCCGCTCTTGCCAGATTGCGGAAATCCGCCTGCCCGATCTTTCCCATGCGCAGCGCTTCTGAACTGATGCCCGAATTTTCCGCTAGCACGCGTGTCGCAAGCTGGTCGGCGGACATTTCGAGACTGAAGAACGCGACTTTCGCGCCCACCGATTTCGCGGGATCGATGCCGTCTGCCTCATCCTGCACCCATCGCTTCGCTGTGTTGAACGCAATGTTTGTCGCGAGAGCGGTCTTTCCCATGCCGGGACGCCCAGCAAGAATGAGCAAATCGGAATGATGGAGGCCGCCGATCTTGCCGTTGATCGATTCGAGCCCCGTCGTAATCCCCGACAGCCCGCCCCCGGTGTTCAACGCTTTTTCAGCGATCTCGACTGCCGCGCGCGTTGCCTGAGCGAACGTCTTGACGCTCCCTTCGCCGCCGCCTTCCTCGGCGACTTTGTACAAGGCGACCTCAGCAGCTTCGATCTGCCCCTTCGGATTGACTTCCTGCGAGGTATCGAGTGCCCCGTCGACCATTTCGCGCCCGACCGAGACAAGTGCGCGGAGCATGGCCAAATCATAGATCTGATTGGCAAAGTCGCGCGCACCGATCAGCGCCGCGCTGTTGCCGGTAAGCTGCGCAAGATAGGCAGGTCCGCCAAGCTCGCGCATCGTTTCGTCGGCTTCGAACATAGGACGCAGGGTAACGGGGTTCGCGACCATATTGCGGTCGAGCAACCGCAGGATCGCATCATAAACACGGCCGTGGACCGCTTCGAAGAAATGATCAGGACGCAGCCGCTGCTGAAAATCTTCGGCAATGCGGTTGTCGATCATCAGCGCGCCCAGCAAAGCGGCTTCGGCTTCGATGTTATGCGGGAGTTCGGGGCCGGACGGAGAAGTTGGGGGAACGAGTCGGATCGGATCTGCCATATCGGCGTCAATGCGCGTGCCCAACTGAATCCTCAATGACCCCCGGCGACTTATCCCCGCTATACTTTTTTATACAGGACCGCATAAGGCGAGCCCATGTCGGACCCGCGCATCATTGCCATCGATCTCGACGAGCACACCATATTGTGGCGCTCGGCGGACATCGAACAGGAACGGCGGATCGCCATTTTCGACCTGCTTGAAGGCAATTATTTCAAGCCTGCGCGAAGCTATCCTGAAGCTTATTCAGGTCCCTTCAAACTGTTGCTGGCCGTCGAGGAAGGTCGTCTGGCGATCACGATCTCGAACGAAACGGGCGCCCATCTCGAAACACTGGTCATTGCGCTCGGCCGTTTCCGCAGACCGGTTCGCGACTATTTCGCGATCTGCGACAGTTATTTTCAGGCCGTGAAGAGTTCGACGCCCGCCCAGATCGAAACGATCGACATGGCGCGAAGGGCCATCCATAACGAGGCAGCCGAATTGCTCAAAGAGCGTCTGACAGACAAGATCGACATGGATTTCGACACAGCGCGACGGCTGTTTACGCTTATTTGCGTGCTACACATCAAGGGATAGGCATGACCCCGCAAGCAATAATCGACGCTGCCCGCGAGGCCGCAACACACGCCTATGCACCATATTCGAAATTTCATGTTGGGGCCGCCATTTTGCTCGTCAACGGGCGGATCGTTACAGGTGCCAATGTCGAGAATGCCAGTTACGGTCTTTCGCTTTGTGCAGAGGCTGTCGCGCTGGCCAAGGTCGCAAATGACGGCATGCTCGCCGACGTCGTCGAGATTGCCGTCATCGGCGGCATTGGGCCCGATCCTGTTCGCCCGTGCGGTCGTTGCCGCCAGATGCTGAACGAAGCGGCACAGATCGGCGAGCGTGATATCGTCGTGCATTGCAGTTCGGGTGACGCCTCGACTATCGAACGTCACATGCTATCGGCGCTCCTGCCCCATGCCTTTGGTCCGAAAGATCTCCTATGACAATCCAATCGGATCGATGGATCCGCGAACAGGCGCAGACGACCGGCATGATCGAGCCGTTTACCGAGAGCCAGCGCCGCGACGGCTGCATCAGCTACGGCCTGTCATCCTATGGTTATGACGCGCGGGTAGCCGACGAATTCAAGATTTTCACCAACGTCGATTCATCGATCGTCGATCCGAAAAACTTCGATCCCAACAGTTTCGTCGACCGCAAAACCGATATCTGCGTGATCCCGCCGAACAGTTTTGCGCTGGCGCGGACGGTGGAATATTTCCGCGTTCCGCGCGATGTTCTCGTCATCTGCCTCGGCAAATCGACGTACGCGCGGTGCGGCATCATCGTGAATGTAACACCGCTCGAGCCGGGTTGGGAGGGGCATGTCACGCTCGAGTTTTCAAACACGACGCCGCTGCCCGCAAAGATTTACGCAAACGAAGGGGCGTGCCAGTTCCTCTTCCTTAAGGGCAACGAACCGTGCGAGGTCAGCTATGCCGACCGGGCGGGCAAATATATGGGGCAGCGCGGGGTCACGCTGCCCAAATTATAAGTTACGCGAGCCTTTCAGCGTGACGACAGCTGCAATGGCTTAGCGAGCGCACGGCGCGCGACGACATGCGAAAGCACCGTTCCGCCGCTTGCTGTTTCAACCTCGACGTTGTCGAGTTCCAACACGCGGCGATACAGCGCCGCCGCTTCAGCATCACGGCCCGTATGACGATAGGCCATCGCTAGGTTCAGCAGCAGCGATTCGTCACTGCGATTCCGCATTGCAATCGGTTCCAGTTTCGCGACGACGGCTTCATATTTTGCAAGGCTGAGGTCAGCAGTGCCATAGTTATCCACAGGCTGTCCCGCCGACGCTGCCGCAGGGGCAAACATCAGCGGGAGGACGACAATCGTCCGGAATAAGGCCTTATTCATAGCAAAACTCTCCTACTCACTTGTGTCTATGAGGAGAGGCTATGCTTCTATTTCACAAAAGTGAAGTGCAAATGTAACAATATTGTCACTTTCGGGACTGGTGCCTTATGTTCGCTGGCCGGCCGCGCCGCACAATCGGCCTCGACCCGTCACGACGCGGGCGTTGGGGTGGTGCATCGGGCAATTCGAAGCGCAGCGAACCGCTGATCGGATTGGCTTCTGCGAGGCGGAGTGGGAGGATCTGTCCGATGACATAGCGCGTGCCGGTGACATCGCCCTCGATGCTTTTGGTTGTTTCGTCGAACCGGAAATAGTCATCGCCGAGGGTCGATATCGGCACCAGACCATCGCCACCGATCCCGTCCACCGTGGCAAAAAAGCCGAAATTCGCAACGCCCGTGATCCGTGTTTCCAGAATTTCGCCGACTTTTGTCGAGAGATGCGCGGCAACGTAGCGATCGATCGTTTCGCGTTCGGCTTCCATCGCGCGTCGCTCGGCTTTGCTCAGCGCTTCGCCGATAACCGCCATACGCGCCGCTTCGTCATCCGTCAGTGCGCCGTCGCCCAGCCCGAACGCGCGAACAAGACCGCGGTGAACGAGCAGATCGGCATAACGCCGGATCGGCGACGTGAAATGCGCATAACTCCCGAGCGCCAGCCCGAAGTGCCCTGCGTTCAGCGGCGCATAATAGGCCTGCGTTTGTGTCCGCAAAACCTGTTCCATGACCTGAGTGCGGTGCTCGGCGTCCTTGACCAGCGACAGGAGGCGGTTGAACGTCGCGGGCGTCACGACCTGACCCAGGGCGAAGTTCACGCCAAACGTGGCCAAATAGTCCTTAAGCGCCAGCAATTTCTCGCGCGAGGGCACTTCATGGACCCGGTACATGACGGGGGACTTCTTGGCTTCCAGCGCCTTTGCAGCGGCGACATTGGCGGCAATCATGAAATCCTCGATCAGCCGGTGCGCGTCGAGTCGCTCTCGAACAGCAATGCTGCTGATCCGTCCCTGCTCGTCGAGCTGGACGCGCCGCTCGGGCAGGTCGAGATCGAGCGGCTCGCGCGCATCACGTGCTTTGGCAAGCAAGCCCCAAGCCGCCCACAGTTCAGTCAAGTGCCCCGGGGCCGTCCCCGCGTCGATCATGACTTGTGCATCTTCATATGCAATGTTGGCAACAACGCGAATAACCGCGCGCGTAAAGCGCCACGATGCGACCTTTCCGGTTGCGTCGATCGCCAGATGGCAAGCAAGCGCTGCTCGGTCCTGCCCTTCCTTGAGCGAGCAGATATCGGCACTCAGTTCCTCGGGCAGCATCGGCACGACACGATCGGGGAAATATACACTATTTCCACGCTTTCGTGCCTCGCGATCGAGTTCGGAGCCGGGCCGCACGTAATACGACACGTCGGCAATCGCGACGATTGCATCGAAGCCACCCGCATCATTCGGCGATGCCCAGACGGCATCGTCGTGATCGCGGGCATCGGCGGGATCGATCGCAACGATCGGCAGGTGCCTAAGGTCTTCGCGATCACCAAGCGCGAGTTTTGCAACCTTATGCGCTTCGGCAATGGTTTCGGCCGTGAAGACATCGGGAATGCCATGTTTGTGGATGGCAATCAGGCTGAATGCGCGTGGCGCAAAGGGGTCGCCGAGGATTTGAACGACCCGCGCCATGATGCGCGGCGGGCGTCCCGATTTCTCTGCCAGCACGAGATCGCCGTCCTGCGCGCCATTCAGATCGGCGATTGCGGTGTCGCGCCGTTCGCGCTTGTCGACCGGCTTCAACCAATACTGTCCCGATTCTTCCCGCCGCACCACGCCGAGCAGCGTTTCCGATGTTGCCGCCAGCTTCTTCATCGGATGCGCGACATGGCCCCCGCCGCGCTCTTCGGTCCGCGCGAGAATGCGGTCGCCGACGCCCAAGGCAGACCGTTTCCCACGCTCGATCACGCGCAGGCGCGGCACCGGCGCATCGCTTTGCCAGCTGTCGGGGACGGCATAGACGTTATCGCCATCATGATCGACGATCCGCAGCACAGTGACCTTGGGCAGCCCGCCCATCTTATGAAAGGCGCGCCCCGGAGCGCTGTCGATCAGGCCTTCGTCGGCCATATCCTTGAGCAAGGACTTCAAGGCGATCTTGTCGGCACCGTTCAGCCCGAAGGCTTTGGCGATTTCGCGCTTGCCGGCCGACGTCGGTGACGACGTGATAAATTCGAGGATTTGTTCGCGGTTGGGAAGGCCCGATGGTTTAGGTTTTGGCATATCCCCGCCCTACGGATATGGGAGCCAATGATCTATGATCTTCTCATCATCGGCGGTGGTATAAACGGGACTGCAATTGCGCGCGATGCCGCGATGGGCGGGGCATCGGTGATGCTCATCGAAAAGGACGATCTGGCCGCGCATACGTCTTCTGCTTCCACAAAGCTGATCCACGGCGGGCTGCGCTATCTTGAATATTATGAATTCAAGCTCGTGCGCGAGGCGCTGCAGGAGCGCGAACGGCTTCTGCGTGCTGCACCGCATCTGATCTATCCGATGCATTTTGTCCTGCCGCATGAGAATGCCGTGCGTCCGTGGTGGCTCGTCCGTTTGGGCCTGTTGCTATACGACACGATTGGCGGGCGGATCACATTGCCGCGCTCACGTTCGCTGCGGAAAAGCGATGCAGCCTACCTCAAGCCGTTACAGCGTCCCGGCCGGGGATTTGTGTATTCTGACGCGTGGGTCGACGATGCGCGCCTTGTGGTGCTGAACGCGATTGACGCGGCCAAACATGGCGCAGAGATCGTAACGCGCACAGCACTTGTGTCGGCACGAAGAGACGACGACGTGTGGACAGCGCAGCTTTCGGACGGACGGACGATCAAGGCTCGCAATCTTGTCAACGCTGCCGGACCGTGGGTCGCCGAGGCGCTTGCGCTCACCGGCGCGAACGCACGCAGCGGTGTTCGCCTGATCAAGGGTAGCCATATCGTCGTGCCCCGCCTGTTCGATCATGATCAGGCCTATATGCTGCAACAGCCCGACCGCCGCATCGTCTTTGCCATTGCCTATGAAGGCGACAAAACGCTGATCGGCACCACCGACGTACCGGTCGATCGACCCGAAGACGCGAAAATCAGTGCCGAAGAAATCGACTATCTGTGCGCCGCAGCCAATCGCTACTTCGTGAAACAGATCGGGCCAGCCGACGTCGTGCGAACCTATTCAGGCGTGAGACCGCTTTACGACGACGGCGCGAGCGAGGCGAAGGCCGTGACGCGCGATTACGTCCTCGAGCTCGACGACAATGGCCCTGCGCTTCTGTCGGTTTTTGGCGGGAAGATAACGACAGCGCGCCATCTTGCCGAGGAAGCCGTCCAGAAACTGGCGTTGAAATCAGGAGAAACGCGCGAAGCCAAACTCCCCGGCGGCGACATCGAAAATTTCGACATGTTCCTTGCTGACGTTCGCCAACGGTATCCAATTCTTAAGGCCGACCAGTCGCACCGCCTCGCCCGGGCCTACGGCACGATGCTGCACGATTTTGTGCGGCCTGACATGGGCGAGGATTTCGGCGGTGGTCTGACCGCGCGCGAAGTCGACTGGCTTGTCGCGCACGAATGGGCTCGCACGGTCGATGATGTCATCTGGCGCCGGACCAAGCTGGGCCTGGTCATGACCGAAGCACAGATCGCGCGGCTCAGCGCGTTTTTGTCGGGCTCAGTAAGCGCGACCGACGAGAATTCGCTCAACGGCCGCGTCGCCCGTAAAAAAGCATGAACCGCTAACTGGTGCAGAAATCAACGGCACATTGCGCATGGTCAGTTTCAACGCTTTCAACTGCTCGACGATCGTGGCCAGCGCGGCGCCCGTTGGCCGAGACCATTGCAATTCCACCCAGCCAACAACTTTGTCCTCGCTGCCCTTGAAATGCGTCGGGAGGTCGGTGACATCACGCGCGATGTTTGACTGCAACCAGGCATTGGCCGCGTTGGCAAGATCGGCTTGCACGGTGTCGAGCAAGGCGGACGCTGCCGCGACCAGCTCGGCGCGCGCCATGTTCTTGGCGTTCAGCTTGCCCTCTGCGGTGTAGAGCGCTGTCCGCTGGATCACCGAAACATTGCCCCCGGCGACATCGCGCGGGCCCACTTCGATAATGAGTGGCGCGCCTTTCTTCACCCAACCCCAGCGCTTGGTCTGCGCCTTGATGGCCTTGGTATCGAAGAGAACGCGAACGGGTTCGCCGAATGCCGACACGACACGGAGCTCTGCCGCCAGTGTCTGGCAATAGTCCACCACAGCCGCATCGCCGTCATCATCGCGCAGCATCGGCACGATCACCACTTGATGCGGCGCGATTTGCGGCGGGCAGCGCAGCCCATCGTCGTCGCCGTGCGTCATGATGACGCCCCCGATCAGCCGCGTCGAAACGCCCCAGCTCGTCGTGTGACACAGCGCATGTCCGCCGTCCTTGTCCTGAAAGCGGATGCCTGCTGCCTCGGCGAAACTGGTGCCGAGATAATGCGACGTGCCCGCTTGAAGTGCCTTGCCGTCCTGCATCATCGCTTCGATGCTGTAGGTCGCTTCGGCGCCCGGGAACCGTTCATGCTCGGGCTTTTCACCCGCAATGACCGGCATCGCGAGCGGCCCTTCGGCAAAGGCGCGATACATTTCCAGCGCGCGCAGGGTTTCGGCCATCGCATCGGCTTTGTCGGCGTGCGCGGTGTGCCCCTCCTGCCAGAGAAATTCGGACGTTCGCAAAAACATCCGCGTCCGCATTTCCCAGCGCACGACATTTGCCCATTGATTGACTTTCATCGGCAGATCACGCCACGACTGCACCCATCGCGCCATGGCCGCCCCAATCACGGTTTCGGATGTCGGGCGGACAACCAGCGGTTCTTCGAGCTTCGCTGTCGGATCGGGGATCAGCCCACCCTGCCCGTCGGCAATCAGCCGGTGATGCGTGACAACGGCCATTTCCTTGGCGAAACCATCGACATGGTCGGCTTCCTTTTCGAAAAACGAAAGCGGGATGAACAACGGGAAGTAGCAATTGTCGACGCCCGCCAGCTTGATCTGCCGGTCCATCAATATCTGGATGCGTTCCCACATCCCGTAGCCCCACGGGCGAATGACCATGCAGCCGCGCACGCCCGATTCTTCGGCGAGATCGCCTTCCTTGATGACGTCCTGATACCAGGCAGCAAAATTCTCGGCGCGGGTGACGGACAAGGCATGTTTCATGGGCGCATCCTTTGACGTAGCGACCCGCGCTCGGCAAGAGCGTGGTGTGCAGCCCAAAGACCGTCCGCTCGCCGCCATCGGCATCCGCGTTGTGGCGACCATATTGCTGACAACGATGTTCGCGCTCGCCAAAATTGTCCAAAGCTACGGCGTCAATCTGGTCGAGATCGTCTTCTATCGGCAAGCGATCGCGATCGTTCCCGTGCTGCTGCTTGTCATCCCGCGCGCCGGACTGGCGTCGCTGAAAACGCAGCGGCCGTGGCTTCATGCGTCGCGAACGGCAGTCGGCACGACGGGCATGTTCCTCAATTTCATCACCATCAGCCTGCTTCCGCTTGCCGAGACACAAGCGCTGTGGTTTGCCACCCCCCTGTTTGCGACGATCCTGTCCGCGCTTATCCTGCGTGAAGCTGTGGGCATCCACCGCTGGAGTGCGGTTGCAATCGGCTTTGTCGGGGTGATGATTGTCATACAGCCGCAGTCTGGGCACCTTCCGATTCTGGGAGCCACGGCCGGTCTGACGGCGGCGTTGCTTACCGCATTCGTCACGATACTCCTTCGCCAACTCGGCCGGACCGAGCCCGCGCTCACCACCGTTTTCTGGTTTTTCACGATATCCGCAATTCCGCTTGCACTTGTCATGCCGTGGTTTGCGCAAAGCCACGAGCCGATTGTCTGGCTAATGCTGATCGGCATGGGCATCGTCGGCGGGCTGGGTCAGGTCGCGCTGACCCTGTCTTTGCAATATGCACCGGTATCGACGGTTGCCCCCGTCGATTACGCAAGCCTGATCTGGTCGACGCTGTTTGGTTTCTGGCTTTTTGCCGAAGTGCCGACGGCATGGACATGGCTCGGCGCGCCGCTGATCATCGCCAGCGGCCTCTACATCGTCTGGCGCGAGCGCAAGCGGATGCGGACAACGACGCTGATTGCAACCGTCGACTGATTACTCGGCAGCGACCGCAAGCACGGGCTCTTTCCAGACCAGCACTGGCTTGCGCGCTGCCAGAGTCTCGTCGAGCCGGCGCCGCGGCGCAAAATGCGGTGCCGATTTAAGGCTAGGATCGCCCGCCTTTGCCCGCTCCGCCACCGATCGCAGGGCAACGATGAACTGATCGAGCGCTGCTTTCGATTCGGTTTCGGTCGGCTCGACAAGCATTGCGCCGTGAACGACAAGCGGGAAATATACCGTCATCGGGTGGAATCCCTCGTCGATCAGCCCCTTGGCAATATCGAGCGTCGTGAACCCCTCGGCCATCCCGTCGTCCGAAAACAGGGCTTCATGCATGCACGGCCCAGCAACCGCAAATGGCGCGTCAAGCGTGTCCTCGAGGCTTCGCAAAATATAATTCGCATTCAATACAGCATCACCCGACACCTGACGCAGTCCATCAGCACCGTGGCTGAGAATGTAGCTCAATGCGCGTGTGAACATGCCCATCTGACCGTGGAATGCGACCATGCGCCCGAAAGACGACACATGACGATCCTTGGCACTTTCTTCCTCGACGAGCAGGAAATTGTCTCCGTCTCGGTCGACAAACGGCAGTGGCGCATATGGTGCCAGCGCTGCCGAGAACACCACCGGACCGGACCCTGGACCGCCGCCGCCATGCGGCGTCGAAAACGTCTTGTGTAGGTTGATGTGCATCGCATCGACGCCGAGATCGCCCGGGCGGACGCGGCCCACGATTGCGTTGAAATTGGCTCCGTCGCAGTAAACGAACCCGCCCGCTGCGTGGACGGCATCCGAGATATCCTTGAGATCGCTTTCGAACAGACCACAGGTATTGGGATTGGTAATCATGACCCCGGCGACATCGGGGCCAAGCCGTGCTATTAGCGCTGCCGTATCGATCCGCCCGCTGGGCGCGGGAATATCCTCGACACGATAACCGGCAAAAGCGGCGGTCGCAGGATTGGTGCCATGCGCACTTTCAGGAACCAGAATGACTTCGCGGGCATCGCCGCGCGCTTCGAGCGCCGCTCGGATCGCCAATATACCGCAAAGTTCGCCGTGCGCACCGGCCTTTGGCGACATTGCGACGGCGGGCATCCCGGTCAGCGTCTTTAGCCAATGTGCCAATTGATCGATCAGTTCGAGCGCACCTTGTACGGTATCGATCGGTTGCAGAGGATGGATGTCGGCAAAACCGGGCAACCGCGCCATCTTTTCGTTCAGGCGCGGATTATGCTTCATCGTGCAGCTACCGAGTGGAAAAAACCCAAGGTCGATGCCGTAATTCTGACGGCTCAACCGTGTGTAGTGCCGAACCGTTTCGGGCTCGGACAGGCCCGCCAGCCCGATCGGTCGGTTGCGCGCCAGAAAACCGAGCCGCGATGGTGACACAACGGGATCGGCAAGATCGACACCCGTGGTTTCGCTATCGCCAATCTCGAAAATCAGCGCTTCTTCGAGCATCAGTGCTCTGTTGCCGGTCGTCGTGCCGGCGTTCGCGACGCCACTGCCACCCATTGCGGGCCGCCATCCGCTTGCGTTGATGCTCATGTCAGCGCTCCTTCCAATGCTGTTGCCAGCGCCTCGATATCGTCGACAGTTGCCGTTTCGGTAACGGCAACGACCAGACCATTTGCCAGCGCCGACACGCCGGGGAAAAGCCGCCCGAGTGACACACCGCCCAAAACGCCATTTTCTGCGAGTTTCCGCACAATCGGACGCGCTTCTTTCGACAACTTCAGCGTGAACTCGTTGAAGAAACTATTGTTGATGACGTCGACGCCGGACACTTTCGCAAGTCGCTCCGCCGCATGACTGGCCAGGCTGTGGTTGAGCATCGCCAGGTCACGCAAGCCGCGCTCGCCAAGCAGCGTCATGTGAACACTGAACGCCAGCGCGCACAGCCCTGAATTCGTACAGATGTTCGACGTCGCTTTCTCGCGGCGGATATGCTGCTCGCGCGTCGACAAAGTGAGCACGAACCCGCGCTTGCCCTCCGCGTCCACGGTTTCGCCACAAAGCCGACCCGGCATTTGGCGGACATATTTCTCCTTGCATGCAAACAGGCCGACATAGGGTCCGCCAAACTGGAGCCCGACGCCAAGTGATTGCCCCTCGCCGACCACGATGTCCGCGCCCATTTCACCCGGCGATTTGATTGCGCCCAGCGCAACCGGTTCGGTCACCACTGCAATCAACAGGGCGCCATGCTCATGCGCCTTGCTCGCTAACGCAGACAGATCGTCAATCCGGCCAAGAATGTCAGGATATTGCACGACGATGCACGACGTCTGCCCGTCGATCGCCGCCAGCAGGTCGTCAATATCCGTTGCCGGACTAAGCGTTGGCGTCTGATACGAAAGCGCGTCACCCGTGAATCGCGCCATCGTCTGCGCGACGCTGACATAATGCGGATGCAGACCCGATGACAGGATTGCTCTCTTTCGCTTCGTGATCCGGCCTGCCATCGTCACGGCTTCCCAGCACGCCGACGATCCGTCGTACATGCTGGCGTTGGCGACGTCACAGCCGAACAGCCTCGCGACCTGAGTCTGGAATTCAAACAGAACCTGCAAGGTGCCTTGCGCGATTTCGGGTTGATACGGGGTGTAGGCCGTCAGGAATTCGCCGCGCTGGATGATATGGTCGACGCTTGCCGGGACATGATGCTTATAAGCGCCGCAGCCGAGGAAGAAGGGCCCGTCACCTGCGGCACGGTTTTTGCGCGCCAGAGCCGACAAATGCCGCTCAACCGACAGTTCGGTTGCATGGTTGGGTAGTCCACGGATCGGACCATCGAGCCGCGCGCTTGTCGGCACGTCAACGAATAGCGCATCGACATCGGCAGCCCCGATGACATCCAGCATGGCCGAACGATCATGGTCGGTCAGGGGAAGGTAACGCATCAGAGGCCTGCCACGAACGCGTCGTAAGCGGCACGATCCATCAGACCCGAGAGTTCTTGCGGATCGTCAAGCGACAGTCTGAAGAACCACCCGGCGCTCTCGGGCGCGGTGTTGACCAGCGCTGGCTCCGCTTCGAGCGCGGCATTTCCTTCGGAAACCGTGCCCGAGACCGGCGCAAAGACGTCGGACGCCGCTTTCACCGATTCAACCACCGCCGCGTCACCACCTTTGGTCACTTTGGTCCCGGCGGGTGGCACTTCGACGAAGACGACATCGCCGAGCTGCTCCTGCGCATAGCTGGTAATGCCGACCGTGGCCGTATCGCCATCAACATCGATCCACTCATGATCCTTGGTATAGTAACGCATCATCAGGCTCCCTTGCGGTGATAGCGGTGTGGGACAAACGGCATTGCAGTAACGATCGCACGCAAGTGCTTGCCGCGGACGTCGATCTCGAGCGCGGTGCCGATAGCTGTGTGTGCGGCGCTGACATAGCCCATCGCGATCGGCGCCTGCAGACTTGGCGAAAACCCGCCCGAGGTGATTCGCCCGACGACGGCGGCATCCGCGTAAATTTCGGCACCTTCACGTGCCGGTTGCCGCCCTTCGATCAGCAGCCCAACCATGCGCCGCGCCGCCCCATCAGCAATCTCGCGCAACACGCGCTCGGCGCCCAGAAACCCGCCTTCGCCCCGGCGGCGTTTGTTAATACCGAACAATAGACCCGCTTCGACCGGGCTGGTGTCCGGCGACAAGTCATGACCATAGAGCGGCAGCCCCGCCTCCAGGCGCAGCGAATCGCGCGCGCCAAGGCCAACCGGCTGCACTTCAGGCTCGGCACAAAGCAGCGATGCCACATTTTCCACATCCGTCGCAGCGACCGATATCTCGAAACCATCTTCGCCGGTGTATCCCGAACGACTGATTGCTGCTGGCACCCCGCCGATCTCGAAGTGACCAAAACGCATAAACGTAAGCGCCGACAGCGGCCATCGACCGGTCACATGCCGTGCAAGTGCGGCGGCCGCTTTCGGTCCCTGCAACGCAACCAGTGCATGATCTTCCAAATGATTGAGTGTAATTTCATCAGGCAAATATTCGCGCAGATGCCCAATATCGTCCCACTTGGTTGCGCCGTTCACCACAAGATAAAGCTTGTCCGGCCAGCGCGAGACCATGAGATCGTCAAGAATGCCGCCATCATCGGTCAGCAACAGCGAATAACGTTGCATGCCAAGGTCAAGCGTCGACAGATCGATCGGCAGCACGGCCTCTACCGCCGCATCCAGTCCTTCACCTGACAGCAGCAGCTGCCCCATATGCGACACATCGAAAAGCCCGGCGTTTTCGCGTGTCCAGAGGTGCTCGGCAATGATGCCCTCATACTGAATGGGCATATGGTAACCCGCGAATTCGACCATGCGCGCGCCGCGCGCGCGATGCCAAGCATCGAGTGGCAGCGAAATAATTTCAGGTGCTGTCTCGTCGTCGCTCACGGATTCGTCTCCACGCAGTGGTGCACCAGGTCGGTGCCCCCTCTGTCACGGAAACCTGAGAGCTTTGATCCAGGACCGGAGTCCGGGACTTACCCCTTCGGTGGTTCCCACTTTCGTGAGAACGCTTTCCAGAGTTGCCTTGTCGTCCGCGCGGTCCGGGTGCCTGAGAGATTCCGGGGCGGTTGCTCCTTCGGCGTGGTTTCAGGTCGCCCCTCCCCACTCTCCCGCGCGGCCGTCCAACAGTTTCCCGCCAGCAAGCCCGCGTTATTTGTGCGGTGCAGCGATTCGAGTCAACCGCTAGCGCGTTGCGTTGTACTGTAGTTGATCGGCCGTCAGCTGAAACCCGATCAACAGTTCGAAACTCGCGCGCTGGACGGCGGCACGGACATCGGGCGCTGACAGCGGATCAATCGACGCATCGGCATCGTCGGCGCGGCGCTTGCGTGTGAGTTTTGCCCGAACGTCCGCAGGAAGTGTTGCTGCGGCACGATTGATGACGGCACCACCTTTTGCCGTCGTGACCGCACGCGCCTGCCCATCAGCAAAGCTGATCGAAACCCGTTCAACGCGTTTCGATACAACAACGGTGCCACCGCGAACGACCGTCGCAAAATAGGGAAGCTCGATTGTACGTGCGCCGACTGTGTTCGTGCGGCGCGCCTCAACCGAAAAACTCGCTTCGGCGACCACGTCTTCGCCCTGATCGCCGCATGTCGTCCTCAGATTGGTGATATTGGCCGTAACGTCGATCGCGCGGGCGTCACGGCTCGATGGCGGATTGAAAACGGTAATGTCCCCGGTCTGCGCCGGAATCGCCACCGCCGGGCACGCCGTGCGCGTGATCGCAATGCCGCCTGTCTGGTCGATTTCACCATCGCGCGCGCAGGCCGAAAGCAGGGCAACGGCAACGAGCGGAATAATCTTTTTCAACGGGGCATCCTTACGCGACAGGTTTGACCGCCTCTCCATAGGAACCGGCTTTCACGGGCGCAAGCAATCGCGTAGGGACGCGATCATGACTCTTCCCGCTCTTGATCTCCTGATCGCTGCTCCTCGCGGATTCTGTGCCGGCGTGGACCGCGCGATCCGCATCGTCGAACTCGCCATCGAAAAGCACGGCGCGCCCGTCTACGTCCGCCACGAAATCGTTCATAACCGTTATGTCGTCGACACGCTGAAAGCGCAGGGTGCGATCTTCGTCGACGAACTCGATGAAGTCCCCGACGGTGCGCCCGTCGTGTTCTCGGCACACGGCGTTCCCAAAAGTGTTCCAGCCGATGCCGAGTCGCGGGGACTCGCTTATCTCGACGCAACGTGTCCGCTCGTTTCGAAAGTGCATCGTCAGGCCGAAAGACTGGTCGACGGAAATCGCCATATCATTTTCATAGGGCACCGCGGGCATCCCGAAGTCGTCGGCACCTTCGGGCAAGTTCCGGATGGCGCGATGACGCTTGTCGAAACAGTCGAAGACGTTGCTTTGCTAGCGCCCGCAGTGCCGGACCGGCTTGCGTTTCTGACCCAGACCACGCTTTCGGTCGATGATACCGCCGAAATCGTTCGTGCGCTGCAGGCGCGTTTTCCCGGAATACAGGGGCCGCGCGGCGACGACATTTGTTATGCAACGTCGAATCGGCAGGAAGCGGTAAAGCGAATAGCGGGGCGTTGCGATGCGATGCTGGTCATCGGGGCGCCGAATTCGTCGAATTCGCTCCGGCTTGTCGAAGTCGCCGAGCGCAACGGCGTTCGGGCCAAGCTCATCCAGCGCGCCGAGGAAATCGACTTCGACTGGCTCGGTGCCCCAAAAACGCTCGGCATAACTGCAGGGGCTTCGGCCCCAGAAATTCTAGTACGCGAAGTCGTGAACGCGCTGGCCACCCGCTTCACGGTGACCGAAACCGTCGTCGAGGCTGCTGTCGAGTCGATCGAGTTCAAATTGCCGCGCGGTCTCGCAGCCTGACATGGCGGTCTATACGCCGGTTTCCGCCGAGGAAATGGCAACGCTTCTCGCACGCTACGATGTCGGCACGCTGGTGTCGGCAAAAGGGATTGCCGAAGGTGTCGAGAACAGCAATTTCCTGATCGATACGACGGCCGGGCGTTTCATACTCACGCTCTATGAAAAGCGTGTCGATGCCGGTGACTTGCCGTTTTTCCTTAAAATGCTGGATCACCTTGCCGATCGTGGGTTGCCAGTGCCACGCGCCATTCGCGATCTAAGTGGCGACCAGTTGCAGAGGGTTGCAGGACGCCCGGCTTGCCTCATCGAGTTTCTCCCCGGTATATCGCTGTCAGCACCGACCCCCGTGCAGGCGCGCGCAACGGGCGCAGAACTTGGGAAAATGCATAGCGCGCTAAAGGACTTTGAACCAACGCGACCGAATTCGCTCGGCCTTTCCGGATGGCACAATCTTGCTACGCGATGCGGCGACGACCTCGACAAGATCGCCCCTCACCTTCGTGAACGCGTCGATGATGAACTTGCATGGCTCGACTATCACTGGCCCGTATCGCTCCCAAATGCCGCCATCCATGCCGATCTTTTCCCTGACAACGTCCTCATGCGCGGCGATGCTGTCGGCGGCATCATCGACTTCTATTTTGCCTGCACCGAGGTCCGCGCCTGGGATGTCGCTGTCACCCATGCCGCATGGAGTTTCGCGTGGGACGGCACGGGCTACAATGCTTCGGTGGGTGACTCGATCCTCGCTGGCTATGACGCGACATTCGGCCTGTCGGACGCAGAACGCGCGGCTTTTCCGGCGCTCGCACGCGGCGCTTGCTTGCGCTTCCTGCTCACCCGCGCATGGGACTGGCTGAATACCCCCGCCGATGCGATGGT
Source organism: Sphingomonadaceae bacterium (assembly GCA_041740105.1). Classification (GTDB taxonomy): domain Bacteria; phylum Pseudomonadota; class Alphaproteobacteria; order Sphingomonadales; family Sphingomonadaceae; genus Sphingomonas_O. Next base: position 54,634 of record JBGSMP010000153.1, read on the forward strand.
GACGCGTAAAGACCCGCTCGCGTTCCTTCGCCGCCTCGATCATTACGCAGCGCTATGAACGAACGACCGCATGTTCGGATTGCCACCGACGGTGCCTGCAAAGGCAATCCTGGGCCTGGCGGGTGGGGTGCCTTCATCCAGATGGGCGAACATGAAAAAGAAGTATCGGGTGGTGAAGCGCACACGACAAACAATCGGATGGAACTTCAGGCCGCCATTTCAGCACTCAATGTCCTGACTAAGCCATGCCGCGTAACGCTATCCACCGACAGCCGCTATGTCATGGACGGTCTGACCAAATGGATCAAAGGCTGGCAGCGAAACGGCTGGAAAACGGCCGACAAAAAGCCGGTCAAGAATGCCGACTTGTGGCAGTCCCTGCTCGACGCCGCAAAACCACACAGCATCGACTGGGTGTGGGTGAAGGGGCATGCGGGACACCCTGAAAACGAACGTGCCGACCGGCTGGCAAGCGACGCCGCGCTCGCCGCCGGTCGGTCTTCGAATTAGCCGATCACGCGGCGTCGCGTATTTCCGCTTTCGGCCCGTTTTTCAGGATCGATTCTATCGCATTCTTGGCCGACGCTTTCGACTTGTAGCCTTCGGTCCAGAAGATCGATTCGGCATTATATTTGAAGTAAGCAACGAACTCGCCTGCCTTGTTCGTCTTGATTTCGAAATAATGTGCCATATGCCTCTCCTATTTTTTATTTGCACCGAAAAGGCTAGCGCGCTGTTTCAGCTTTTTCCAGCATGGAAACGCAGCGGTGAAAACGGCGCCGGATTGATATTCGCGACCATGGCGTCGGGCGCCCGATCCAGCAGCATCGCTGCACATAAAGCACCCGCTGCCGGCGCCGTCTGGATGCCATAGCCTCCCTGACCCACGCACCAGAAAAACCCCGGCACCTCCGGATCGAAGCCGTAAACCGGCAGCCGGTCCGGCGCAAACGTCCGCAATCCGGCCCATTTATGCTCGACAGCGAGAACACGCCAGCTGGTCACGGTTTCCAAACGATCGATCGCAATCGCGACATCCAGCTCTTCGGGCGACGCATCGCCGGGTTCGACCGGTGTTTCGTCGTGCGGGCAAACCCACAGTTTGTTCACGCCCTCGGGCCGGAAATAAAATGTCCCGGCGATATCGATGGTTAGTGGCAGGTTATGCGGCACGTCATCGCCGTCAACCCGCACTTGCGCAATTGTCCGTCGCTTCGGCTGAAGACCGAGCAGCATAGCACCAGCCAGTTTGGCAACGACATCGCCCCATGCGCCCGCTGCATTCACGACCGTAACAGCCGAAACCGACCGTTCGCCGCTCGCAATGTTCCAAAGATCACCGTCGTGCGCCAGCGCATCGACGCGAAAATCGGTATGGACAACACCTCCCGCCTTACGGAAGTCGGCCATGTATTTGTTCAACAATCCCCCGACGTCGATGTCGGCGCAGTCCACTTCCAGTACGCCCTCAACGAGCGCGGGCTTTGCGCGCGGAACGAATTCACGGATGCCGGCATGGTCGAGGCGGCGCAGCTGGGCCCCCGTGCCTGCAAAATTCGCCAGTAGCGTATCGAGTTTGCCCACGTTTTCGGCTTCGGCCACGTTGAGTGACGTGCGCGGTTCGAGGAATCCGCCGTCACGTAATGGTTCGAGCGACGCCTTGCTCAAAGGCTGCACGAGCGGCCCGCCCAGCGTCTCGTGCCAAAATGCGGCTGACCGCCCTGTCGAATGATAGCCCGGCACATCCTCGGCTTCGAGCAGGACGACCGATGCATCAGGCGCGAGCGCTGCGGCTACGCTAGCCCCGGCAATACCCCCGCCGATGACGGCGAAATCATAATTCGTCACGCGATAAACTCCGCAATAGCTGCCAGCGCCCGATTGCGCGGGCCGTCGGCCTCACGCAATATTTCATGGGCAGTGTCGTCGCCAAACGCAACCACAGAGGCTGTCGGTAAACGCGCTGAATAGCGGTGTATCGCTCGGGCACTCACCAACGCGTCGCGCTCCGCGCATAATATCAGGATCGGTGTCGAAATATGGTCGATTGCGCCACGCCGGTCCAGACTGGCGATCGATCGATAGGCAGCCGCAAGCCACGACCAACTTGGCGGACCGAGCGCCAGTGTCGGATTCGCTTTCTTCCACCATAATTCATCCGCATAACGATCGGCGTCGTGTGTCAGAAAACCCTGCCGCGATGCATTCGATGGTGCCGGCTTCTCGTTGCGCTTCCACGCCGGCCGCAATTCGTTTTTGAGACGCGCCATGACTCGCGCCACCCAAAAGGCGACGGGAAACGGAATGATGCCCGTTTCGAACCCCAACATGGGTGCCACAAGCACCACCTTGAAAGGTGCAATGGCCCGGTCGGCGAGCGCGCGCAAAACAAGATGTCCGCCCATCGAATGACCCATGATGATATGTGGGCCAACTTCCCGCGCCGCCCAGTCGGCGTAAAAACCGGCAAGATCGTCGATCCACGTCGAAAAATCATCGATGTGGCCGACCATTGGGTTGCTGCCGACCCGGCCGGACCCGCCCTGTCCCCGCCAGTCGAAGCTTGTAATGCTCCAGCCTTCGCGAGACCACGCATCGAGCGCTTCGATATATTTTTCGAAAATATCGCCGCGCCCGCCGAGCCAGAGGATCGACCCGTGCTGTGGCCCTGTCGCGGGTTGCCGATAGGTTCGTAGCGGCCAGCCGTCTTTGGCAAGCGACATGGTTATCGTGCTGTTCAGCGGAAATTTGCGGCGATCGAAAGTCATGGCCTGCATGGTTACGTTTTCGCAAGGCTCTGCGTCTAGAGCTTAAGCGCATGGAAAGCATATTCTTTACGCGCGTCCTGTTGGGGCTGCTGGCAATCGCACTCATCGTGGCCGCCGTTGGCGATTGGCGGCGTCGCCTGATCGAGAACTGGCTGACAGGCGGAATCGCCTGCGCAGCACCGCTGCTGTGGCTTGCCCAGGGTTATGGATTGTGGCCCGAAATTGGCATCCAGGTGATTTTGGCTGCTAGCCTGTTCCTGCTGTTCCTCGTCTTTTTTGCCATCGGTGCGATGGGCGGCGGCGATGTGAAACTGATTGCGGCGCTCGGGCTGTGGTTCCCGCTCAATCATATGATTAATCTTTTGCTCATCATGTCGATCCTCGGCGGCGTCCTGACGCTGGCGATGTTGATTTATCACCGCGTGGCACGGAAATCGGGGCGTCCCGAAATACCTTATGGCATCGCAATTTCTGCGGCCGGCCTGTGGGTCATCTTCCAAACGATATCTTAACCACTGCCCGCCATAACGGCTGTTGAACTCAAAGACCTGTGCTGGGAGGCGCTATTACGTCATGGAGCCAAAGAAGATCGCCCTACTCGTTGGTGCCCTCGTTATCGCAGCCGTAACGGCCGTGATGGCGCGCAGCATGTTTGGCCAATCAGCGCCTGCTGCTGTGGCAAGCATTGTTGCCCCCGCGCCGACCGGGCCTGAAGTCCTTGTTGCGACGCGCGCCCTGCCCGTCGGTACGATCCTCGGGCCCGACAGCTTCCGTTATCAGCCGTGGCCGAAAGATCTGATCCAGAATGTTTATTACCTGAAGGGCAAGGTCGATCCGACCGCGCTGGCAGGAACGGTCGTCCGCAACACGATATCGGCCGGGCAGCCCATCACCCAAGGTTCGCTCGTCGAGCCCGGTGATCGCGGGTTTCTCGCCGCCGCGCTCGGGCCGGGCATGCGTGCCGTCACCATTCAGGTCAATGGACAGGCTGCCGGCCTTTCCGGCTTTGCGTTCCCGGGTGATCATATCGATCTCATGCTCACGCAAACCGTGACCGGCGACGGGCCACCGCTCAAGACAGTCGAAACAATCGTGCGCAACCTTCGCGTTCTTGCCACCGACCAGCGCTCGACGCAGCCCGTCGACGAAAAAGGCAACAAGACTGTCGTGACGTTTGCAACGATCACGCTCGAAGTGACACCGCGCATCGCCGAGAAAATCGCTGTGGCGCAAACCTTCGGCCAGCTTTCGCTGAGCCTGCGGTCGATTGCCGACAATGCTGCCGATCTCGATCGCGCCATCGCTGCCGGCGACGTGACCGTTCCAAATGGCCTCGACCCTGTGAAGGACAAAGCTGCGATTGCCGCAATCACTTCGCGGCCCACGGACAGCTACAGCTATGTCACCGGTGCCGATGTCTCGCGCTTCCAGCGCCGGACGGTTCCGCTGGTGCCGCCGTCGGCAACGTCGAACCTCAACCGCCTTGGCACGGCTGTCGCCATGACAGCATCGAAGGGTGAAGTTGTCGTCGCATCCAATATTCCGATCGTCCGGGTTGCACGAGGCAACACCGTCACTGAAGTTCCGTTTGGGGGCAAATAACATGCAGTCCAAGTCATCAATCCTGGCGCGCCCTGTTGCGCTGGCCCTCGGTGCGGCCATGATCTTCGGATCGGTCGCTGCCGCCGACGCTGCGCCCCGCAAAGGGGCCCGTGCCAAGGTCGTCAAATATGTTCGCGCAAAGCCTAAGGCACCACCAGCCGGTGTTCAGCGTCCTGCTGGCGAGATATACCTCTCGAAGGGCCGCGGCCAGCTGATCACGCTGGCGACGCCGATCACCGATGTGTTCGTTTCGAACACCACGGCGGTTGACGTGCAGGTCCAGTCGCCGACGCAACTTTACCTGTTCGGCAAGGAAGACGGCGACGCGTCGGTTTATGCAACGACTCGTTCGGGGCAGATTGCTTATTCGACGAACGTCCGTGTTTCGCAAAACTACGGCTCGCTCGATTCGATGCTCCGCCTGGCAATGCCCGATACCGACGTGAAAGCAACGCTTTCGGGTCAGGTCGCGGTGCTGACCGGGACGGTCAGGAGCCCCGCCGACGTCGAGGAAGCCGGCGATCTCGTCCGCGCATTCTTGAACCCAGGTATCGACATGACAGATCCGAAAGCGATGGTGAAGGTCATGGTGATCAACCGCTTGCGCACCGCCACACCGCTCCAGGTCACGCTGCAGGTCCGCATTGCCGAAGTCAGTCGGTCGTTCGGCAAGGATGTCGGCGTCAACTGGCGCGCCGACAACAATGCTTCCACCGGCGCGGGAACTCGGTTTTCCGCTGAAAACGTAGGTGGCGTGGGCACCGCCAGTCTTGCCGGGCGCCTGCTCGGACTGAATGTCCTCAGCCAGCTCGACATCGGCGAAACCGAAGGTCTTGTGACGACATTGGCGACGCCGAACCTCACGGCGCTGTCCGGGGAAAAGGCTTCGTTCCTTGCCGGCGGCGAATTCCCGATCCCGGTGACGCAGTCGAATGGCGGGGCCCTGAGCACGTCGGTCGAATTCAAATCCTACGGCGTCACGCTCGAATTCGTGCCCACCGTCCTTGCCGACGGCCGGATTTCGCTCGCAGTGAAACCAGAGGTTTCCGAAATTGATTTCCAACGCGCTGTTAACGTCAACGGTGGCCTTGTCCCCGGTTTGACGACACGCCGGGTCGAGACGACCGTTGAACTCGGATCGGGCCAGAGCTTTGTGATTGGTGGCCTGCTGCGAGCTTCGAGCACCAACAATTTCTCGAAAATCCCCGGGGCCGGCGATGTGCCCATCCTTGGCGCATTGTTTCGGTCGAACAGTTACCAGCGCGGTGAAACCGAACTGATGATTGTCGTGACGCCTTATCTCGTCAATCCGGTGGCTGCCAACAAGATTGTCCTGCCAACCGACGGGTTCCGGTCGCCGAGCGAACTCGGACGCATCTTTGGTGGTCAGTCATTCAAAAGCGGACCGAGCGCAAAACGTCCGGAGCCGACAATGGCGCCGCCCACCACCGTGCGCGGCAGCATACCTGCCCCCGGTTTCAGCAACTAAGTGAAGGTGAAAAACATCATGCGTAACCTGCATCTCATTTCACTCGCCGCGCTGGGCCTTTCGGTGGCTGCTTGCGGCGGCGGCACGGCCAATAAGGGACTGGACAGTGTCCATCAGCCTGTCATCGCGCGCACAGACTATGTGTATGACATCGGCAACGGCATGGGCGCGCAAGGCTCACAAAGTCTGGCGGCCTGGTTCGAATCACTGGGCGTCGGCTTTGGCGACCGGATCTCGGTCGATGACCCGACCGGCAATCCTGCCAACCGCCAGCTCGTCGATGCGGCTGCAAACCGTCTGGGCCTGATTGTCCAGAATACTGCCCCCGTAACGCAGGGTGAAATCGCTCCGAACAGCTTCCGCGTGGTTGTCAGCCGCACGCAGGCGCAGGTGCCCGGATGTCCGGACTGGAGCCGGTCTTCGGTCGGAAATTACCAGGGCGATGCGCCCTCGAACTTCGGGTGCGCCGTCAATGCCAGTCTGGCCGCTTCGGTTGCCAATCCCAATGATTTCGTTGGCGACGGGCATCAGACGCGAACAACCAACAGCAATTATTTCACGACCACAATCCGCAAGCCTGTTGCGAAGTAAGGAGCCGAATACATGAACGCGCCCTGGTCTCCTTCCCGCAACGCCGGTGCGTTGCGCGATCCGTTTACGGCCTTTGTCTGCGACGAGCAGACGGCCGAGCAAATCCGTCCGATCGCCGTCGAACTCGGCTGGGCCGCAGACAAGATCAACAAAGGCGGGTTGCGCAATGCGGTCCAGACGCTGTCGGTTTCGGCGAGCCCGAACATCCTGTTCGTTGACCTGTCAGAAAGCGGTGATCCGCTGAACGACATCAACGCGCTCGCCGAGGTTTGCGAGCCCGGCACGGTCGTGATCGCGGCTGGTCAGGTCAACGATGTGCGTCTTTATCGCGATCTCGTCGCCAGCGGCATTCAGGATTATCTGCTGAAGCCGTTCAGCCCCGATCAGCTCCGTGACGCGTTTCTGCATGCCCAGCAGGTCTTCAACGCGCCCAAACATATCGAAAACTCGGTCGAGCGGCCGCATGTCATGACCGCGATCATCGGCGCGCGCGGCGGTGCTGGCGCATCGACGCTTGCGACATCGATTGCCTGGCTGATGGGGGAACGCTCGCAGCGTTCGACGGCGCTGATGGATCTCGATGTCCATTTCGGAACGGGCGCGCTTTCGCTCGATCTTGAGCCGGGCCGCGGTCTTACGGATGCGATCGAAAATCCAAGCCGCATCGACGGCCTGTTTATCGAGCGCGCGATGGTAAAGGCGGGCGAGAAGCTCGCAATCCTGAGCGCCGAAGCGCCGATCAATCAGCCGATGCTGACCGATGGTGCGGCATTTTACCAGCTTCAGGAAGAAATGCGCAGTGCGTTTGAATGCACTGTCATCGATCTGCCGCGCGGCATGCTTGTTCAGCATCCACACTTGATGAACGATGTTCAAGCAACTGTCCTTGTCACCGAACTGACGCTCGCTTCGGCGCGCGATGCAATCCGCCTGCTCTCGTGGCTCAAGACGAACGCGCCGCAGTCGACCGTCATCGTGGTCGCAAATCGGGTGCCCACAAGTGGCGCTGGCGAGATCAGCCGCAAAGACTTCGAAACATCAATCGAACGCAAGATCGATTATGTGGTCCCTGCCGACGCAAAAGTCGTCATTCAGGCTGCCAAGCTGGGCAAAACCGCTGCCGAAGTCGGCAAAGGCACCAAATTGGGCGGCGTGATTGCTGATATTGCTGCACGACTTGTCGCCACCGGCGACGACGCTGCGATCACTGCCCTGAGCACCGGGACAAAAACGAAAAGCTCGCTGCTCGGCAAACTCGGTGGTTTGAAAGCGATGATGCCCGGCAAAGCCAAAGCGAAAGAAAAGGTGGAACCAGCCTGATGCCATCCTTGCCCATCATCATGCTCGCGGGTGCAGCGCTGCTGATCGTGGCGATGGTTGCGCTTGCCTTTTCGGGGCCATCGACGGCCAAGGCACAAGCCCGGCGCATCAATGCGCTGCGCGATCGGCATAGCAACTCGACGGGGGCCATCGTCGAAGCCCAGATGCGCCGCATTCAGGCCGTCCGCAATACGCGGATGGACAATCTGGCGGCGCAGTTTCTGCCAAAGCCCGCTGTTCTAAAAAAACGCCTCGATATGACCGGAAAGACATGGACGCCGGGGAAGTATCTCAGCGCCTGCCTGATCATTGGTCTGATCGTCATGGCTGGACTGCTGATCAAGGGCGCGCCGGTGCTGATGAGTATATTCATCGGCTTTTTTCTTGGGCTGACGATCCCCCACATGGTTGTCGGCTTCACGATCAAGAAGCGCGTGACCAAATTCACGAAAAACTTTCCCGACGCGATCGAATTGCTGGTCCGTGGCCTGCGTTCGGGTTTGCCGATTACCGAAACTCTTGGTGTCGTCGCGGCTGAAATCCCCGGCCCTGTAGGCGTCGAGTTCCGGTCGGTTGCCGACAAAATGAAAATCGGACGGACGATGGATTCTGCCCTTCAGGAAACCGCCGATCGCCTCGGTACGCCCGAATTCCAGTTCTTCGTCATCACGCTCCAGATCCAGCGCGAAACCGGCGGCAACCTTGCCGAAACGCTGTCCAATCTTGCCGACGTCCTGCGCAAGCGCATGCAGATGAAGCTGAAGATCAAGGCGATGTCGTCCGAGTCCAAAGCATCGGCCTACATCATCGGCGCGCTGCCGTTCATCGTGTTCTTCATGATCCTGCAGATCAATTATGCCTATATGGCGGCGTTCTTCAGCGACCCGCGCCTGATCGCGACTGGCCTTGGCGGCATGGTCTGGATGGGCATCGGCGCATTCATCATGCGCCAAATGATCAACTTCGAAATTTAGGGGGACCGCACTCGTGCAATCAGCCGCTGGTCCGACTTTCTTCGGTATCGATGTTCTCTTCGTCGCAACGGCTCTCAGCGCTGTCGCATGCTTCGCGCTGTTGCTCGCGATTTACGCGGCAACGACTGTGCGCGATCCGATGGCGAAGCGCGTCAAAGCGCTGAACGAACGCCGCGAGCAATTGAAAGCAGGCATCGTTGCATCGACATCGAAGCGACGCGCCAAGCTCAATCAGAAGAACGAGACGACCGACCGGATGCGGTCGTTCCTGTCATCGCTCAAAGTGCTTCAGGATACGCAGCTCAAAGCCGCGCAGATCAAGCTGATGCAAGCGGGCATCCGCTCAAAGGATCTCGCTGTTATCGTCATTTTCGCGCGGCTCCTCTTGCCGATCGTTATCGGCGGCGGCGTCGTCTTCTATGTCTATGGCATGGGTGGCCTTGCCGACTGGACGCCGTTCAAGCGCTATGGCGTCGTCGCCGCAGCACTTTTGCTGAGCTACAAAGCGCCTGATATCTGGCTCAACAACAAGGTCGCAAAACGCTCGAACGAGATCCGTAAAGGGCTCCCGGACGGCCTCGATCTCCTCGTGATCTGCGCCGAAGCGGGCCTGACCGTCGATGCCGCGTTCCAGCGCGTTTCGAAAGAACTTGGCCGTGCTTACCCCGAGCTGGGTGATGAATTCGCGCTGACAGCAATCGAGCTCGGCTTTCTGACCGAACGGCGCGCGGCATTTGAAAACCTCGCGACACGCGTCAATCTCGATGCCGTCAAAGGCGTCGTGACGACGATGATCCAGACCGAGAAATACGGGACACCGCTTGCGTCTGCCCTGCGCGTGCTCTCGGCTGAATTCCGCAACGAACGCATGATGCGCGCCGAAGAAAAAGCCGCGCGCCTGCCCGCGATCATGACTGTGCCGCTGATCCTGTTCATTCTGCCGGTGCTGTTCATCGTTATTCTTGGACCCGCAGCCTGTTCGATCAACGATCAGTTCATGAACAAATAGCGGAACCTGCCGAACCACCGGCAGTTACCCGTCGATCCAAGTAAAGGGATCGACACCATGGCTTCGTTAACAAATGATCAGTGGATAATTATCGCCATCATCTTTGGCGTCGGGCTTTTGATGGGCCTGACGCTGCGCTCAGGTGGTGCGAAATGGCGCACGAAATATGAAGCCGAACGCGATGCCCATACGCAGTTGCGCAAGGATTACGATGCGCATCTCGCCCGGCACAAGGAAGCGCTCCCCGGCGAACGGGACCGTCTCCGTTCGGGCAGCTTTTAACGCTTCAACGCGGCTTGCGCAGCGGCAAGGCGGGCGATGGGCACGCGGTACGGCGACGCGCTGACATAATCGAGACCGACCGTTTCGCAAAAATTGATGCTCGCCGGATCGCCGCCATGCTCGCCGCAAATGCCGAGCTTTATGTCGGGCCGCGTTGCCCGCCCGCGCTCTGCCGCCAGTTTTACCAGCTCGCCCACCCCTTCGATGTCGAGGCTGACGAACGGGTCAGTGGCGTAAATCCCCTGATCAACATATGTCGTGAGAAACCGGCTGGCATCGTCGCGTGAAACGCCGAGCGTGGTCTGCGTGAGGTCGTTGGTTCCGAAGCTGAAAAAAGCGCCGACTTCGGCAATTTCCCCTGCTTTCAAGGCAGCGCGCGGCAATTCGATCATGGTGCCGACCAGATATTCGATGCGCTTTCCCCGTTCGGCAAAAACCGCCTCGGCAGTCCGATCGATAACGTCTTTCATCAGCTCGAGCTCGCGCCTCGTCGCGACCAGCGGTACCATCACTTCGGGGATCGGGGACACGTCGAGGTCGCAAGCCGCCTCGAAAATTGCCCGTGCCTGCATCTCGTAAATCTCGGGATAGGTCACGCCGAGCCGACAGCCGCGATGACCGAGCATCGGATTGAACTCATGCAGTTCGGATGCCCGGCGTTTCAGGAGATCGACACTGACGCCCGCAGCCTTGGCGACATCCTCGAAATCACTTTCTTCGGTCGGCAGAAATTCGTGCAGCGGTGGATCGAGCAGACGGATTGTCACGGGCAGCCCTGCCATCACCTCGAAAATGCCGCGAAAATCGGCGCGCTGCTCGGGCAGCAGCTTGGCGAGAGCGGCCCGGCGCCCCTTTTCATCCGACGCGAGGATCATTTCGCGCACGGCGGTAATCCGCGCCGATTCGAAAAACATGTGCTCGGTGCGGCAGAGCCCGACGCCTTCGGCACCAAACTCGCGCGCGATCCGGCAATCGTCGGGCG
>JBGSMP010000157.1:0-3804 GCA_041740105.1 Sphingomonadaceae bacterium
CATCGGCAACGGCAACGGCCTGCGCAACCGTCATCGCCTCGGCGGTCGTCGCCACGGCACCTGTCATCGGATTGAGACGATCGAAAGTCGTGTGCATCACGCTATCCCAACATTTGCTGCCAGGCGCCTGCGCCCGCGCCCGAGTCCACTGCCACATCAGCACCGTTCATCCACCGCGAGTCGGCGCTGCACATGAAGGCGACGACAGGCGCGATCTCCTCGGCGGTCCCTGCACGGTTGAGCTTCAGATCGTCCTCGACCCGCTTGCCAAGCGTCTTGATGAAATCGGCAAGGATAGGCGTTGAGACGGGGCCAGGCGAAACGCTGTTCATGCGGATGCCGCGCGGCTTCCATTGCTGGCAGTGCCACAGCGTCCAGGCGATCACGAGCTCCTTCGAAAGATGGTAGGACGGCGCGCCCTCGACCGGCTGTTCGGCGATCCATGCATCGGCGTTGGCGAAGGTCGTTGCCATCCCCGCTTTCACCACATCAAGGTTCGCGCGCCATTGAAAACCGGCGAGTGAGGCCAGGTTCACGATCGCGCCCCCGTCGACAACGTTCGCTACGGCACATTCAGTGAAGTGCCGAAGTCCGAAGAAATTGACTTTCAGCACCGTCGCCTTGTCGGCCGTCGGTGGCACGCCTGCGCTGTTGATCAGCGCGTCGAATTTGAACCGCACGTCGCCAAGGGCAGCTTCGATCGACGCCGGGTCGGCCTGATCGAAGGCGTGGAAAGCCGCGACCTGGTAGTCGGGTTCGTGGCGATCGAACCCGACGATCTGCGCCCCGCGCGCTCTCAGGACCGCTGCCGTTGCGGCGCCGATACCCGATGACAGGCCGGTGATGCCGATCGTCTTACCTGCGAAGTCCATGCCCAGATCCCCTTCTGTTAGTATAGAATGGCAAAAGGTTCGTGTCAGAGCTTGAAGCCGACGCGCAAATACCATTCGCGCGGTCGGTTGTAGGTGCCGCCGATATAGCCGATCCCCGACTGATTCTGGCCCGAAACGATGTATCGCTCGTCGGTGAGGTTGGTCACGCCGACATCGGCATGCCAGTTTTTCGTGGCAGAGCGATAGGAGACTAATGCGCCAAACTGATTGGTGGCGGGGGTGATCAACTCAGGGGTGTTCTCGCCGTCACGCGCGATGCTACTCTTGTACGAATAGTCGGCGTGGACGAGTACCGAAGCACCCGAGCTGATAGGCGCAATATAGTCGATATTGAACGATGCGGCGAATTTGGGCGTATTGACGAACTGGTTGCCCAAGATCGTTCCGGCATCCTTTTGCGTGTATTTCGCATCGGTATAGCCAAGCGTCGCGCTTAGCGTCAGCGGATCGGTAGGGACAAGGATGATCTCGGCCTCAATTCCTTTGATTTCGGCTTGCGCTGCATTGACCGTGACCGGAGAAATCCCCGAGTAAACCGTGACCTGAAGATCCTTGTACTTGGTGAAATAGCCCGCGATGTTCGTCTGCAGCTTGCGATCGAGGAATTGCCCCTTCACGCCGATCTCGATGGTGTCGGCCTCTTCGGGGTTGAAGGTCGGCGCGGAGAGAATCGGGACCGTCGCGCGGGTCGTCCAGCCGCCGCTTTTGAAACCTTGCGAATAGGTCGCATAGGTCAGCACACGATCGGTGATCTGGTAGTTGATCCCCGCCTTGAACGACAGATTGCCGAAATTGAGATTGTTGGTTCCCGCCGGGAAATAGAGCGTCGTGTCGGTCGGGTCGGGTTGCAGCGCGAGCGGGAAACCGAGCTTGTTTGCAAGGCTGTTCAAGTCGCGCTGTTGACCGGCAAACTGCTTTTCGTCGCGTGTGTAGCGGAGGCCCGCAGTCAGCCCCAAGGCATCAGTAACCTCGAAATCGGCCTGTGCAAACCCGGCGTAGGAGTTAGTCTTGAACTGGTTCGGCCCGTAGATCTGCAGCAGCCCACCGGCAAAGTGCACGAAGTCGGTCAGCTGGCCTTCCTCGGTGAAGAAATACCCCCCGACCACGGTCTTTAGACGGTCGTCGATGAACGATCCAAGCAGCTGTAACTCCTGCGAAAACTGCGACTGGTTCATCGTGAACGCATGGTCGCCCATCGGAACCGGCGACCCGTCGACATCGAGCGCGAAGCGTGAGTCGAGGTTGCGATAGGCCGTGATCGACTTGATCGTCAGCGAGTCCGACAGACGCGCGTCGAGCGTTCCTGAAAAGCCATAGGTCTTGACCTTCGAGTAACCGGCGCCCGTTGCATAAGAGGTATCGATGCGCGGCGACCGGAAACGGTTGTCGAATACGAGCCGGTTGTTCGATGGATCGGCATCGACGTTCGCGCCGCCAAGTGGCGCCAGAACCTGGTTCGCTATCGCAGGCGTGGCGGGAAGCCCGCGCGGCCCGTTGCACAGTGCTGCCAGCGGCGTCAGCGCGAGATCGGCTACCGATGTCGTGATGCAGGTGTTGTAAACATCCACAAGCCCCGGCTGCACCTTGAGCAGCTGGCTTCCGGTCGATTGGTCGTTTGCGTTCATGTAATCCCCGACCAGTCGCAAAGTGACGTCGGGCGAAACGTTCCACTTCAGCTTGGCGCGGAAGCTGCGTGTCGTCCCGCCGCCGGCTTCACCGTAGGTCGTGTCATCGGGACGGACGAAGCGACCCACGTCGGTCTGATACGTCCCCGGAAATGTCAGGAACTTGAAATAGCCATCGCGTGATTTCGACGAGAACGAGACCTGCGCGAACAGTTTGTCCTCGATCAGCGGAATGTCGACCGCGCCGCGCACATCGACGCGATTGAAGCGCCCATAGGTCAACTCGCCCTGGCCTGAGAACACGGTGCCGGGGTCGCGCGTCACCACGCTGATCGCGCCGCCGATCGTATTGCGCCCAAACAAAGTGCCTTGCGGTCCTTTCAAAATCTCAACGCGCTCGAGATCGAGCAGGTCGACGACCGCACCGACGGTGCGCGCAAAATAGACACCGTCGACATAGACGCCGACGCCGGGATCGAGGTTGAACGCGAAGTCGTTCTGCCCGATGCCGCGAATGAATGCCGAGAGCACTTGCGTCGAACCGCTGAACGGCGATGTGCCGACGATTTCCACGCTGGGCGCGAATTTGCCGAGCTGCGAAACGTCGTTGATGCCCTTTTGCGCCAGAGTCTCGGGCGTGAACGCGGTGATCGCTATCGGCACGTTCTGCAGGTTCTGCGAACGTTTCTGCGCGGTGACGACGATGTCCTGGATGCCCGACTGCTCGTCGGCGGCAGGACTGGCTGACGGCTTTGCGGATTGCGCGAGCGACGGGGTCGGGATGGCGAACAGCGCAAGCGCCGACGCACCGATCAAAAGTCGAGTGGTCAAAGCCGAATGAGCAATGCCGCGGTGATGCGATTTGATCAAGATTATCCTCCCTAAGTGCGCTTCTAATGAGCTGCCTGCCATCCTGCATATTTCGTGCCAGTCATCGAACAAGGTTACAAATGCGGCACTATTGCCCATCGTTCGAGTCCAACGCCAATCGTTATGGCACTGACAGTGTCGAATTTGAGACGGTCATTGATCGAAACACTTGCGAGTCTGTCGACTTTCATACAGTATCAAGCCGGGAGGGGGCCATGGACGTACTTGCGCAATCAGTTGCGGCGAATGACGGAGCCGAACTGAGGTTTCCTACGATCGGCGACCTCGCCTCCACGCTGCATTTCGCGCCCGAACAGGGTCATATCTGGCTTGCTGGGCGGCGCATGGTGCTGGTGCACGCGCGGACGCTCGGCATCGCCCGACGCGAGATCGTCAATGCCGTCGGCTACGACCGG
>JBGSMP010000188.1:0-2070 GCA_041740105.1 Sphingomonadaceae bacterium
CCCAGCGCGCGGCGGACGACATGCGCGAGTTGCCCCGTCGTCACCAGCGGACGGGCGGCGACAATCGCGCGGGCAATGCGCCGCGATTTCGGCTCATCGCCCAGCGCGAAAATCACATTGGCGATCTCGGTTTCGTCGGCGATGTTGACGAAATCGGCGGCGCTCGGTCCTGCCTGTTCCATCCGCATGTCGAGCTGACCGTCCGCCTGGAACGAAAAGCCGCGCTCCGCACGGTCGAGCTGCATCGACGAAACACCGATGTCGAGCACGACGCCGTCGGCCGGTGCGGCGCGGTCAAGCCGCGAAAAGCAGTCTTCGATCAGCGTGAGGCGTTCGTGCGGCGCGGCATCGGCAATCGCGTCGGGATCGCGATCGAATGCGACGACGTCCGCCCCGGCATCGATCATCGCGCGCGAATAGCCGCCCGCGCCATAAGTGCCATCGATATGCTTTTCGCCTGGCATGATCGCGAGTGCGGCAAGCACTTCGTCGAGCAATACGGGCACATGCGCCGCCGTCATGACGCGCCGCGCTCTGCCATCAGCCAGGCGCAGCGTTCTTTTTTGCCAGCGTCGGCATTGGGATCGGCGAGCAGTTTTTCAGGTGACCAGACTTCGATCGTGTCGCCCGCACCCCAGAAAAAAGCGAGGTTGGTCAGCGCGCCCTTGTTGCGCAAAAAGGGAGGCAGAATGAACCGACCCGATGCGTCGAAGGGCACTTCGTCGAAACGACCGAACGCACTGGCCGCCACATCTTCGCGATCGACGGCCACACCCGCATCGAGCGCGCGGTCGGCATCGGCTGTCAGCCGATCGTAAAGCCGGTCGGACCAGTTTGCGTCCGCCGCCCGCAGGCAACCGCGCTTGTCATCATCGGACAAAAGCAGCGCGCGTTCGCCTTTCTGGCCTTCTACGATCAGGCGCATCGGCGCAGGCAGCGCGACGCGGCCTTTGCCGTCGATGCCCTGAAGCGCATAGCCTTTGAAAACCGCCCGGTCCGCCAATGTCGTGCCTTAGTCCCTTGGGCAAACCTCCGGCGCGCGCCGAAACCGATGGTTTCAACGTTTCAAACGAATCGCGTCGAGATGTCCCCGCCTCTTATCGGAACCAAGGCGTATCAGGGGATAGAGTGGTTCACAACGGTTTTTCACGGGTGAAAGCGGGATTTAAGTATTATTTTCCAGAAGTTCTGCGTCTGTTCTTACATTCGCCGCGCCACGAATAGAACAGCCCCGAGCAATGCCAAGGCAAGACCGCCGACGATGAAGGGGGCGGTCCGAATTTCTGTTCTGGCTTCGCCACGTCCGAGCCCTCGTATCCGGTCGCCAATCCATTCGGCATTTTCGGCTCCGGCGGGCTGCCACAAACGCGCATCGAGCATATCGGCATCCCCCACCAGCAGGGCGCGCCCCTTTCCGATCCGGCAGTCGAGAACCGGCGCGACGACAACCGTGCAGTTTTTCGGTCCCGTCCACGCGCCCGACGCCGATATGCGAACAGCTTTACCGTCGATCTGTATCGTCTGCGCGGCGCGATCACTGTCGCCAAGCGCAATTCCCCAATGCGCAAACAGCGGGTCGAGCAATTCGACCGGCGGTGCACGGCGACTGTCGCCCGCCGGAAAGCGGCTTGGCCAGATCAATTCGGGATCGGCAAAGATCATCGCACGCCCGCCGTCGCGCACCCACTGGTCAAGCGCGACAAGCTCGGCAGGCAACAACCGGCGCGGCTGCGCAATGATCGCAACGCCTTGCCCAAGCGTCAGACGGGAAATGACATCAATTGCGCGCACATCGACTGTTTTCTCGACAATCGCGAGCGTCTCGGATCGTGCACTCCGACCCTGTAAAATATCCTGCGCATCGCCCTCACCCCATATCAGCGGCAGTGCGGTCATCAGCGTCGCCTGCGGCCGATGCGTTGCGCCTGACAAAGCCAGCGCCATCAGGCTGATCACGAACAACCTCAGTTGGCGGGCTTTTGCGATTGCGTTGAGTTGTCCTTGCTGTCGGGCGCCACGCCGAGCGTCGCCAACGGCTCGGTGGTGTCGTCGACAGCTGGCGCTGCGATT
>JBGSMP010000253.1:0-2717 GCA_041740105.1 Sphingomonadaceae bacterium
CCCGCCAGAAAATGCCCGCCGCGCAGGCGATGTTCTGGCTCGGCGGCATTGAGCTGCCCGATCCGCTGACGGTGGTCATGAAAGTCGCAGTGTTCATGCCCTTTATCGAGCATCTGCTGTGGCACCCCGGCCTCGGCATCATCAATCCGGCGATCGAACGCTTCGCCCTTGGCAGTGATCAGGGATCGGCGTGGTTACGCGAAAACAGCGCCGGAAGCGGGCCCTATCGTATCGCGCGGTTCTCGCCCCGCTCCGACGTCGTATTGCGCACCAACCCCTATGCCTTTCAGAAGCCACGATATTTTGACGAAGTGGTGATCCGGACAGTTCGCGACCTTTCTGCGCGATCGATGCAAATCGCCAGCGGCGAAGTCGACATCGTCGAATTCGTGCGTGTTGATCAGGGACGCTGGCTTGATCGTCAGCCAAATGTCGATCTGGTCACGGGGCAGTCGGCGAGCATCCTGTTCTTGCACATGAACAACGAAAAGCCGCCGTTCAACGATGTGCGGGTTCGTCAGGCGGTTAGCCTAGCGATCAACCGGGAACAATTGATCAAGACCGTTTACGGCGGGGGCGCTCAGTTGTTGCATGGGATCATTCCGCTGGGGGTTCCGGGGGCAGACCCCAGCATTCCCCTGCCCACGTTCGATCTGCCACGGGCACGTGCACTGTTGGCGGAGGCGGGTGTTCGGCAGGGAACGCCCGTGACGTTAACCGCAGTGACCGACAGCGGGCCAAGCCTGACCAACCTGGCATTGCGCGAATATCTTGTCGCTCTGGGGTTCGATGCCAATATCCGCGAAGTGTCGACCGCGGCGCGAACGACCGTCATGGCGGGCAATTTCCAGATGTTCGCGCAGATGCTTCAGTTGGACTTCCCTGACCCGTGGATTGTCTTCAACTTTGCGTTCAACACCGAGACGATCGGCGCGTCGAACTGGTCACGTTACCGCAACCCGACACTCGACAAGATGGTAGCGGCTGCCGACCGGACCGAAGGCGAAGAACGCGCCCGCCGCTATGCCGAGGCGCAACGGATCATCCTGCGCGATATGCCGTCCATTCCGATCCTTCAGGATAGCTGGACCTATGCGCGCCGCAGCGACATCGCCGGTGGCGATTACAATTTCTCGACGCCGCAAAGCCATGATTTCTTCGATATGTATCGGACCTGAGATGAGCCGAGCTCGTTTGCGCGACCTAGGCCTGACAATCGGCGTGCTGCCGCCGGGCCCGCTTAACGCCATCACCGACGTGCCAGGCGTTCGCGTCGGCCATGTGACGATTGTCGAAGACACGCCCAAGATCCTGCGCACCGGCGTGACCGCAATCCACCCGCTCGACGTCCCTTATTGGGAGCAGTCGGTGTTCGCCGGCTTTCACAGCTATAATGGCTTTGGCGAAATGACGGGCAGCCGCTGGATCGACGAGGTCGGCATCCTTACCTCCCCGATTGCACTCTCCTCGGCCTTCTCGGTCGGCGTGTTGCGCGACGCGCTGCTCGCGCACCCGCATTTTCACGGGATTGACGAACGTTGGCATCAACCGGTTGCGGGTGAAACTTTCGACGGCGTGCTGAACGACGGTTGGCACGGACCCGTCACCCGCGCTCATGTCTATGAGGCGCTTGACACAGCAGGCCCTGGCCCTGTCGCCGAAGGTGCAATCGGCGGCGGAACGGGCATGATGACGCACGAGTTCAAGGGCGGGATTGGCACGGCCTCACGCGAGGCTCAGACGCCGCAAGGCGCGTTTACGGTCGGGGCACTGGTCCAATCGAACTATGGAAACCGCAGCGACCTGACGATCGACGGCGTCCCGGTCGGTCGGCACATCGGCTATGACGTTTGCGATAGCCCGCAGCGCCGCGATGAGGGGTCGATCGTGATTGTAGTCGCCACCGACGCGCCGCTGCTGCCACCACAGTGCAAGCGTTTGGCACAGCGGGCGGGCATCGGCCTCGGCCGTGTCGGCGGCTTCGGTTCGAACCGGTCAGGAGATTTCATATTGGCCTTCGCAACAGCCAACCGACTGCCTTTCCACGAAGTGGAGGTGGTCGAGGGCCTCAGGATGCTGCCCAACGAAAGCATTAACCCGCTTTTCCATGCCGCCGCGGAAGCCGTGGAGGAAGCAATCGTCAACTCGATGACGATGGCCGAGACCATGACGGGCAAGGACGGCGCTACCGTGGAGGCGATTCCGCTGGGCCGATTGACTGAGATAATGACGCATTATGGACGAGGGCCAAAATGACTGTGATAAGCGATTTCCTGATTATCGGCGGCGGTATCGTCGGCCTCTCAGCTGCGGCGCGGCTCTCCGCACACGGCCGCGTTGTCGTGCTTGAGAGCGAAAGCGGCTGCGGCTATCATTCTTCGGGGCGCAGCGCGACCTTTTATCATTTTGGCATCGGCAACGCACCGGTGCGCGCGATGACGGCGTGGAGCCGGACCTTTTTCGAATCACCGCCGGGCGATTTCGCCGATCGGTCCTTGTGCCGTGCGACGCCAGCGCTGTTTGTCGCCCGGCCCGACATGATCGACGTGCTCGACGCGCTCGAGATTGAGATGCGCCGCGTCACAGACACGGTTGCGCGCGTCGATGAGGGCGAGATGAAAGCGCTGCTGCCAGTGCTGAAGACGGGCGGCGACGCGGTGGTGGCGGGCGTGGTCGATACCAGCGGTCGGCGGCTGGATGCCGACGGGCTGCTCCAG
>JBGSMP010000259.1:0-4017 GCA_041740105.1 Sphingomonadaceae bacterium
GCGCCGACATTGTGCGGATCGGTCACCTGATCGAGCACGATCAGCGGGCGGCGATCGTCGGCACCGTGCGCGAGCAGATCGCCGAGCCACATTTCCTCGAGCGGATCGACTTCGATGACGAGGCCTTGGTGCGGCGCGTCGCTGGGCACCATGCGGCCGAGATCGGCGACATCGGCAAACACGACGGGCAGCACAGGCGGGAGGTTGAGTGGGCCGACGGCTTCGCGTGTGCCCCACAGTTTGCGGACATTGCGCTCCGGATTGGCGAGCGCCGCTGTCACGGCGTGGCGACCCCAGAATCGGATGCGCCCGCCAAGCGCCTGCGATGGTCGGTGTCCCCGTCTCATAATGCTTGTCTCATATCCGCTCTTTCGCGGCCAACGCGTTGACACGCAACCCCGCGTTCGTCATTAGCCCGCCCTTCGCAAGACGCGCCTGGACAGGTGGCCGAGTGGTTAAAGGCGGCAGACTGTAAATCTGCTCACGCAAGTGTACGCTGGTTCGAATCCAGCCCTGTCCACCAGATTTCCGGTGCGGTCGCGGACTTGCCCCGGCAGGACCGCTCGCCTAAGGGATGCGCCGCTGCCCGAGCGGGCGTTGTGTAATGGTAAGACCCTAGCCTTCCAAGCTAGAGACGCGGGTTCGATTCCCGCCGCCCGCTCCAGCGCGTTTCGGGACAAAATCTTGGAGCTATTTGCCCCATGAAACGCGCTCGGCCAGCGCAGCGAAGCAGCGACTGACGACGTGGCTTTGCAAGGGCGCGACCCAGCCTACCGCTCGATATCCGGATTAACCTCTTCGGCTCTTGCTTTCGCTTCGGCCCGCGCCGCGCGCATCTGCTGCTGCCAGCATCCCGTCCAGCCGCCGGGCCCGCTGGCCGAACAGCTTCCGGTGCCGGTCCGAGCGCCTGCGCTGAGCGTGGCTTCGGCCCGCGCAGCCCATGCCTGATTCTGTGGCGCGATGACGCCGTCGTTGCGGAACTGCTTGGGGATGCGATACCGATCATTTTCCGGCGCGCGGACGCAAATCGTATCCGCCGGACATTTATCCTCGCCGAAAATCGTCAGGATGCGCTCGTTCGCAATCTGGGCAACGACAGGCGTGGCGATCGCGAGTGGGGCGAGAGCGAAAAGGGCAATGGCAATGCGCATGTCGATGGTGTGGCCTTTCGGATATGAACCCACGATTGCCGAACTAGATCCGCTTGGAAAGCGCAATTGCGGCGCGGCAGCCGAAACGGATGGCCGCCGACATGACCGGGAATGCAGGTGCGCGCTCGGCACCCGCAGCCAGAGCGATTTCCTTATGCTCGACTTCTTCGGCCTGAAAGTCGGCCACGGCTGCTGACAGCTCCGGATCGGAATCGCCAATTTCGACGAGCTGCTCGCCATAATGCCGGTCGATTTCGGTTTCGACGGCAACCGTGCAGGCCATCGCGGCTTCAGGTCCGATCAGCGCTGTTGCCATGCCGAGGCCGTAGCCGGCGATATTCCAGAATGGCGCCAGCAGGGTCGGGCGGACGCGCCGCTGCGTCATCATCCGGTCGAAGGTTTCGCGGTGGCGCTGTTCCTGCGCTGCCATCCGCGCAATCTCGCGAGCCATCGGCGAACGCGGGTTCATGATCGCCAGTTGTCCGGCATAAATGCGCGTGGCACCATATTCGCCAGCTTGGTTGACGCGGATCATCGAATCGATTTCGGGCCTCATGATGCTCTCCTCAGCAACGCCAAGATGGTGACGCCGCCTGCGATTGAGAAGAGCGCGTTGAACCCGGCAAGCGAAATTCCCGCGAACGTCCATTGCGGCACATCACAGCGGACGAGCGGTGCATTCATGATGTCGGCGAGACTGCCGCCCGCGGCCGTGTTGGTGCACGCCGTCAGCCCCTCCCACCAGCCATATTCGACACCGGCATGAAAAACGCCGATCGCGCCGGAAACGGCAATCGATATGGCTGCGAGCAAAACCAGAATCGTGCGTGCGGATGGCTTGACGAAAAATGCGAGGATCGCGAGTCCGATCGCGGCTTCATGCGGCCAGCGTTGCCAGTAACACATTTCGCACGGATACAGCTTGCCGAGATATTGCGAGCCCAGCGCCCCCGCCATCAATGTCGCCGGCAACACGAGGGCGACAATATTGGCGCGCGTTAGCGATTGGCTTTTCAACGCCGCGATGCCACCTGCGGCGCCGGCGATTTGGCCAGCCGCGCAATGGTTTCGAGCGCATAATTCAGCTGGAAATCGGTTATACCCTTGGCCTTCAACTGCTCCGCCGTTGCCGTGAAGCGCGGATCGGGCTTGGTGTCATCCTCGAGCACCGAATTATCGACCTTGGCTTCATTAATCAGATGCTTGCGCAGATCGGCCTCGCGGAAACGCGGACGGCTTTTGTAATCGGGGTCGCTCAGCTGCGGCACGATGATGTCGGGCTCGATCCCGCCTTCCTGCACGCTCTTGCCCGACGGCGTGTAATAGCGTGCGGTCGTCAGGCGCAGTGCAGTCGTGTCGTCGAGTTGCAGCAGCGTCTGGACCGATCCCTTGCCGAAACTGCGTTCACCCATGACCAGCCCGCGATGGTGATCCTGCAACGCGCCCGCCACGATTTCGGCAGCCGAGGCTGACCCAGCATCGATCAGGACGACAATCGGCAGGCCGTTGGCAAAATCGCCTTTCTTTGCAAAATAGCGTTCATTATCGCGCCGGTCGCGCCCGCGCTGCGACACGATTTCGCCGCTGTCGATAAAAGCGTCCGAAATTTCGACAGCTTCGTCGAGCAAGCCGCCGGGGTTCGACCGGAGATCGACCACATAGCCGAGCGGCCGCTTGCCGAGCGCCTTGTCGATGCCGATCAGCGCGGCGCGGACATTGGCCCCGGTGCCTTTCGAAAACCCGTTGATATTGATATAACCGACCTCGCCCTTCACTTCCCATTTGACGGGCTTCAGGTCGATGATTTCGCGCGTCAGCGTTACGTCGAATGGCTTGTCGCGA
Organism: Sphingomonadaceae bacterium; assembly: GCA_041740105.1. Lineage (GTDB taxonomy): Bacteria > Pseudomonadota > Alphaproteobacteria > Sphingomonadales > Sphingomonadaceae > Sphingomonas_O. The sequence goes on from JBGSMP010000259.1 coordinate 2,994, forward strand.
CCGGCGCGTACCAGCGTCAGCTTGATCGACGTCCCCGGCTTGCCGCGCATCTGGTCGACCGCTTCGTCAAGCGTGCCGCCGAAAATCAGGCTGCCGTTCAGATGCGTGATATAGTCGCCGGCCTTGATACCGGCGCGGAAACCGGGACTGTCCTCGGTTGGGGCGATGACTTTGACGGCGCCGTCTTCGAGCGTGACGGTCAGCCCAAGCCCACCATAATTGCCGTCGGTCTGGATGCGCATCTGGTTGAAATCGCGCGCGTCGAGATAGGAGGAGTGCGGGTCGAGACTCGCGAGCATCCCGTCGATCGCGCCTTTGATCAGCTTTTTGTCGTCGACCTTTTCGACATAATCGGCGCGCACGCGCTCGTAGACGGACAGAAACGCATCCATTTCGGGGAAAGCCGACACGTCCGCAGCCGCAAGCCCGGCGGTTGCCGCGGGCACAAGCGCAATCGCACAGACGGTCAGCAAGGGGCGGGCGTGGAATCGTGCCATGGTTATTCCTAAATTTAGTCTGGCATATCGCAAATCAAGGGCCAAACGCTAGTCCCGGTGGTTAACCGATCAGCCGGGTAATATCGACCGGCTGTCCTGCACGGCGCAATTCGACGGTGACGGTCGGTCGAGCGGGCCCTGTGCGACCGACCGGAGACCCCTGGTCGACGATGTCGCCGACTTTCACATCAAGTCCAGCGAGGCTGGTCAGCAATGTCGTCCACCCGCGCCCGTGATCGATGATGACGATGTTGCCAAACCCGCGATAGGGGCCGGCAAAGGCGATCCGCCCGCCGGTTGGCGCGACAACCTGTGCCGAAGGTTGCGTGGCAATCGTAAGGCCGCGCGCGCGGACGCCGGTTTCGGAAATTTCGCCAAGGCCCGTCACGATCTGGCCGATGACGGGAAGTCGATAGGGCGCCTGCGCTGATTCGGTGACGACTGTGTCAGCTGGCAATGCACGGAGATCACCGGGCCGAACCGGACGGAGGACCGGGCCGGGGAGTGCCGCAAGGCGCGCGCGTCGG
>JBGSMP010000293.1:0-10012 GCA_041740105.1 Sphingomonadaceae bacterium
TGCCCCGGATACCGCCGATGGCCGCTGCCACCTCACTGTCGCAAACCTCGTCACCATGCCGCACCGCAGCCATGAATGGCGCGGCACATTGCGACAGCTGCAAACGGTTTTCGCGCATGAAGCCTTTGCCGTACATGGGCCGATTGCGCCACCGTTCGGCGATGAAGGCGCCGCAAACCACATGCGCCTGTGCGCCGATCACGCAAGCGCGGGCGTGGAGATCTTTGTCTATGGTGTCGCCGGCGGCCCCTATCCGGCGCGCCAGCATATCGCAGCATCACACGCCATCGCCCGTCGCCACCGGATAAAGGACGCGCTTTTCGTCCAGCAATCGACCGACGCCATTGCCGCGGGTGCCTTTCACAACGATGTCGTTGCCGTTGCCAACGAGCGCGTCTTGTTTGCGCATGAGCAGGCTTTCGAAAATAAGCACGAATTTTATGAGGAACTGCGAAAACGATTTCCCGACGTCGAAATCGTCGAAGTGCCTGCCAGCGCGGTATCTCTCGGCGATGCCATTTCGAGTTACTTGTTCAACGCGCAGCTGGTTACGTTGCCAGTGGGTGGCATGGCACTGATCCTGCCGACCGAAGCGTCCGAAAATCCCGCCGTCCGTGCGTGGCTTGATGCCCATATTGCCGGGAATGGCCCGATCCGTGCCGCCATCCCCGTCGATGTGCGTGAATCAATGGCGAACGGCGGCGGACCTGCGTGCCTTCGCCTGCGCGTGGTTGCTGATCCGGCGACGATCGATCCGCGGTTTTTGATCGACGAAGCCAAACTCGATGACATCGCCGATGTCGTCACGCGCCACTGGCCGGAAACAATCGCGCCGGGCGATCTTGCCAACTCGACGTTGTGGACCGACGTCGCAGCAGCGCGGACAGCGTTGCTCGCCGAATTGAAACTCTCCGAACTGTCGGGTTAATTAACAATTTACCTGACCCGATAACGCGCAATTGCGCATTTCTGCCGCTGGCGCAGTCCTTGCGTTAATATTTGCATGTTGAAAAATATCGGTCGCTTGTTCGTGATCAAGACCAAATGGGAAGCTTATCTGATCATATTTGCGCTCGCGACCGGCGCAATGGAGCGTGGGAAGATGTATCTTGCGGCCTACCCCGGTTTCGGCGGCTGGCTTCTCTTCGCCGCATGTAGCGGTGCTGTGTTTATGGCGGGCGCCAAAATCCTTGACGCCATCAATATGGCGAAGGCTCTCGAGACAACCAAAGCCAAATAGCAAACGGGCCTCCCTTTTTCAGAGAGGCCCGCCTTGCGACCCGTGCAGCTTAACCAGCCGCTGTCAGGTATTCCGTCAGTTCGGCAAGTGTAACGCCCTGGCTTTTATCCTTGTCGGCCGTGGTGAAAGCCGATTTCAGCCATGACGTTTTTTCGGCTGGCTTCATCGCGCTGTCGCCCGATTTTTCCTTCAGCGCTGTCATCCATGTATCGAATTCGGCGCGGACCAGCGAGCCGTCGCTATCCTTGTCATAACTCGGAAATTCCGCAGCGATGATCGCTTTTGGGTCGGAAGGCGCAGCGGCGGCGGGGGCAGTACTATCGGCAGTTGGCGCCGACGCTGTAGCCGGTGTGGCCGGTGTCATCTGGGCAAATGCCGGGGTCGCAAAGGCGATCATGCCGACGGCAATTAAATTGCGTGTCATTGGTAATCTCCGAATCGTATAATCAACACAGTGGCGGCAGTTGCGCCACTGATCAGACAACTGTCCAAACGCTGCTGCGTTGCTCCACCGACCGCGTTGTCGCATCGCTTGGTCCCTGCTAGGCGCAGCGGCATGATCGAACGCTATTCCCGTCCCGCCATGGTGGCCCTCTGGTCTGCCGAAACCCGCTTCCGGCTATGGTTCGAAATCGAAGCGCATGCACTCGATGCCATGGCTGCGTTGGGTGTTGTTCCAGACAGCGCTGCCAAAGCCGTGTGGGCATGGTGGGCGACCAATCCACCAATCGACGTCGCCGCGATCGATGCGATTGAAGCGGTCACTAAGCACGATGTCATTGCATTCCTGACGTGGGTTGCCGACCATGTCGGCGAGGAAGCGCGCTTCTTGCATCAGGGGATGACCAGTTCGGACGTGCTGGATACTGCACTTGCCGTGCAACTGATGCGCGCCGCCGATATGCTCATTACGGATATCGACGCCTTGCTTGTCGTGATCAAACGCCGCGCGATCGAGCACAAGATGACGCCGACGATCGGCCGGAGTCACGGTATTCATGCGGAGCCGGTGACATTTGGCCTGAAACTGGCGCAGGCTTACGCCGAATTTGCCCGCAGCCGCGCACGCCTCGTCACCGCGCGGGCAGACATTGCGACGTGCGCGATCTCGGGGGCGGTTGGCACATTTGCGAATATCGACCCGCGCGTCGAAGCGCATGTCGCCGAGAAAATGGGTCTCTCTGTCGAACCCGTTTCGACGCAGGTGATCCCGCGTGACCGTCACGCCATGTTTTTTGCAACCTTGGGCGTTATCGCCGGATCGATAGAACGTCTCGCGACCGAAATCCGACATCTTCAGCGGACCGAAGTTCTCGAAGCCGAGGAATATTTTGCGCCCGGCCAGAAGGGTTCGTCCGCGATGCCGCACAAGCGCAATCCGGTGCTCACCGAGAACCTGACCGGACTCGCACGGATGGTGCGCAGTGCCGTCGTTCCTGCGCTGGAAAATGTAGCACTTTGGCATGAGCGCGATATTTCGCATTCTTCGGTCGAACGGATGATCGGCCCCGATGCGACAATCACGCTCGATTTCGCGCTCTCGCGGCTTACCGGCGTGATCGACAAACTTCTGGTTTACCCGGCGCGTATGCAGAAAAATCTCGATCGGATGGGCGGCCTTGTCCATTCGCAACGTGTCCTGCTCGCGCTGACGCAGGCGGGCATGAGCAGAGAGGCGGCCTACACCGCCGTCCAGCGCAACGCGATGCAAGTCTGGGACTCGGACGGCGCACTTTCGCTGATGGAATTGCTGAAGGCGGATGCCGATGTGGCTGCCCACCTGACCGCTGCCGAAATCGAAGATAAGTTCGACCTCGGCTATCATTTCAAACATGTGGATACGATTTTCGACCGCGTATTCGGCTGAGCAATTCGCCGACTAACGGCACCAATGTCGTCATATCTTCGTTGCAAAAACTGCAATTGCTGGCGCAAAGCTTGCGATTGTGAATTCACACCGGGGGACTAGGAGTTTCGCGCGACACATTTCTGTGGCGCTTTAGAAAGGAACCTCCGTCATGCGCACATTCGAAGGCGCCGTATTCACTGTCACAGCGGTTGGCGCGCAGATATTGCTCCTCGCCGCGATTTTTGCGGGATGATGAACGTCCCGGCTATGGCTCCTCCGACCGATCGGAGGAGCCAAAAGCAGGGCGTTAACGCTGTGTTCTGTGAGCGACTTCAGGTTGGCTTAGGCTTTCATATACCGCTTTGACGAAAGCATCGCCGCTGATGAAGGCTCCGGGCACTTCATATTTGGCGGCAGGCTTTGTTGCCTGGATCTGCGCAAGCGTTCGCTTCGCTTTTATGCCACTTGCAACGCTGGTCATCACGGCCTTTATCATATCGCGATAAGCGATCAGGTCGGCGCGCGTTGCCATCGGCCCGTGTCCGGGAATGAACTTTGTATCGGCATTTGTCATTGCCAATGCTTTTTCAGCCGCAGCGACCACACCGCGGACATCCCCGCCTGAGGCAAGATCGATAAACGGCAACGTGACTTTGTTGAAAAACAGATCGCCCATGTGGACCACATTGGCCTTCTTCCACATCACGAATGAATCACCATCGGTGTGTGCATGAGGCACGTGCACAGTACGGATTTCATCGCCGTTTAAATGGAGCGACAGGCCGTCGGCATAAGTCACCACTGGCAGAGCCACGTTCGGCGAAGGGGGTGTCGTGCGATCGCCGCGCGTTTGCGGGCTGGCCATTCGCACCCGGACATTGTCGTGTGCCATGATAACCGTTCCGGTCTTTCCAAGGTTCTCGTTCCCGCCGGTATGATCGTAATGCCAGTGGGTATTGATCAGGAACTTGACCGGATCGGGATCGACGGTCGCAACGGCTGCGAGAATTTTCGGCGTGAGTGGCGCGAATTGGTCATCGATCAGAACATTGCCGTCTTCGCCATAAGACAGGCCGATATTGCCGCCTTGCCCGAACAACACGGCAACCCCCGGCGCGATCTGTTCAACTTTGATCGTGACTTCGGGCTGCTGCGCCACCGCGCAGGAGGTCGAAAGCAAGGCCGTCAGTGTGAGAAAAACGCGCCGCATGAGTTATCCCCTATCCATTCAAACGATATCGTCAAACACCGACCGCAATTTGTCAAAGAAGCCAGATGACTTCGGGCACTCCTCGCCCGTTTCGGTGTCACGAAACGCTTCAAGCAATTCCTTCTGCTTCGCCGTCAGCTTGGTGGGCGTCTCGACCTCCACCTGAATGACAAGATCGCCCGCACCACGCGCGTTGAGGACCGGCATCCCTGCCCCGCGCTGGCGGATTTGTTTACCCGACTGGATGCCCGCAGGAATACGGATATCGTGCCGTTCCCCGTCCAGACCCGGAATCTCGATGCTGCCGCCAAGCGCCGCCTTTGTGAAACTGATCGGCGCACGCGCGAACAAGGTCGTGCCGTCGCGCTCGAAAATGCCATGCCGCGCGACATGCAGGAAAATATAGAGATCACCGGCAGGGGCCCCGCGCGCGCCCGCTTCGCCTTCGCCTGACAGCCGGATGCGCGTGCCTTCATCGACCCCTGCCGGAATGTTGACCGACAGCGTCTTTGCCTTGTCGATACGACCTTCGCCGCGACACGACGTGCAAGGCTCGGCAATGACCTGCCCCGCGCCGTGACATGTCGGGCAGGCGCGCTCGACGACGAAGAACCCTTGCTGCGCACGAACCTTGCCGTGGCCGCCGCATGTCGTGCATTGCTTTGCCGACGTTCCCGGCTTTGCGCCTGTGCCGTCGCAGGAATCGCAGCGCGCCGAAACATCGACACTAATTTCTGTCGCCTTGCCGTGGAAAGCGTCTTCAAGCGTGATTTCGAGATCATAGCGCAAGTCGGCGCCGCGCCGTGGCCCCGCCTGTCGCCCACGACCGTTGCCGCCCATAAATTCGCCAAAGATGTTCTCGAAGATGTCCGAGAATCCTTCGAAGCCTTGGCCCTGCCCGCCGCCGCCGTTCTGAAAGGCAGCCTTTCCGAACCGGTCATATGCGGCGCGCTTTTGCGGGTCTTTCAGGACGTCGTAAGCTTCGGAAATCGACTTGAACTTGGCTTCTGACTCTGCGCACCCGGGGTTTTTGTCCGGATGAAATTTCATCGCCAGCTTTCGATAGGACGATTTTATCGTCCCATCGTCGGCGGTGCGCTCGATTTCGAGCAGCTCGTAGTAATCGTCAGACATCAGTGCCCCCGCGACACAATAGCCCGTCGCCCTGAGCCTGCCGAAGCGCTGTCCATCTCAACACAACGGCCGAAAGGGCAGTGCTTTGACGAACTCAGCACGAACGGTTTTCGTTTCACCAATTTACGCCTTCGCGTTGTCGTCCACTTCGGAAAACTCGGCATCAACCACACCGTCATCAGCGGGTGCTGCATCCGGCTGCGGCGATGCGGCGGCGGCCTGTTCCTTTTCGTAGATTGCCTGGCCCATCTTCATGGCAACCTGTGCCAGCGCCTGTGCCTTTTCGGTCATTGCCGCCACATCGCCGCCTTCGACCGCAGTCTTGGCTTCGGCAACGGCGCCTTCGATTTCGGTCTTCAACGCTTCGTCGATCTTGTCGCCGTTATCGGCCAGCTGCCGCTCGGTCGTGTGGATCAGTGACTCGGCATTGTTCTTTGCTTCGGCCGCTTCGCGCCGCTTCTTGTCTTCCTCGGCAAAGGTTTCGGCATCGCGGACCATCTGGTCGATATCGCTGTCGGACAAGCCGCCCGATGCCTGAATCTTGATCTGCTGTTCCTTGCCCGTGCCTTTGTCCTTGGCAGAAACGTTCACGAGACCGTTCGCATCGATGTCGAAGGTGACTTCGATCTGCGGAACGCCGCGCGGCGCCGGGGGGATGCCGATCAGGTCGAACTGGCCCAGAATCTTGTTGTCGGCCGCCATTTCGCGCTCGCCCTGAAACACGCGGATCGTGACCGCATTCTGGTTGTCGTCCGCCGTCGAATAGGTCTGAGATTTCTTGGTCGGGATTGTCGTGTTGCGGTCGATCATCCGCGTGAACACACCGCCCAACGTCTCGATCCCGAGCGACAGCGGCGTCACGTCGAGCAGCAGCACGTCCTTAACGTCACCCTGCAGAACGCCCGCCTGAATCGCCGCACCCATAGCGACGACTTCATCGGGGTTTACGCCCGTTTGCGGTTCCTGGCCGAAGAAGTTCTTCACGACTTCGCGGACGCGCGGCATGCGCGTCATGCCACCCACGAGAACGACTTCATCAATGCCGTCTGCTTTCAATCCAGCGTCGGCCAGCGCCTTCTTGCACGGCTCAAGCGTCCGCGTGATCAGCCCTTCGACAAGCTTTTCGAGATCGGCACGGCTGATCGCCTTGACGAGATGCTTCGGTCCCGTCGCGTCGGCGGTGATGAACGGCAAGTTCACTTCGGTCGTCTGCGCCGAGGACAGCTCGATCTTGGCCTTTTCGGCGGCTTCCTTCAGCCGCTGCAGCGCAAGCTTGTCCTTGGTCAGATCGATGCCTTCGACCTTTTTGAAATCGGCCGCGAGAAACTCGACGATCTTGGAATCGAAATCTTCACCGCCGAGGAACGTGTCCCCATTGGTCGACTTCACTTCGAACACACCGTCACCGATTTCGAGGATCGACACGTCGAATGTGCCGCCGCCGAGGTCATAGACTGCAATCGTTTTGCCGTCCTGCTTTTCAAGACCGTAGGCCAACGCCGCAGCTGTCGGCTCGTTGATGATGCGCAGCACTTCGAGACCCGCAATTCTGCCCGCGTCCTTCGTTGCCTGTCGCTGGGCATCGTTGAAATAAGCAGGGACCGTGATGACGGCCTGCGTCACCGTTTCGCCGAGATAGGCTTCGGCCGTATCCTTCATCTTTTGCAGGATGAATGCCGAGATCTGTGAGGGCGAATAGTCCTCGCCGCTGGCTTTTACCCACGCGTCGCCGTTCGGACCCTTGCTGATCGTGTAGGGGACAAGCTCGGTGTCCTTCTTGGTAATCGGATCGTCGAACCGGCGCCCGATCAGGCGCTTTACCGCGAAAATCGTATTGTCCGAATTCGTCACGGCCTGGCGCTTGGCGGGCTGCCCGATCAGGCGCTCGCCGTCCTTTGCAAAGGCAACGATCGACGGCGTCGTCCGCGCGCCTTCGGCATTTTCGATAACCTTGGGCTTGCCGCCTTCCATAACGGCGACGCACGAATTGGTCGTGCCAAGGTCGATCCCGATAACTTTTGCCATATTTTCAATTTACCCCGTAGATTTGATGGGCGCTCGCCAAGAGGCCAAGGCGTGCCCATGAGATTGGTTCTTGGCTGATATAGGTTGCATCGAGCTTGCCGCAACCTTTGGGGACCACTACGTCGGCCATTGTGTGAAAATGGAGCCACGACCATGCGCCCGCTTTATGGACTTGCCGCCCTGATGCTTGCGAGTTGCGCGCCCGATCCTGTGCTGCGGATCGATGACGCCTATGTGCGCCTCGCCACGACGCCCAAAAATCCTGCTGCCGCCTATTTCATGGTTGTCGGCGGGCCGAAAGCCGACAGGCTGATGGATGTTTCGTCGCCTGTCGTCATCCGCACCGAAATGCACGAGAGCATGGCCGGCAGCGGCGGCATGATGTCGATGAAGCCGATCGAGGGCGGGATTGATATTCCGGCGGGCGCTGGCGTCGAATTCAAGCCCGGTGGCAAGCATGTCATGATGTTCAACGTCAATCCCGGCATCGTCCCGCCACGTACATTGCCGATGATATTCACATTCAAGAGCGGCGAACGGATTACGGTCGATGCGGTGGTGAAGCGCGCGGGCGACGAGTGAGCGGACGATTTCTGACGGCTGCCGAGACAAAACTTGCCGGTTCGGTTTTCGGTGACGCCATCGACTATGAAAGCGTCCGCATCCACAATCGCAAATGGGCCTTTTTCCAGCCGCGCGGGGTCGCCATGGCACCCGACGGTCATATCTGGTTCCACCCCAAAGGCGACCTTTATTGCGCCGATTTCTGCGAAGGCCACGTCGATGAACAGGGGTTGTTCATTCACGAAATGACGCATGTCTGGCAGCAGCAGTCGGGGATCAATCTTATCGTCCGGCGGCACCCCTTTTGCCGCTATGGCTACACCCTGAAACCCGGTTGGCCGCTCAAGCGTTACGGGATCGAGCAGCAAGCGGAGATTGTCCGCCACGCTTTCTTGCTGCGCGAAAAGCGCATCGTACCGGGCGCGCCGACGCTAGCGCAATATCGAACCGTCCTGCCTTTTACGCCGCGTTAACCACTGCTGCCGCAGTGATGGGTCATGATTTTCCAGGCCCACACATTCGCCGCCGACGGCTCGCCCGATGAGGACAGCCTGCTCGCCATGCGCGCAGCGCTCCGCGACCTGAAAGTCATTCGGCGCAAAGCCGCGGACTATCCCCGGCGTGCGGAAGTCGTTGCCCTGCTCGACGATGCGCGGCAAGCGATCGACCGGATCAATCAAAAAGTTGCCAATCGTCCATGACGCATCAGCCGCCGCAGAGCCAGTTTGCGGAGAGCAAAGAACTTTCCTCCGCCGACAGCTTTTCCATGCGGCGCAGCCAGTTCCTCGACGCGTTTGCGCGGGTCGAAGCCACGATGAGCCGCATTATTGCCAACAACGATCCGCAATTCGATCCAAGAATTCCATTCGGCAACAAACTGAAAGCGCTGGGGCAACTGAAAGCAAATAATCGTTTGTCAAAAAAGGCAATTGATCGGTTTGCCGCACTGCCTGCGGACATCGCGACGTTAACGCGGATTCGCAATGATCTCGGCCACGGCATTATGACAATCGTGCACCGCAGCAACGAGGCCACTGCCGCCTTTCATAATGCTGCCGACTACGCCGTCGCTTTTCCCCAATATACACTGCTGTCCGTCGAGGATTTTGAAAGCGGTCGTCGGCGGCTTCTCCAGATTGCCAACGAGTTAAAAACGATTGCTAACCCGCCTTCGCCACCCCAACCATTGCCGGCCGCAGCAAACGGTCCTTGATCATATATCCCGCCTGCATTTCCTGGACGATCGTGCCCGGTTCGGCATCGGCCGAGGGAATTTCTATCATGGCCTGGTGCCGGTTCGGGTCGAGCGTTTCGCCGAGCGACACGATTCGCGTGATGCCATTGCGCTGAAACACCGATTCGATTTCACGGCCGGTGGCTTCGAGGCCGACGACCAGCCCCTTGAACTTGTCATCCGCGCGCAATTCGACCGGAATTGCATCCAGCGCACGCGACAGATTGTCAGCCACCGACAGGATATCGCGCGCAAAGCCCGTTGCGGCATAAGCGCGCGCGTCCTGCGCATCCTTTTCGAGGCGGCGGCGCACATTCTGTGTTTCGGCTTGCGCATAAAGAATGCTCTGCTTGGCTTCGGCGAGTTCACCTTCCAGCAAAGCGTAACGCTCTTCGGGATCGGGTTCAGCGGGTGCGCCTTCGGCAATCATTGCGTCTTCGGCGGTCAATTCTTCGTCATTCATCCCAATAATCTCGTCAAAGTTTGTGCTGTGAAATCCACCATCGGAACGACGCGCGCATAATTCAAGCGGGTTGGCCCAATAACGCCGACCACGCCGACAACCCGTCCGTCACGACCGTGATAGGGCGCCGCTATCACCGATGATCCCGAAAGCGCGAACAATTTATTTTCCGCACCGATAAAGACCTTGGTCGCGGCGCCCTCGCGCGCGCTGTCGAGCAGCCGCGCGATTTCCTCCTGACCCTCGATCTCGTCGAGCAACTGGCGGACGCGCTCGAGGTCGTCCGCCGCGGC
>JBGSMP010000006.1:0-5817 GCA_041740105.1 Sphingomonadaceae bacterium
CCACGAGCATCGGTGTGACGCCGCCGGTCGCCACGACGGCATCGAAGAGCAGCGCCCTGTCCTGTCCCGCCCGGGCGACGTCCCCCGCCAATCGCTCGTCGATAAAATCCGTGAACGCCTCGATTTTGTTCACTGCGATGGTAAGGCCCGCCGCCATGGCATGGCCACCGCCAGCGACCAGCAAACCCATATCTTTTGCCGCCAGCACGGCCGCACCAAGATCAACACCTGAGACCGAACGCCCCGATCCCTTGCCAACGCCATTTTCATCGACGGCAATCACGATTGCCGGTTTGCCGAGCTTTTCCTTTAGGCGCCCCGCGACGATACCGATGACGCCGGGATGCCAGCCAGCGCCTGAAACAACGGCAACGGCACGGTTGCCCTTCCCGATCGACGCGCCTTCGGCTTCGGCCTGCACTGTGCCTTCGATGGCGCGGCGCTCTTCGTTCAGCCGGTCGAGTTCCTCGGCAATGTCCTGTGCTTCGGCGGGATCGTCGGTCGTCAGCAACCGCACGCCGAGATCGGATTTGCCGACACGTCCGCCGGCATTGATGCGCGGACCCAGGGCAAAGCCAAGATCGGAACAGATCGGTGCCCGTTTGAGCCGTGACGCCGCCAGCAGGGCGTTCAGACCCGTGTTGCGACCCGCAGCCATGACCTTCAGCCCCTGCGCGACGAATGCACGGTTGAGTCCGCGCAAACTGGCGACATCGGCAACCGTGCCCAAGGCCACGATATCGAGCAAATCCATCAGTCGCGGTTCGTCGCGCGTGGTGAAATACCCCTGCGCCCGCAAGTGACGGACGAGTGCCGCCGCCAAAAGAAAAGCTACACCGACGGCGGCAAGATGGCCGTGCGACGCCGCCTCGACACATTCGTCGAGCCGGTTTGGGTTCACGAGCGCAAACGCATCGGGGAGCATATTGGCGCATTGATGATGGTCGACGACGATCACGTCGACGCCCGCCCCGCGGGCCATGGCCAGTGCCTCGAATGCCTGCGCCCCGCAATCGACCGTCACGATCAGCGATGCCCCGCCTTCGGCAATGCGCACCAGCGCTTCGCCCGAGGGGCCATATCCTTCCATCAACCGGTCGGGAATATAGGCGGCCGGTTTCAAACCCAGCGACCGCAGCACGCGGATGAGCAGCGCCGCCGACGTGGCGCCGTCGACATCATAATCACCGAACACAGTGACGGCTTCGCCCGCCAGCACGGCGTCTGCCAATCGCGCCGCCGCGCGGTCCATATCCTGAAAGATCGACGGATCCGGCATGAAGGCGCGGATCGTCGGATCGCGATAGGCGTCGATGCGGTCGGCGGGGCAGCCGCGTGCAAGCAGCAGTTGCGCGACCAGATCGTCGCTCTCGCCGTTGCCGTGCCGCCAGCGCCATGCCTGTCCGGTGATCGAAGCGGTTACGTCCAAAGGGTTCATCGCAAAAGCCATGCAATGCTTCCAAGCAACCGACAATGCTTAACAAGCATTAGGCATGTCTTAACGACCTTAAATCTATGCCCGCGCGGGTGGTGGCATTTTGCAAATTCTGGTGGTCTTTGATCGCGCTGACAGTCTTGTTCTGCGCGTTGCCAGCCCACGCCAACACCTGTTCCCCCGCCACGACGCAAGGCTCGGCACCGCCCGAGTGGCAGACCTACTGCTGGCTCGATTTCACCGGTTACAACGACGCCGTTGCCAGAAGCATAGCGGGGCAGCCGTTCAGCTTCACCTTGACCGACGGCTCGATCATGACGCTAACCGTCAGGGCGACCAGTGCGAATGCGACGGCGTTTCGTGCCGTCGCGGCCCCATCGTGGACCGGCGCGGCCGTCGGCAACAGTGCGTTCATTGGCATCCCGGGTAACCCGATCATCTACACGGCGGCAGGTGGCTCGTCGACAGTCACGATCAGCAATATCAGCATCATGGCCCCCGCCGGTGCCGGCAGCGCCACTGCCTATATGTTTGTTGGCGCCGACGCCGAATCGACCGACAACAGCGAAACCTTGTCGTTTACGACCAATGGCGCTGGCTGGACGGTTCTTGACCAAGTGCCGCCGATCACCGGCGGGCAATATCCGGCGACATCGGGCACAGGGACAGCGACCTTCACGTCGTCGGGCGCTGGCCTGACAGGCAATGTCGGCGGCTGGATCGTCGGCAGCGTGACGCCGACAACGGTGTCGAGCACGATGGGCGCGGGCGGCTTGCAAGGCGCGATGTTCGCGGTGCGCTTTGCATCGCTCAAATTGACGAAACAGATCGTCAGTTCACGCATCAATGCGGCCGACCAGTTCACGTATACGGTTCGCTCGACAGTGACGGGCACCACACTGACATCGGGCACCACAACCGGAACCAGTAATGGCCCCTTCAGTTCAGCCGTTGTCTCGCTGGCGTCGGGGCTGCCCCTGACGCTTTCCGAAACAATGGCAGCGGGCAGCGTGTCGCCGCTGACCAATTACAGCGCACGGCTCACCTGCCGCAATGCCGCCAATGCGGTGACGGTCGATCTGGTGACGACAAGCTATGATTACGGCGCGCTGAGCTATGGCGATGCCATCAACTGCACGTTTACGAATACGCCATTGCCGCGCCTGACGTTGCGCAAAGCGCTCGGCGGGACACGCGTTTTTAGCGGTGACCAGTTCGTCATGAACATCACCGCCGGCGCGGCGACTGTCGCGACAACCACAACGACCGGCACCGGCGCAACAATCGCAACTGGCAGCACGCCGCAATTCCTGGGAACTGTCGCGACCCCCTATGGTTTTGCCGAAGCACCCTCGGGCACGACCAATCTGACCTATTACACGTCGGGCATTGCGTGCACCAACGCATATGCCGCTTCGACGACGGTTTTGCCGACTACCATCGGCGGATCGGTCTCGCCCGCGCTCGGCGACAACGTCACTTGCACGATCACGAATACGCCGCGCCCCAATCGGGCAAATCTGACGATCACCAAGACAAGTACCGTCGTTTCCGATCCCGTAAACGGCACCGCCAATCCAAAGCTCATCCCGGGCGCGATCGTCGAATATGCCATCACGATCACCAATGCCGGAACAGGGCCTGTCGACCTCAGCACTGTCGTCATCAACGATCCGGTTCCGGTAAATCTGGCACCCTTCGTCGGCACGAACGCTGTCACTTTCACAAACGGGACACCGACAAGTGGATTGAGCTTTTCCTATCCGGCAAATGTCGTTTGGACACGCACCGGCGGCCTGCCGTTGGTGCCGGATGCGGCCGGCTATGACAGCGCGGTAACCAATCTTCGCGTGGCCCCGACCGGCACGATGCCTGCCGCAACGGTTGCCGGACAGCCCAGCTTTACCGTCCGGTTTCGCACCCGCATTCAGTAGCGAAGCCTAATCGCGTTTCGCACGCTCGCTCTTGACCCAGCGCACGGTCCCTGACGAGGCGCGCATGACGACGCTTTCGGTCGTCATGCGACCGTCTCGGAGACGCTTGACGCCCGCAAGCAATGACCCGTCGGTCACGCCGGTTGCCGCGAAAATGCAATCGCCCTTGGCCAATTCGGTCAGATCATACACATGGTCGAGATCGGTAATCCCCCATTTGCGCGCCCGCGCCCGCTCGTCATCATTGCGAAACAGGAGCCGCCCTTTGAATTGACCCCCCACACAGCGCAGCGCTGCCGCGGCCAGCACGCCTTCAGGCGCTCCGCCCGAGCCCATATACATGTCGATCGTCGTATCGGGGTCGGTCGTCGCGATGACGCCCGCAACATCGCCATCACCGATCAGCATCACGCCACAGCCCAATGAGCGCAATTCGGCAATCAGCTTTTCGTGGCGCGGACGATCGAGCACGCAGACGATGATTTCATCCGGCTTCACGCCTTTTGCTGCCGCCACCGCCTTCACATTTTCGGTCGGCGTCTTGTTAAGGTCGATAATGCCCTCAGGGTACCCCGGCCCGACGGCCAGCTTGTCCATGTAGACATCAGGCGCGTTGAGAAGATTGCCATGCTCGGCAACGGCCAGCACGGCGAGCGCATTGGGACCCGCCTTCGCCGTGATCGTCGTGCCTTCAAGCGGATCGAGCGCAATGTCGATCTTTGGACCCTTACCGATCGCCGACCCTACTTTTTCGCCGATATACAGCATCGGCGCTTCATCGCGCTCGCCCTCGCCGATCACGACCGTGCCATCCATGTAAAGCTCGTTCAGGGCGGCGCGCATTGCTTCGACCGCCGCGTGATCCGCCGCCTTCTCGTCACCGCGGCCGATGAGCGTCGATGCCGCTACCGCCGCCGCTTCCGTCACCCGGACCATTTCCAAAACCAGTACGCGATCGAGAACCTGACTTGCCGCTATCATCGAAATATGATCCTATCTGTCTGTGGCGGCGCGATAGGCGAGGGTTATGACAAAGTCGATAATTTCGATCGCGATTGGCGCGATGCTCGTGGCCCCGGCCATGGCGCAGGCGCCTGAAGCGATGGGGCGATATCAGGCGATGACGCGCGTGGAACCACGATGTTCAGTACCACGCGCGGGCAATGAAATTATCGTTTGCGGGCGGCGTCGCGCGGATCGCTGGCGCGTGCCGTTCATTCTGAAAGAAGCCGGCGATCCGAGCATCCAGAATGTGTCAGCCGAGCGCAACGGCCTTGCCCGCGAACCGCGCCCTCCCTGCGGCACAACCGCCTTCTTTGCGACATCCGACTGCGGCAAAGTCGGTATCGGAATCAGCACCGCGATCGGTGGCGACAGCGGCGTGAAGTTGCGCCCGCTTGCCGATTAGACGTCGAGGATCGGCATGCGCATCGGCTTGCCGACCAGGCTGACGCTTCCGGCAAGCCGTTCGAGCGCGGCATCGACCGCTCGGCCAGTGCACTCATGCGTCGTCATCGCCACCAGCACACCACCATCGGGCGCGGCCCCGCGCTGGATCAGACTCTCGATCGAAACGCCACCGTCGCGCATTGCGGCAGTCAATTCGGCGAGCACCCCCGGTTTGTCGGTCACGGTAAAGCGCAAATAGCTCCGTTCACGCCGTTCGCCCGGATCGGCCGATACCGCGTCATCGAGGTTGGCAACGGGCATTGCAAAAGCGGGCCCATATTCGCCGCGTGCGATATCGATCAGGTCCGCCACCACGGCCGAGGCCGTCGGCCCCTCACCAGCGCCGCGCCCCTCGAACAGCAAGCGCCCGACAAAGTTACCTTCCGCGACAACAGCGTTCATCGGCCCCTGAACATGCGCCAAGGGATGGCTCATTGGCACCAGGCACGCATGGACGCGCTGGAACAGCCCATGCGTATCGGCCTGCGCCATTCCCACGAGCCGCACACAGAAACCCAGCGCGCGCGCCTGCGCGATGTCGCCTGCCAGCACGTGGCGGATACCGCTGATCTGCACGGCTCCGAAATCGAGGCGTGTGCCGAACGCCAGACTGGCAAGAATGCTCAGCTTATGGGCGGCATCGACGCCATCGATATCGAACGACGGATCGGCTTCGGCATAGCCGAGCGCTTGGGCATCGGCGAGGACGTCGACGAAGTCCGACCCTTCGGCTTCCATCCGCGTCAGGATGTAATTGCAGGTGCCATTGAGGATACCATAAACTTCGGTCAGCACGTTGGCCGCCGCCCCTTCGCGCAGCCCCTTGATAACGGGAATGCCGCCCGCGACTGCGGCTTCATACTTCAACGCTGTGCCCTTTGCTTCGGCTTCGGTCGCCAGCGCCACCCCGTGATGCGCTATCATCGCCTTGTTTGCGGTCACGAACGCCTTGCCCGCCGCGATGGTGCTGCGCGCGAGCGTCAGCGCCGGGCCGTCCGC
>JBGSMP010000012.1:0-4710 GCA_041740105.1 Sphingomonadaceae bacterium
CCGCGAAAAGCAGTTATTGTTGCATGAAATTCAGCATCGCGTCGCCAACAGCTTGCAAATCATCGCCAGCGTGTTGCTACAAAGCGCGCGCAAGGTGCAGTCGAGCGAGACGCGCGACCATTTGCGCGATGCCCATAATCGAGTGATGTCGATCGCGATGTTGCAAAAGCATTTGTCCTCGACGTCGATCGAAAATGTCGGCCTGCGCAACTATTTCGGCGATTTGTGCGCTAGTATCGGGGCGTCGATGATCGGCGATCCGGAGCGGATAAAGCTCACCGCGCAATGTGATGACAGCGTCGTCGACCCGGACACGTCCGTCAGCCTCGGGCTTGTGGTGACCGAGCTGGTTATAAACGCGCTCAAACATGCGTTTCCCGGTCGAAACCAGCACGGGTCGATTAAGGTCGATTACAGGTCTGACGGCAATACATGGACACTGGTCGTGGTTGACGACGGGGTCGGCATGCCCAAAGACGAAGAAGATCGTAAGCCGGGTCTTGGCACCGGTATTGTCGAGGCGCTGGCCGCGCAATTGAATGCGGTTGTCAGCGTTGCCGATCAGGCACCAGGGACGAAGGTCAGCATTACGCATATCTAAACGGCGGCTTTGCTGGCATTTCGCAGCAGGCCACCCTATATGCGCAGCCATCATGCAGATTCCCGGCCATATCGACCCCGTAGTAACCCCGCGCGCCATAACTCCGCGCAGCGATGGGCGTATCGACCTGATGGGGCTCAGCCATTTGCAAATCCGGCAGCTGTTCGAAGAATCGCAGCTTGACGAAAAGGCTGCGAAATTGCGGTCGAAGCAAGTGTTTCACTGGATATATCATCGCGGTGTGACGGAATTCGAAGCGATGACCGATATTTCCAAGACCATGCGGCCTTGGCTTGCCGACCGCTTTGTAATTGGCCGTCCCGAAATCGTTGAAGCGCAGGTGTCTACCGATGGCACGCGTAAATGGCTGCTGCGCACCGACGACGCGCAGGATTATGAGATGGTGTTCATCCCCGACGCGGATCGCGGGACATTGTGCATTTCTTCGCAGGTCGGTTGCACGCTCAACTGTCGTTTCTGTCACACCGGCACGATGCGGTTGGTGCGCAATCTGACGCCGGGCGAGATTGTCGGGCAGGTCATGCTGGCGCGCGATGTGCTCGGCGAATGGCCGAAGGGTAACATGGCGGTCGCCAATGACGACGATGAAGAAGACGACGATCTCGGACATTACACCGCCGATGGCCGGATGCTGACCAACATTGTGCTGATGGGTATGGGTGAGCCGCTCTATAATTTCGACAATGTCCGCGATGCGATGAAGATCGTGATGCACGGCGATGGGCTTGGCTTGTCGCGCCGCCGGATTACGCTGTCGACCAGTGGCGTGGTGCCGATGATGGCACGTGCGGGCGAAGAGATTAACGTCAACCTCGCGGTTTCGCTGCATGCGGTGACCAAAGAGGTTCGCGATGAGATCGTGCCGATCAACCGCAAATATGGCATCGATGAACTTTTGCGTGCCTGCGCCGAATATCCCGGCATCAGCAACGCGCGGCGGATCACGTTCGAATATGTGATGCTGAAGGACAAAAACGACAGCGACGAGGATGCCCACGAACTGGTTAGCCTGATCCGGCAGTATAAATTGCCAGCCAAGGTCAACCTGATCCCGTTCAACCCGTGGCCCGGCGCGCCGTATGAATGTTCGGACCCCGAACGCATCAAGCGCTTCTCAAGCATCATTTTCGAAGCCGGGATCAGCGCGCCGATCCGCACGCCGAGGGGCCGCGATATCATGGCGGCTTGCGGGCAATTGAAATCTTCCAGTGAAAAGAAAAGCCGCGCAGAACTGGATCGTTTGGCCGAAGAAAAACAGGCTGCCTTGGGTTGATCGGGCGAGCCATATGATTGTCGAAACGATCCGGCGCGGGCTGGTTGGTCAGGTTCGCAATGTCTTCAACGATCGCGGGCGCGGCGAAACACCGGTGCAGCCGTCTGACAATGCGCTGCTGCCGCGCGGGTCAGTGGCATGGCGGGTTCACGGCGATGTGACCACGATGATGGTTGGCGGCGTTTCCGGGCTGCTGCTCGAAATGCTACATCCGGCGGCGCTGGCAGGCGTTTGGGACCACAGCAATTTTAGAAATGATATGCTCGGGCGGTTGCGGCGAACCGCGCGCTTTATCGCGCTGACGACTTATGCCGAGCGCAGCGAGGCCGAGGCGGCAATTGCACGGGTCAATCGCATCCATGCGAAAGTAACCGGAACTATGCCCGACGGGACGACCTACCGCGCCAATGACCCACGGCTGCTGGCGTGGATTCATGTCGCGGGGGCGGTGTCCTTTTTGAATGCCTGGGTGCGTTATGGTGAACCCTCAATGTCGCGCCGCGATCAGGACTCCTATTTTGCCGAAGTCGCCGATGTGGCTCGCAGGCTGGGTGCCGATCCGGTTCCCGAGACTCGCAGCGAAGCCGATGCGTTGATCGCCGAATTTCGTAGCGAACTGCGCGATACAGAACGCTCCCGCGAAGTTGCACAGATCATTCTCAACCCGCAAGCCGCGGGACTGCGGGCGATACCCGTTCAGGCCGTCATGGCGCAGGCGGCCACCGATCTGCTGCCGCGATGGGCGCGCAAGATGCACGGGCTAAACAGCTCAATGCTCGCACGGCCAATGGTCGACGCGGCTACATTCGGCATGGCCAGCACGTTGCGCTGGGCTTTTGCCGCCGAGGCGAAGCAATGAGCTTTATTTGGTGGCGATATCCGACACGGCGGTTCTCGATCGACGGTCTGTCCTTCGCGGTTTCGAGCCGCGCGCGTAGTGACGGACTTCATTCGATGCTGACAATGCTCGGCGTGGAGCAGGCGAACGATGTAACGCCCCTGCTGGGACCGGAATCGGTCCGCAACCATCGTCTTGTCACCAAGCTTCCGGACGGGCGTGAGCTTGAAATTGATTTTGGCTATATGGGATGGTGGAGCACAGGCTTGGTCGCCCGCCTGAATGGCGTCATCGTATATGAAAGCCATAAGGGGGGCACGCCAGCCTATCCCGAGGAATATCGGGAACAGGCCATCAAGCACAGTAGCTTTGCCGAGGGTATCAAGGCAGGCCACGGTGATGGTCCCAGTCCACTGGAAACCGGGATCATGGCGAAGGGAAACCGCCTACCATTCGCAGTCGATGTTGTCACTGGCTTGCTTTTTTACGCCATCGCCAAGCTGACCGACCTGCAAACCGCGGCGATGGTTGGTATCGTAGTTGGTTTCAGCTTGGTTGCGTTTCAGCGTATCACCAAAATCGACGTGACCGGCGGCCTGGCATTATTCGGCATCGTAATGCTGTGCATTTCGGCGGGACTTGCGCTGTGGCTTGCTGATGATGAATGGATCAAATTGCGCGGGACGATTACCGGCCTGATTGCAGCAAGTTTCTTTCTATTGGATGGTCTGCGCGGCGGTCCGTATATCGGCAAGGGTCTCGCGCGCTACATGCCCTATTCGGACATCGACACCGGCCGTTTCGCCATCGGCATGGGCAGCGTGGGGTTGGTGATGGCCGGACTGAACTACGCGGCGGCAAAATTACTCAGCACAGACAACTGGTTATTCTACACAACCTTTCTCGACACTTTCATTGTCATCGGGCTGGTTTTCTTTGTCTTGCGTTTTGCGCGGTGAAGGAACGGCGCTTCGCCCGTTCAAAACTTGCGCCGGTAACTATAACCATAGTAACAACGAAACGGGTACCGACTAGACTAAAGGGAGTTGCTGAATGTCGTTGCTCGACCGCCTGCTGCGCGGAAAAATCAGACATGGCCGCCTGACCATCATTTCGCATGACGGCGCAACCACCATCTATGGTGATGGCGCCAGCGGCTGGCCTGACGTGACCTTGCGGATAGTTTCGCCTGCGGCAGTTCGCCGAATATTACTCAACCCGCGCCTGGGGATGGGCGAGACCTATATGGATGGCGGCGTGACCGTCGATGACGACGACATCATGGGCTTTGTCGAAATCATCCGGCGCAACAATCCGTGGGAGAATGGCGGCGAGATTGGCGATACGAAACGCCTGAAAAAACTGCTTGGAAAGATTGTCAGCCCGCTGATGCAGCTTAACTCGCTGGCCAGTTCGAAGTCGAATGTCGCGCATCATTATGATGTGTCGAACGACTTTTACCGCCTCTGGCTCGACGACGATATGCAATATAGCTGCGCCTATTGGTCTGAGGCGGATGACACGCTGGAGCGTGCACAGCTGGCCAAGAAAGCGCATATTGCGTCAAAGCTGGCGCTTCAACCTGGACAGAAGGTGCTCGATATCGGCTGCGGCTGGGGCGGGATGGCGCTTTACCTGAACAAAGTAGCGGGCGTCGAAGTGCTGGGTATTACGCTCAGCAAGGAGCAGCTGAAACTGGCGCTCGAGCGGGCGGAAGCTGCGGGCGTTTCGGACAAGGTGAAGTTTGAATTCATCGACTATCGCGTCCTGGCGCAACGCGAGCCGGGTACATTTGACCGGATCGTGTCGGTCGGCATGTTCGAACATGTCGGCGTGCCGCAATTCGACACCTTCTTTCGCGCCTGCGCCAATCTGCTCCAGGACGACGGCGTGATGCTGCTCCACACCATCGGCCGGATGGGCAAGCCCGGCGCGACCGACGCGTTCACGCGCAAATATATATTTCCTGGTGGATAT
>JBGSMP010000029.1:0-8037 GCA_041740105.1 Sphingomonadaceae bacterium
TGAGCGCCCAACGCATAATCGGGGCGCACCGCGGCGGCGACTTTCGCGGGATCTTGCGGCCGAACTCTTGCGTCAACATTTTGCCCCCAATAGCTATAAGGCCACCCGTAAAAGGCTCCCTCGCGCACCGAAGTCAGATAGTCGGGAACAAGGTCGGGCCCGAGCTCATCCCGCTCGTTCACGACGCCCCAAAGCTGATTGATGCCAGGCTGGAATGCGAGCGCTGTCGGATTGCGCAAACCCGTCGCGAATGGCCGGTGCGCACCCGTGCGCGCATCGACCTGCCAGACCATCGCACGATCCGCTTCGGCGATCATGCCACGCTCGGTGATATTGCTATTCGATCCGATGCCGACATAGAGCATTCGGCCATCTGGACTTACGGCGAGCGACTTGGTCCAGTGGTGATTGATCTGCGACGGCAGGTCGGTGACCTTGACGGGGGGTCCGCTCGCGCGAATCTGGCCGTCGCGATACGCAAAACGCACCAGCGAATCCTGATTGGCAACGTAAAGCTCGCCATTCGCGAGTGCGAGACCATAAGGCGCATTCAGGTTTTCGGCGAAGACGGCGCGGCCTTCGTAAACGCCGTCGCCATCGCGATCGCGCAAGATTGTCAGGCGGTTGCCGCCTTTGACCGAGGTCGTTCCCTTCGCCTTGATAAATCCAGCGATAATGTCTTTCGGGCGGAGCGGCGATGCGCCGCCGCCTTTGCCCTCGGCAACCAGAATGTCACCATTCGGCAGCACGAGGGTTTGGCGCGGAACCTTGAGGTCAGTGGCGATTGCTGAAATCGTATAGCCGACCGGGACGGTCGGAAGCGCGGCGCCCCACCCCGTTGGGTTTGCGATGTTCATGCTTGGCAACAAGCCGCGTTGCGGTTGGGGAAGGCTGGGGCTTTGCCCGAATTTGACGGCACTGCTTTGGTCGCCGCAGCCTGGAAGCATTGCCGTCAAGACTGTAAAAGTGATCAGACCGGTGCGCTTCATGTCGCTGCTCCCTCGCGAATCTGGGAATAGCCTAGCCAGGTGGCAGCGACTGCAAGTGCGGCAACGAGTGCTGAAACGATCAAGCCCTCGGGCATTATCGCCCAGGCATCCTTGGCGTGGATCAAGGCGCCGACGAAGCCGAGCAGGAACGTGACGAACAGCAGTCCGACATAAAACCAGGATCGCCGATCCCGTCGATCGCGCCGAAGCAGATCGACCACCGCCCACAGCAGCGAGCAACCGCAGAACACCATCGCCCCGACGATGAGCCAGGACGAGAAGTTCGCCCACTGAACTTCGTATGTCCGCGAATAGGCGATGTCACTGATGAGGGCACCGCAGAAGAGCGGAACCATGCCTGCGAGGAGAACCGCGTGAATCGGGTGTAGCCAAGGAATTCTGCCGCTTGGGAACGGGTGCATTTGCCGATTTCCTTTTGACCCTTACGGCCAGCTGATTAGCACCGGCTCGGCGTCCTATGCGAATTAGCGCAGGAGGCTGATCGACCGGAATCAGACTGGCTAACCCGCTAGGCGCTCGAACGTTCCAAGATAGGGTTCCAGGTTATCGCCAGACTGTCATCCGACGAATTAACGAACGACGGTCTACCGCGTGCGTCACTCTATTATCGGATGAGGTGGATGGCTCCCGCTTACGGCATCTAGGTGCCAATATGGGTTGCTTTCATGCAAACCGTGCTGTCAGTCCGATGCGAACTCGTCTCTTGATGACGCACCGGTCCTGCAACCGTCGAGCGGCCAGGCGAAAAGATTTTTCCACTCGGCAAGGGTTGCCGAGCGTCGTGTCTTATATTCCTGACGACTGAGCAGATGGCGTTCCTGCTTCAATTGGTTGTAGAAATTAGCGTGGACGCTGACGAACTTTTGCAAAGACTTCATTTGCCTGAATCTGAGCATGGCCCGCTCTCGTCGTCGGAACGGCAGGTGGCTGTTCTCCACGCTGTTGTTGGCCCATCGACCGATTTCCTGTTTGTCGGAGTTACCCAGTTCGGTCATCGCTGCCTTGTACGATCGCAGGCCGTCGGTGGTGATTGCTGTGGGGCTGCCATGGCGCTTCGGCGCTTTCTTCATGAAGGTAAGTGCGGCGTCCTTGTCACGCGTCTTGGTCACGTAACTCTCGAGGATTTTGCCTTCATGATCGACGGCTCGCCACAGATAAGCCATCTCGCCGTTGAGCTTCACGTGCATCTCATCAAGATGCCGCCGCCATCTTGTCCTGACAGAACCTATTGGTCTGGCAGTGCCCATCGCAATTTTGAAGTGCTAGATATAACGATTACAAACAAGAGAGGGGGAATGCATGCGACGCAATGTCGAATTCACCAATATCGCCGGGATCAGGTTGGTCGGGCGGCTCGAAATGCCGCCGGGCCGCGTCCGCGCGGTGGCGCTGTTTGCGCATTGCTTCACCTGTACCGCGCAAAGCCACGGCGCACGGCGGATCAGCATCGCGCTGGCCGAGCACGGGATCGCAACGCTCGCCTTTGATTTCACCGGTCTCGGCAAGTCGGCCGGTCGCTTTGGCGACAGCCACTTCGCAAGCAATGTCAGCGATTTGATTGCCGCCGCCGATTATCTGCGCGGCAGCATCGGCGCGCCATCGATTCTGGTCGGCCATTCGCTCGGCGGCGCAGCGGTGATCGCGGCGGCGGGCGAGATTCCCGAATGCAATGCAGTCGTCACGATCGGCGCGCCGTTCGACCCCGCGCACGTGCTGCATCAGCTGGGCAATCAGGTCGCCAGGGTCCGCGCCGAGGGACAGGCCGAGGTGACTATCGGCGGGCGCCCTTTTGAAGTGTCGAGCGCGTTTCTCGATGCTGTCGAAGGACAAGACCAAGCCGGACGACTCGCGAGGCTCAAGCGCGCGCTTCTCGTACTTCACGCGCCAACCGACGCGATTGTCGGGATCGAGAATGCGGCGCAAATCTTTGGCGCGGCCAAGCACCCGAAGAGCTTCGTCTCGCTCGATGGGGCCGATCATCTGCTGACCCAGCCTGCCCCCGCCGCCTATGCTGCGGCAATCATTTCGGCCTGGGTCGAACCCTATCTCATCCCAGCCCTCGCGGTCGACGCGCCCGCCGAGGGCAGGGTCCGCGTCATGTCGACCGACGCCAAATTTACGACGATCGTCGACTCATCGGGCCATAGCTTCCTCGCCGATGAGCCCATCAAGGTCGGCGGGACCGATCTTGGCCCCACGCCCTATGACCTGTTGCTGGCGGCGCTTGGCACGTGCACCGCCATGACGATCAAGCTCGTCGCTGATCGCGAGCAGATTCCGCTCATCGGCGTTTCGGTCGAGCTCAGTCATAGCCGCTGCCATTCCAAAGACTGCCTCGCGACCGGCGAGGGCCGGCCCAAGATCGAGGTCCTTTCACGGTCGATCAGGCTCGAAGGCGAATTGACCGACGCCCAGCGCGCACGCCTTCTGGTCATTGCCGACAAATGCCCAGTGCACCGCACGCTCGAGTCGCAACCGGTGATCAACACGACACTTGTTCAGCATGCGGATCCATAAACCGGAATGACGACGATCGCGAACTTTGCCGCCGTTGGGCCGTTGCGCCGCCGATCCTGAAAGCGGTCATCCGTTCATAGCGCGTTTCGTTTGGACGCAAACGACCGGCATTGGGCCAAAAGCCGGCTGGCAATTTAGGATCCTTGCGTCGGGATAGCTGCCGTTCCGCGTCGTGCCCACGTTCAACTAGCGCCGTATCGCTTAGCCGATTGATGCCTGAAGCACGCCGACGCGATATTCGAGTTCTCTCCGGCGCGATTCGATATCGCTAGATATGGCCGCATCACGCTTGTAGCCGGCGATCCGCTGCTCCATGCCTTCAAGCTTGGCGAACATGCGGTTCGCCTGTGAGCCGGAGCACGAGATGACGCATCGATACCAGCCGATCCCTCTGCCTGATCGCGCTACTTTATCTGATGAACAGGCGCTGACCCGGGCAGATGCCGTCCTGACCAGGATGCGTCGCCGCCATACGGTCCGCGAATTCAGCAACCGCGCCGTTTCGAGGCAGGTTATCGAGCTTTGCGTCGCGGCGGCCGCCACCGCTCCAAGCGGGGCGAACCAACAGCCTTGGCGGTTCGTCCTGATCGGGCCGGGACCGCTCCGGGCACAGCTGCGCGCCGCCGCCGAGGCAGAAGAACGTGAGTTTTACGCCGGCCGGGGCGGCGAGGCATGGCTGGATGCGCTGGGTCCACTCGGCACCGATCCGAGCAAACCATTCCTAGAGGTCGCGCCCTGGCTAATCGCCATCTTCGGCCAACGATACGGACAGGCCGAGGGCGGGGCACGGACGAAGAACTATTACGTGTCGGAGTCAGTGGGGATCGCAACCGGCTTCCTGATTGCCGCGCTGCACGAGTGCGGTCTCGCGACGCTGACCCACACTCCTAGTCCGATGAACTTTCTCAACGAAGCTCTGGGACGCCCGGCCGAGGAAAAAGCCTATATCCTGGTTGTGGTCGGTCATCCGGCGGAGGACGCGACGGTTCCCGCATATGCCAAGCGCAAGCTACCGTTGGCCGAGATCCTGACGGTATACTGACCGCCAAGTCCACGAAAGGTGATTAGCCACGCCGCACGTCCGCAAACCTGCTTCGCAGTCAAGAAAATCTCAAGGAAGAGCAATGACGTCCCATCCCGTACCGTCACTGCCGCAATCGTCCAGGCTGCTCCCATCCCGCTCGCTGTCGGCGACGGGATCGCAGCGCTGGTCGGCCATCTGTGCTCTGTTGAGGAGCATCAGGCCACGATCGTCGCTTTCAGCGAGACGTTCCTCGGCGGGTATCCGCTATGGCTCGACGAAGCACCCGGCGCTGTGCTGTGGGACTACCCCGGCACTAAGCGCCTTCATGCGCTCCTGCTCGACCAGGCGATCGTACCGGGCGACATGCGGCTGTCACCGGTCCAAAAGTGGGTCGATCGCACCGGCACGCTGGTATCGGTCGGTGATCACGAGCGCCAGCGCGCGAGCCTTTACAACAGCCAATTGCTGTTCCGCCCGGGACAGCCGCCGCTGATTCACCTCAAGCTGGTGCCGACGCATGGCGAGCGGCTGATCTGGGCGCGCGGCGACGGCTCGACGCTTGACGTTCACCACGCGGCTTGGGGCAACGTCGGCAGTTTGATCTGCTGGGAGCACTGGATGCCGCTCGCACGCGCGGTAATGCACCACGCCGGGGAGACCGTTCACGTCGCGGCCTGGCCGACGATCCGCGACAGCTATCGCGTCGCGTCGCGGCATTATGCGTTTGAGGGTCGCTGCTTCGTTCTGGCGGCCGGCACGATCCAGCACCGTAATGACCTGATCGATGGCTTGATGCGGCTTGGCGGTGATGGCGATGCTCTGGACCTCATCAGGGCGATGCCGGATGGGCCGCTTCAACACGGCGACAGCCTGATCGTCGGGCCCGACGGCGTCGTGCTTGCCGAGGCGGGATCAGATCCGCAGCTGCTGGTGGCGACGCTCGACCTTGGGCAGCGCGATGCCGAACTCGCAGCACTCGATGTTGATGGCCATTATTCACGGCCCGACGTCTTCGAACTGATCGTCGACCGAGCCGCGAAAGTTGGTGTGAGCACGCGTCAACTGTAGCATCCTGCCGCTGTTGGTCGTGACCCATTCCCGGACATTCGCATCGCCAATTCCGTTACCCGAAACCAGACGCTCGTCGACGCGTGGCTCTGCGGCTGGATCTGGATCGGTAGCTGACTGGCCGGTTCCAGGAATTCACGCAGGGTTAGCGGAGATTAACCGGCATGATGCGATTCGGCAGCTACCGCGAACTTTGCGGTCGTTCAACCAGTGAAATGGCTACGCTGATAGCGGCCATCGGTTCAGGTGCCGTCGCGATGTCTGAAAGGTAGTGGAAAGTGGACTTGGAAACAATGAGAAAGGGTGTCCAATCCTGAGACCGGACACCCCCTATTCTCGACTAGCGAATTAGCCGCAACAGGCCATCACGGCCTCGCAGCAAGCCGCGAGCGCTGCACAGCAAGACGCCACAGCCTCTGACACTACTCCGGGTGCGGCGGCATAAGCGCCAGTGCTTGACATGAGCAGCACTGCTGCTGTGAGATAAAGCTTCTTCATGGTGATCTCCTTTCTAAAATTTGGTGTGTGACGGGTGCTTACCTAAGTCGTGGAGGGGGAGGTTCCGGGCCAATGCGCAACCCACTTACCGAGACAATTCTATTCCAGAACGCAGCCTGAACCGCGAGTTCTGAGGTGTCCGCTTCTAAAAGCACTGGTGCAATGGCGGCGCACATCGGCGCGCAGGCTCGCGCGCAATCATGATGAGTTGTGTTGTCGCCACAGTTGGGGTCCATGGGCGCATCCGCCGTCGTGAATGGCATTGAACAGGCGAACGCAGCAGATGTCGCGCCTGCCGTGTAGAGCATGGCAAGAACGGCAACTATGAAGCCAAAAAGAACACTGCTGCGGATCAATACTTTCCTCTCGCCTCATAATTCGCGGGATGTCTGGCCAAGGTTACAGTCTCGCGCCACTCGCAAAAACTGAAGGGCAGCATGTCAGCAATGTTGTCGCTTGCCGACGGTCGGCTTTTGATCCTCGTTTTGTCAGGTTTTAACGGCTGGAATGTTGTGGAAAGCGGACGTTGCCGTTACCGCAGTTCGTGTGCAGAATGCTCCAGCAGGGGAGCACGTCAAATGGGTCATTTAAACGTCCGCAATCTCACGCTGATGGCGGTCATCACGAGCTGCTTTTTGCAAGTCGGTGGGGGATTATTCGCAATCTCGGTCCTCGTCAGCACTATTACGGAAGCGCCACCGAGGTCTTTCGCTATGTTAGAGGGAGCATACCGCTATGACAGTAGCGCGTTCTGGGAAACGCTTCCCCCCGTCACCGCCATTTTGTTCATCATCGCATTGTTTGCCAACTGGAAGACCAAGCGCCGCTGGCTTGTGGTGGCGGCTTTCGCTTTGTTCATCTTGGGCGGGCTTTTAGCTGGGATTTTACTGGAGCCAGAGTTCGCGAAAATCACAGAAGGTGGCTACAGAGACGTGGTTGATCCCGAATTACAACGCCGCGCTCAAAGTTGGTATGCTCTCGATTGGGCCGTATGGAGCGTTACATTAATGGCCGGGATCACTCTTTTGCTGGCTCTTGCCCATCCCGTGACAGCTCACGACAAACCGCACATCGGCTGACGGGGTTAATGCTGGCGAGCGCCGGCGGAATGTCCCCTAAGGGTGCTGTCAGTCCGATGCGAACTCGTCTCTGGTTGACGCACTGATCCGCAAATCAGCGAACGGCTAGGCAATGAGAGTTTGCCACTCGGCCAGCGCTGCCGAGCGTCGTGATTTGTATTCTTGTCGGCTGACGAGATGGCGTTCCTGGTTGAAATGGTTGTGGAAATTAGCGTGGACGCTGGCGAATTTCTGCAGTGACTTCATTTGTCGAAACCGCAGCAGTGCCCGCTCTCGTCGTCAGAACGGCAGGTGACTGTTCTCAACCCTGTTGTTGGCGTGCCGACCAACCTCTTGTTTGTCGGCATTACCCAGCTCCACCATCGCCGCACGATAGGACTTCAATCCGTCGGTGACGATCGTCGCTGGTGATCCGTGACGTTTCAGCGCCTTCTTCATGAAGGTCAGCGCTGCAGCCTTATCACGTGTTTTCGTGACATAGCTCTCAAGGATTTCGCCCTCGTGATCGACGGCACGCCACAAATACACCATCTCGCCATTCAGCTTTACGAACATCTCATCGAGATGCCACCGCGACTGTCGAACATTCCGCATCCGGTTCACCCGTTTGCGACGGATCTCGCCTGCGAACATCGGACCAAAGCGGTTCCACCACAGACGCATAGTTTCATGGCAGAGATCATAGCCGCGTTCGAACAGCAGGTCCTCGACGTTCCGTAAGCTCAGCGGGAACCGCACGTACAACATCACGACCGGGCGGATCATCTAGGGCGATGAATGAAAATAGCGAAAGAGACTGGCAGGCCTCGGTTTGTAACGACGCATCCAGCCGCGCTAGCAG
>JBGSMP010000105.1:0-8039 GCA_041740105.1 Sphingomonadaceae bacterium
CCTGCTGGCGAAGCGTTTTCAGTTTATGAACGCTGCGGCACGAATCAAGCGGCACCGCGAAGAAGTAAGAGACGAGCCCCGGAAGGCGGCGGTAATCAGCCACGTCCAAGGCGTCGCACGGGAGCAAGGCGTCTCGCCGACGCTCGTTGCCGAACTATACGAGCGGCTGGTAGAGGCTTCTATAGCCCACGAGCTTGAGCGCTTCGACAGCCGCTGATGTCGCGGACGTGCGGCGGGTTGCCACTAGTTTTCCGCGTCCCGACCTTTTCATCGAACGTGATTGCGTTGAAGTCGCCCCGCCGATTTTAGGAAAAGAAGCGGTCCGACGGCAGCCGACAACATTCCAGTTGTGGGAACCGTCAAAACCAAATGTTGAAACCGGACAGTCCGTTCACGACAACATTGCGGACATTAGCGCTGTGCGCCACGCTAGGCGGATGAGTGAGCTTCGCACGATTGAACGCCTGCAAGTTTGGGCGCGCAACTTAAAGCGCGACGTGATTGCGCTGTGGCTAGCCGCAAGCGACCCGCGCGTTCCTTGGTATGCCAAGGCGCTCTCTGCTGCGGTTGCCGCTTATGCGCTTTCCCCTATCGACCTTATTCCTGATTTTATCCCGATACTTGGCTATCTCGATGACCTGTGGATTGTGCCGTTCGGCATATGGGCGGCGGTCAAGCTAATCCCCCAACCGATAATCGCCGACCTGCGGGCGAAGGCTCTTGAGCAGCGCAAGCCGACGTCAAAAGCGGGGTTGGCTGCCGTCGTATTCATCTGGTTCGCTGCCATTGCGCTTACCGTCTGGTTCTTTTGGCCTGATGGAGCGAAGGTATTTCGATAATGTTCGCTTTCCACAACTCAACAGTCGTTCGAACCGCCCATAGCAAACACTGAAAGCGGACAGGCAGCAACCGCGAACAAAGCGGTCGTTCGGGCAAGATTTCGGCAGAGCAAAAACCTGCCATCTGTTCAGCTAAGGTGTTGCGGCAAATGGCTCACACTAAAATGGCGTTTGTTGGCCAACAAATGGCCATAATGTGACATAAGTGTTGCAGCACCTCCCCCGACTTATAACGTCGAGGGAGGCGCTGCGTTGGCCTTAAACTGTTGCAGTAATGCCGGTCACGGAGCGCCGCCGCAAGGTGCTGCCAACAAGACCGAAACCAAACAGCATCATCAGCCATGTCGCGGGTTCGGGAACGGCGCCCGGCGTCGGAATCGTGCCCGCGTTTATGACATCCAGCCGGACCAGATCGGCGGCATAGTCGTAGATCACGTTGTAGGTAAAACCGCTTAGAAAACCGCTAGTCGTGACGTTTGAGAACGTACCCGACAGATTGCCGACCGAATTCAGGAGGACAAATGAATCCCCGGTGTTGATCGCACAACCTAGGATACAGCTGAGCGCCAGCGTTCCGTTCAACCCTGCCGTGCCACTGATGTTGAATACGTCGAACGACCCGGTCGATGCCAGTTGCGAGCTCAAGGTGCCAAACGCCGTCTGGGCATAGTTGCCGGCGAGCGCGAGCGTCCCCGTTGCGCCGGCGGCTCCCGGGGCTATCGTCCCACCATTGGTCAGATTGGTGCTCGTAAAGGTTCCCGTGCCGCCCAGCGTGCCATCGTTGGTGAAAGCGACAGGCAAGGCGATGGTGCCGCTAAGCACATTGATCGTGCCATTGTTGTCGAGCGTAACGCCTGAGTTCGCAAGCGTCGTTGTCCCCGACCCGGCTGTCTTTTCGATCAAGCCATTGTTTGTGAATGTCGAGTTGACCCCGCCGCCGAAGTTGATCGAGTTATCGCCGGTTGCGGTCATCGTGCCGTTGTTCACGAGCTTTGAATCGCTGATCATGAACATGTTACCAGCTTGCCAGTTGATTGTCCCATCGTTGGTGAACGTCGCTGCGTTGAAACTCTTGTTGGCGACGGTCGTCACGTCGAGCGTTGAGCCTGCCGTGGTGTTCCAGCTGCCGACCATCGTGCCCGATTCCCAATCGGCTGTCCCCGTCAGTGCGGCGTTGGTGCCGGTGAACGTGCCGCTTTCGAAGACGAGATTGCTCGACGTGAAGCCGCCGTTGAAGGCGGCAGCAACGGCGATCGCGACTTCGCCAGCACCGGTAAAAATGGACCCGGCATTGAAGGCCGCACCGTTGGTGGCGAATACGATGCGTCCCGTCTGCGCGTCGATCGTACCACTGTTGATGAAATTGACGCTGCTGATCGTCGTGTTGCCCACACCTGCACTTTTGCGAAACGTCCCCGTGTTCGTAAACGTCGAGTTGACCCCGCCGCCGAAGTTGATCGAATTGTCGCCCGTTGCGGTCAGCGTGCCATTGTTCACGAGCTTTGAGTCACTGATCAAGAACATGTTGCCGGCTTGCCAGTTGATCGTGCCATCGTTGGTGAACGTCGCAGCGTTGAAGCTCTTGTTGGCGGTGGTTGTCACGTCGAGCGTCGCCCCTGCGGCGATTTCCCAGCTGCCGACCATCGTGCCCGATTCCCAATCAGCTGTCCCCGTCAGTGCGGCATTGGTGCCGGTGAACGTGCCGTTTTCGAAGACGAGATTGCTCGACGTGAAGCCGCCGTTGAAGGCAGCGGCAACGGCGATCGCGACTTCGCCAGCACCGGTAAAGATGGATCCCGCATTGAATGCCGCGCCGTTGGTGGCGAATACGATCCGTCCCGTCTGCGCGTCGATCGTGCCGCTGTTGACGAAATTAACAGTGTTGATCGCCGTGTTGCCCAGGCCTGCACTTTTGCGAAAAGTGCCCGTGTTCGTAAACGTCGAATTAATCCCGCCGCCGAAGTTGATCGAGTTGTTACCCGTGATGTTCCAAAGCGACTGATTGTTCAGCGCCGCAGCGCTCGTCAGAAAGATGTTTCCGTCCTGCCAGTTAACGGTTCCCGATTGATTCGTAAACGTCACAGCGTTGAAAGATTTATTTGCCACCGTTGTAATGTCGAGCGTGTCTGGCGACAAAAGCGGCGTCGGCGACGTGGTGCCCGGAACATAATTGCCGCTTGAAAACACAAATGTCGCTGCAGACGCGGGCATTGCAGCAAAAACGCAGGCTGCGCTGATCAAAAATCTGGTGGTGTTACGCATGTCAAAATTCCCGTGTTGAGTGAATATCGTTCGCGCCCGCCGGGCCGGGTTGTTTCCGGCTCTCAAAGGCTCAAGCGCGGGATTGGAAGAAAACGGATCAACGATTTCTTAACTTTCCGAATCCCGCGATGGGACACAGAGGCAGACAGGCGAATGATCTTGCGCGACCAATGGCATGGCCATAACTTCGGCGCACGACCGGGGGTTTTCCATGGATTCGGAACGATCAAGCGACAGCCTGCTTGCGGCATGGCATGACGGCGACCGTGTGGCGCGCGATGCGCTGGTTGCGCGGTTGCTTCCCGAACTGTCACAGATCGCAGCAGCCCGGCTACGGGCGGAACCGAATTCATCGCTTTCGACCGGCGATCTCATCAATGACGCTATCATCCGCCTGATCGGGCTCGACCGGATGGAATTTGCCAATCGTGCGCATTTCATTGCGCTAGCTTCAACTTTGATGCGCCAGATTTTGGTTGATTACGCGCGTGCCAAATCAGCCAATAAACGCGATCATCACAAGGTTGAACTCAACACCCGCGTCGAGGGTGAACAAAAGTTTGACCTGAATTCACTCGATTCCGCGCTTATACGGTTAGGAGCGATTGATATGGATTTGGCCGAACTTGTCGAGATGCGCTACTTTGGCGGCATGACTCTCGCCGACATCGCCGACGTAACCAAGGTGTCCGAAGCAACCGTCAAGCGGCGCTGGCAAACCGCACGGGCCTGGCTCACCGATGCGCTGGCCAATCCCATTGACGGGAACTGACCCCAAGCTCGAACGTCGCGTCCTCGACTTGTTTCAGCTGCTGCTCGACCTGCCGCCGGGCGAGCGGGTCGCGTGGGTAGAGGCGCACAGTGATATCAATAGCCCCCTGAGAACGCGACTGATGGCGATGCTCGCTGGCGACAGGCTGGCGAACCTGCGCACTGGCGGTGTCGGCGACATGATCAACGACGAACGGCTGCCCGAACGAATCGGCGCATACCGAATTACCGACCTTATTGGCCAGGGCGGTATGGGGGCTGTCTATCGCGGCGAGCGGATGACCGGCGATTTCGATCATGTCGCCGCGATCAAACTAATCCGCCCCGGCGTGCTGTCTGACGCGCTGGTCGAGCGCTTCCAGCGCGAGCGGCAAACACTGGCGAGTTTGTCGCACCCGAATATTGCGCGGCTGTTCGATGGCGGCGCGACTGAAAAAGGCGACCCCTATATCGTCATGGAATATGTTGATGGCGTGCCGCTCGGCAAATGGATCGAGACCAGCGCAGCGTCGAAGGCGGAACGGACGGCGCTGTTCCTCGATATTTGCGCTGCCGTCAGTTTCGCCCATCAGAATTTGATTGTCCACCGGGACATCACCCCGTCGAATATACTGGTGGCAAAAGATGGCACCGCAAAGCTGATCGATTTCGGTATCGCCCGCCCTCCGGTCGAGGATGTTGATACCGCTTCGTCGACGAAGAAGTCGCTGGAGGGCCTTAGCCTGACTCCCGGCTATGCCGCGCCGGAACGCATTGCAGGTGAGGCCGCGACGACGTTGTCCGACGTCTATTCGCTTGGCATTTTGCTGGATCGGTTGCCTAACGACGCTATCGACGCCGATCTGACGGCGATTATAGCGAAAGCGAGCGCGACCGAACCGACCGACCGTTACTCTTCAGTCGATGCTCTCGCCGACGACGTGAAGGCATGGCGCGACGGCAATGTTGTTGCGGCGCGTATCGGCGGCAAGCGATATGCGGCAGGCAAGTTCGTGGGGCGCCATAAGATCAGCGTTGGTGCAGGCGCACTGGCCGTGCTTTTCCTTTTTGGCGCACTCGTCACGACTTTGGTCGCGAACACCCGCGCCGAAGCCGCACGCATAGAGGCTGAGCGGCGGTTCGGCGAGCTTCGGAGCCTTGCGGGTTATATGGTCTTTGATCTTAACGACGATCTGGCGCGTACGGTCGGCAACGCAGGTGCGCGGCGATCGCTCGTCGGAAAAGCTCAGGTTTATCTGTCAGCTCTTGCAGCAACGCCCGATGCAACTGCCGATATCAAATTGGAGGCGGCACGCGGGCTCATCTCGCTTGCACGTGTACAAGGCGTGCCGACCGGTCCAAACTTCGGTGATCATGAGCAGGCGCGTCAGAACCTTAGCGATGCGATTGCTCAGCTCGGCTCTTCAAGGCTTGATCCTGCAATTGTCGGCCCTGATCTTGCAACGGCGCTGACCGCGAGAGCGATGATTGAATCACATACCGATAGCGACCTCAAAACGGGAAAAGCGACGCTGACGACTGCTCAAGTAGCTTTGGGGAGGGTGGCTGACGGCGAAAGATCCGAACGTTGGCGTATCGCACAGTCGGACCTACGCATTGGGCAGCTCGAAATCGCCGTGCTTGACAATGACTTGCCAGTAATCGGGCAGCTTGCAGATCGGCTCGGAAACGAGGTAAATCGTTGGCCTGGCCACGAACGGGTGTCACGCGATGCGCGAACTTATCGTGCCCTTGCGGACTATTACCGAAGTGTCCAAAGCTATTTCACCGACGATCTGGCGCGCGGCGTCAATTTCGCGAAGGCAGCGCAGGGTCAGTTCGAGAAACTAGATGCCGAAGCGCCCAATGACCCCGACCGGCTCTTTCAATATCTGTGGGTTACATATTATGGCTATGGGTCGGCGTCGGGTCTGCCGGAAAAAAGACGGCAGACGCCGATGCATTCTTGCAGACTACCCGCCGCACCATCGATCGCCTCATCGCGCTTGAACCTTTCGACCGCGCGCTGCTTGCCTTCAAAGCCAGTTTGGTGTCGGCCGAAGCGCAATCGCTCGCCAGCAAGAAACGGTATCGCGAAGCAGAAGCTTTGCAGCGCTCGGTGGTTGATCTCTACACCCGCTCGCTCGGCAAAGAAAGGAAGGTTCGCGAACTCAACCGGCTTGCAACTGCACATTTTGTGGTGGGAAACATTGGGGCCGGGAGCGGCGACCGCACACTTGCCTGTGCTGGCTATCGCGACTCGCGGTCCGTGATTACCGAACTTGAAGGCAAGGACCGTGCGGTTGCCAGTGGTGCCGCCCGCATCCGCTCATTCGTTGATCGCAATTTACAGCGTTGCGCTCGTGGAGCACCGCTCTTGGAATTTGAGCGAGAAAGTGACTGAGTTCGCCAACATAACCGTCGTTCTTAAAGTCTAAGCGGCTTTCAATTAGCTGTCGTTCATTCATTGGACGCACAATAAATGCCGGTATAGCTCGAAATAAGCGTCTGCCATGCGATCGACCGAGAAGCGCGCGGCGACATGGGCGCGAACTTTGGCGCGATCAAGCTCGCCCACCCGGTCGATGGCGGCCTGCACCTCAGCGGGGCTATCGACGAGGAAACCAGTCACCCCGTGTTCGATTAGTTCTGCCATCGAGCCGCGGCGTGTGGCAATTACAGGCGTGCCGCACGCCATCGCCTCGATCACCGATAGGCCAAACGGCTCGTCGAAATTGATGAGGTGGAGCAGGGCGCGCGCAGAACCCAGCGCGCGCACGCGGGTGTCACCGCCGACCGCGCCGTGATATCGGATCGCCACACCATCGACCGCGGGCAAGATGTTATGGGAAAAATAATCTTCGTCCTGGACGACGCCGTAGAGATCGAGGCCGCGACCAGCGGCGCGCGCGGCTGCAATCGCCTCTTTTGCGCCCTTGTCGGGGTGGATGCGTCCGAAGAACAACAGGTCGTCGGTGCCCGCAGGATTGAATGGAAAGTCATCGAGCGGAATGCCGTGGTGGATCGTCGCGGCGTAACGCAGTGCCGGGTGACGATCGGCGTCGCTGATCGCGACATAATGCACACGGTGCTGATAGTGCTCATACATCGGCAGGATACGGTCGGACGAAAAGCCGTGGATGGTGGTGACCATGGGCGTGTCCACAAGCCCGGAAAAGGCGTGAGCCGGGAAATCCGCCTGATTGTGGATGAGGTCGAACTTGCTTGCCTGGTCGAAGACATGGGCGAGGTGGCGGAACTCCCACACCTTGGCGTCGATGGAAGGATCGTCGGAATAGGGCGCGGGAACGACGCCATCGAGTCGCGCCGAAGTCAGGCTGTCGCGCGTTGCAAACAGCGTGACGTCGATACCGCGCGCGACCAGTGCCTCGGTCAGAAGACTGGTCACCAGTTCCCACGGCCCATAGGGTCGGCCCCAGGAGGCCAGTCCTGACCTATGTCGGCGACAACGGCTTTTTCGGTGCGTGGCGCGACGACGACGAAACGTTGGGATTCGGCGATATGTTCTCCGTAGACTCATTCGAGCTCTCGCTTGATGACAAGACCGGGAAGATCGCGATCGGCCCCAGGATGACGATGGACAGCGAGACCCTCGATCCGCTCAATTTCGAGAACGGTTTTGCCCGGGATGTCACGCCTGACGCAATCTCTGGCCACGGCACGCACGTCACCTGGCTGGTGCTGGGTGGCGCTGCACAAACCGATCGCCGGCTCTTCGCCAGCAAATGGCTGCAGGTACGAATGTTTGCGTTCTCGCCTGGTAAGCGCATCATACCCCGGCAATCAGCGACCCAATTCAGCGAGGCGCTAAATGTAATCGGAATCAACACTCCAAGTGTCGTCAATCTGAGCGTCAAGTATGGCGGCTCGGCGAAAGAAGAGCTGCTAAAGATGGCGGAACGCAATCCCGCGACGCTCTTCGTGGTTGCGGCCGGCAATGCCGGGATCGATCTCGACAAGCCAGAAAATGCCAACTCCGTCTACCCCGCCCAGCTCGGCGATAACGTCAGCAATGTCCTCGCCGTCACGGCCGAGGACGGTAGCGGAACGCTGGCCGCCTACGCCAATCGCGGCGGACGCTCGATCGACCTTGCGGCGCCCGGCTGCACAATCCGATCGACGCTCGACGGCGTTGCGCAGACGGATCTGTCGGGCACGTCGCAGGCC